>JAFTCU010000282.1 GCA_017454585.1 Thermoguttaceae bacterium | reverse complement strand
GCTCGAAAGGCTCCGCGACGATCGAGGAAGAGGACATCGTGCGGTGGGATTTTGCCGAAGAAGCCCCCGAAGACGCCCAAATCAAGGAAGAAATGGCCAGTTCCAAGAGTTCCGGTGGTGGTGCGGCAGACCCGGCGGCAATCAGCTTTAAGGGGCACGCGAAACTTTTCGCGAATATGATCCAGGCGATCGAAACGAACACGGAACCGAAAGTGAACGGGCCGGAAGGCCGCCGTGCGGTGGAAATCATTCTGGGGATCTACAAAGCGTCCGAGACGGGGGAACCGGTCATCCTCCCGCTTGCATCAGACCCGGAATTGGAGTGTAAAGTCAGGAAGTCGGTGAAAAAGTAAATCGATAAAAGGCCGTAATAAAACGACCATTCATGGTCTGAGTCCATGATTTCTTCTGTTTCGTTACGGCCTTTTACGCCTTTTCCTTTTTGCGCACCACGGAGACTTCATCATGGAAAAACGACCAGTCACAGAACTGCTCGGCCTCTTTAACCCATTTGCCTTTTGGGAATCACCATTCTACGTCGGTTTTACGGAGTTTACCCCGGAAATCGTCTCGTGTACGTTTACCGAGGCGGTCCAAAACCGTTTTCTTTGGTTTCTGCGTGAGTTTTACAGCGTTTCCGGCACGGTAGTTTACTGGTTCGGGATTCTTTGCGCCAAATCAAACACGGCGGAAAGCGATCTCCCATTTGTGCGTAAGGCCCGGGCATCTGGAATCGCGCAGACCTGGAAGGAAGTGGAAGAGGCCAATCCGCTTTGGGACGCCTGGGACGAAGAATTCCCTGAGGATTTTCAGTTGAACTGCGAGGAAAACGCCTCTGTGGAGCTTTGTGTTGACTTGTTGAAGCTGAGTGAAATCGCCTCGTCAAGCTCCCTTTTCGCGTTCATTGATCGAGAGAGGGAATTGGCTTTTCTCCCGAACTCCGAGGCGGGCTTCGACCTGATGGGGCTTTCGGAAGCAGGTCAGAAAACCGGTGCAGAATTGCTTCGTCGTTTGCGCGATTCGGTGACCTGTTCGTGGCGGTGCGAAATCATTTGTGAGGGCACACCCTGATCGTTAACTGAATTTACAATCCTTGAATTTTTAAACTTCCATGGAGCAAGACATTTTTGAATATTTATCGGTCGGCGAATCTGCGGCTCGTGCGGCGGGCCAAATTCTGCTCGACTATTGGGACCATATTCACGTACGGGAAAAGGGCCGTGCCGATTTGGTAACGGAAGCCGATTTTGCGTCGCAGGAAAAAGTGAAGGAGATGATTCTTCAGGCTTTTCCAACGCATAAAATTCTCGGTGAGGAAAATACTCCCGGGACCGATGCGGCTGGGGGACCGGGCGTGTACCGCTGGATCGTGGACCCGCTTGACGGAACGACCAATTACGTGCATACGTTCCCGAATTTTGCAGTTTCGATTGGTATGGAGTTCAGCGGTGAAATGCAGGTCGGCGTCATTTTCGCGCCCGTGACGGGGGAATGTTTTACCTCTGTGAAAGGTCATGGAGCGTTTCTGAACGGGAAACCATTGCAGACCAGCCGCGTGACCGAGCCGGAAGAAAGTCTCGTCGCAGTAGGTTTTCCTCCGAACGCCGGGTACGACAGCCCTGACTTGCGTTCTTTTTTGAACGTTCTGGTCTGTACGCACGCGATCCGCCGGACAGGTTCCACTGCGTTGAATCTTGCATTTACAGCGTGTGGCCGGCTCGACGCAACCTGGAATTTCCGCACGAAACCGTGGGACGTTGCCGCGGGTTCCCTCCTTGTGACCGAGGCGGGTGGGGACATTCGAGGAATTTTCGGGAAACCGTTCAACGTGGATGAAGGATGGTTTTTGGCTGCGGCCAATACGGAACTTCAGGAAAAATTTCAGAGGATCATTCACTTGGAGCAGAATCGATGAAAAGTGCCCTTGTAACAGGTGCCACGGGTTTTTTGGGCAGAAATTTTGTAACTTTTCTTTTGGGAAAAGGCTGGAATGTGGTCTGTTTGGTACGTCCAAAATCGAAACAGGAACATTTGAAAGTCGAAGGTGTAAAACTGGTTCAGGGTGATTTTACCCAGGCTGAGGCCTTGAGAGAAGCGGTTTCCGGAGTGGATGTGGTTTTCCATCTGGCGGGTGCGACTGCGGCTGATTCACTGAATGAAATGTTGGAAGTAAATTGTAATTTTACCGAAAATCTGGTGAAAGCGTGTATGGAGCGGACCGAAAAACCGATTTTCGTGTATGTATCGTCCCTGGCCGCCGCCGGCCCCTCGACCGTCAAACGCCCTCACATCGAGGAAGATCCCTGTACGCCGGTTTCATGGTACGGCAAGTCCAAATTGGCAGCGGAAACGATGCTTCGAAAATACGCCGACGAAATGAATATTACGGTGATTCGCCCGCCGATGCTTTTTGGCCCGTACGATCACGAGGTCAGTCTCTGGATCAACGCGATTCGGAAAAGCGGAATTTTTTTCATTCCCTTTCTTCGGACTTTTCGCTTTTCCATGGCACACGCGGAGGACGTTTGCCAGATTTTGTACCTTGCGGCCGAAAAGGGAGAGCGTCTTCCCGGCCTGGAAAATACGGAATCCCAGAACGTTGGAACAGGAATCTATTATGTTTCACAGACAGAGCATCTGACTTACATGGAAATGGGGCGTTTGTTCGGTAAGGCGCTTGGGCGGAAATTTACGTTCATTTTGCCAGTGACGCCGATTTTCCTCTGGATCGTTTGCCAGTTTATGAACCTTAGACGAAAAATCACCGGAAAACACTCCGCGATATCGCTTGACAAATTTCGGGAGATCATGTCGGGTTCCTGGAGCTGTTCCGCCGACAAAGCACGTTCCCAGCTCGGATTCCAAAACGCTCACACTTTACTGGAACAATGTAAAAACACGGCCGAAGAACTGAAAAACCGGAATGGATGATTGGGATGACCATGTAAAATCCTCCGTTTTCAAGGTTTTCTGACTTCAGACATTAACCCTTGATGTATTTTTATGACCAAAATCAAAGTCATCGATCCTGTACCTGATTTCACGAAAATTGACTCACGTCTCTACATTGGAATGGATGTTGGCGGGACGAAAATCCGTACGGCACTCGTGGGAGAAGACGGAGCCATTTATGCTTTTCTGAAGGAAAAAACCCCGCGAGACTGTGGACCGGAGGTGACGATTCAGGCGATTGAAACTTCAATTCACTCACTGATTGAACATTTCGGTTTTCCTCAGGACCGGATCAAGGCCATAGGAATTGCGATTCCTGGAGTAGTGGAACCTCAAAGCGGGGACGTGGTTGTAACTCCGAATATGAATTTGACGGGAATTGCGCTTGGGAAAATCTTGAGCGCTGACTTTGGGATACCTGTTTTCCTCGGAAACGACGGAAACCTTGGAACCCTTGGCGAGACGTGGCTCGGCGCAGCGAAAAAATCCCTGAATGCTGTTGGGATCTTTGTTGGGACCGGTGTTGGAAGTGGAATCGTCATCAACGGAAAGTTATGGACCGGAGCAGGGCACGGAGCGGGAGAAATCGGGCACATCGTGGTTCAAACCCCTGCGAGAAGCTGGAAAGCCTATCTCGGAGCCATTCTTCCTGAGGGCGTCGCTTCCGAGGAACTTCCGGATTTCCCGGTTTGTGGCTGCGGAAACGTCGGATGCCTTGAAACTTTCGCAAGTCGAACCGCCATGGAACATCAGATTCAGGAGGCGCTGGAACTCGGTGTTCCCAGTTGTATTCCCGAACTTTGTGAGGGGGATGTTTCCCTGATTAAAGCGGGTACTCTCGCCAAAGCGCTGGAGAAAGGCGATCCGCTTGTTACGGCAGTTGTACATTATACGGCTGAGGTTCTGGCGTACGCGTGTCTCACTGTTCGGCATTTAATTGACCCGGAAGTAATCGTCTTGGGGGGCGGTGTGATGGAAGCGTGCCATCGCTATATTATGCCAATTATCGAGAAAATTATGGACGCGGATCAACTTCCGGCGGCACCGTCCCGGCGCAGAATTGTTCTTTCCCAGCTTGGTGATGATGCGGTGGTCATTGGTGCGGTCGCACTAGCACGCGCAAGTGTGAAGCATTTTGATGAAAAACCGTCAGAACCTGTGAAAAAAAACGCTTCGAGGCCAAAGTTTGAGTGGAACGAAGCCTCCAATGTAATGCGTGTCGGATCGCGTGAATTCGACGCCGATTTTTTCATGAACTCGCAATGCGAGGCGATTCCTCGCAAGGAAACTGATGAGAAAATCCATCGTTCTGAACTGAAAACCATGATGGACGAAAACGTCTCGCAGCTTGTTATCGGTGTAAAGGGCGCAAAAGAGGCCAAAGAACTGATCGTGACTCAAAAAGCAATCGACTTTTTGACCCAGAAAGGAGTCTTTGTGCGAGTTTGTCCCATGGAAGAGGCCGCCGGCGTGATGAACTGCGCGGAACAGCCGACGGTGGGCGTTTTTTTGATCAAATGATTGGGGGAAAGCCGATTATTCCGCGGTTCCCAGGTTTCCTTTGATTTCAACCGCCATTTCCCCTTGACATTTCGGCAGTTTTTTCGGCTCAACGTTCAACCGGAGCAGGATCGTTCCGTCAAACGGAGCCGTAAACGTCCGGTTTGTCCCGACGGCAATCGGCGTGTAAAACGTTCCCGGCTGGCGGTCGTTCATCAGGGCGGGCGTCATTTTCTCCGCATCGGTCAAAATCACGGCTTGTACGATTCCCAGTGGCTGGCCGTTCAGGTACTCGATCGTGACGCCGTTCTGCTCGCAGGGCCAGGTTTCCTCTTCGGAGCGGTAAAGCTCAAATTTCCCTTTCGCGCGGATCCGGATCTTCTCTCCTTTTTTCACGTGGATCTTCGTGTTCTGCCAGCCTGTATTGACTTTCAGTCTCTGAACGGTTTTCCCGTTCAGCGGAGCACCAGCTTCCGTATCGAAAAGCATCGGTTTCAGCGCGTAATCGTAATCGAGCGACGCGACGTACATGAGCCACTGCTTTTCGATGAGTTCCCGTTTTGGCTCGATCAGTTTCAGGAACGCAGCCGTGAATTCTTCGTGGGAATTTGTCTTTTTAAGTATTGGGATCAGCGAGTGCAGTTCGTCGTGTGTGTTCGGATTGTGTTCGAGGAACCATCCCAGCGCCCAACACCAGTAATAGACCGAATTATCTAGGAAATCCTCGTTTGTCGCCAGAAGGATCCGATTGATCGTCCGGGCTTCACCCCGCGTGATGGCGTCGTGAATTTCCTTGATCCGGCCGCAATGCGGAACCGCCTGCTTGTTCGGCGGCATAAAACCGAGTCGGATCGGCGAGGCGGAGAAATCGTGCATCCCAAGCAACTCGGCAAGCATTTCCGCGAACCAGTTCGGCCCGGCTTTTCCGATTCGCGTCGTGGAGAAACTGTGTACCATCTCGTGCAAAATCAGGTGCTGGCGGTAGTAGTCGGACGGCTGGTCATAGACCCAGCAGTCGTAATTATACGAAAACCCGTTCTGGAACGGCGGCAAAATGTCCGGCAGGTAGTTCGCCTCGATGAACTTCAGATTATTCTTCATCAGAAAAACGGTCAAAACCCAGTCCGGATCGTCTTCCACCCCAAAAAAGTTGCAGAGTTGCGGAAACGCCTCGTCCACCGCTTCCGGGAGGGCTTTTACGGCCGGCGTGAGCTCCAGATCCGTCACAATTTTGACGTGCTTCCCGTCCAAAACTTTCAACCCGGCGGCTTCAGCGTGTTCCTTTTCCACGACGACCCGCGGGTGCGTGCGGTACTGAAACGACGCGTCGTCCGCCAGATTATCGAACTGGGCCTGGGCGGGAGAAAGAAGAAATGGAAGAAACAAAAACGCAAGAAGGAATGACGATTTCTTCATGAATTTCTCCTGAAAGAACAATTTATTCGCGTTTTGAAGCAGTTTTCCTGAACTCACTGACCTTTTAAAATCGTTTGCACGAGCCGGGCGTTGAAATCATGGCCGCTGCGGAAGGCATGAACGTTCGCACGGAGGCGTGAGCCAAGGAGGGCCAGGTCGCCGATCAGGTCGAGGATCTTGTGGCGCGCACACTCATTCGGGAAGCGCACGGAGTTTTCGATCGGACCGTTCGGACCGAAAACGAGCAGGTTCTGGTACGTGACCCGTTTCGCAAGACCGGCACCCAAAAACGCCTCAGCCTCTGCCTGCGTCACAAACGTGCGGCACGGCGCGATCTCCCGGCGGTAAATCTCAGGTGTGAGCGTGAATTCAGCGGTCTGGTTTTCGATTGGAGACGCTGTTTTGTAGCAGAGTTCAAACCCGATGCGCAAATCGTGGGCTGGCTGAACCGTGATCCAACGGTCAGAGTCAGAATCGCGCAAGTTCAGCGGCTTGGAAAGCGTCAGAATTTTGGCCGGCACGTCCTGCGTTTCGTACCCGACCGAGTCGAAAGCTTCGACGAACGCGCGGGCACTGCCGTCCATGCCGGGCATCTCGCAGGCCGTGACGTGGATCTCGCAGGTTTCGACCCCCATCCCGGTCAAAGCGGAAAGAATGTGCTCGACCATTTCCACACGGGCGCCGTCCTTTTCCAGCGAGGTCCGACGGGGGATCGCGACACGGAACTCGGGTGATGCAGGGATCCTGGGCTTCCCGGGCAAATCGTCCCTTACAAAAATCAAACCGGTTCCCGGAGCGGAGGGCTGGAACGTGACCGTAATATCCCGGTCCGACCAATACCCGATTCCGTCGATGGAAACCGGAGCGGCAAGAGTACGCTGGAAACCTTGCATAAATTATGAATTATGAATGATGAATTATGAATGAAGAATGGAGTGAAGTCCTTTTCATTTCTTCATTTTCATTTTTCGTGACCGAACGATTCCCAGTCCCACGGCGCCGCAGAGGAGCAGGACCCACGCGGCAGGTTCAGGAAGGGAGGTGGAATCGCCGAAAACGAGATATGCACCATTTGCATCCAGATCGAACGTACCAAGGATGTTTGGATTCGTGATCGCCAAGGTCGCGCTTTCCCAGAAATTCTCCGGAAGGTTTTGTGCGCCAATCAGCTTTACGGTGTTTATACCTGAGACTGGTTCGCCGTCATAGTTGAACGTCCAGCTTGTGTTGTTCATCGTGACGGTTCCGCCGTCTGCGACGCTGAACAGGGTCCAGCTCTCATCATCTTCCAGGCCGTTCAGGCTGAGGGTGATCGCCGAGTCCGTGATGGCCAAATCGCCGTTCACTTCCATTACGCCGGTCGTTTTTGTGGCGTCGTAGCTGGCGTTTTCAAGCGTGAGACCGCCGACGGAATTGCCTTCATGCGTCAGGGTGTAACCTCCGTTTTTGAGCGTCAGCGCCCCAGTGCCGGAGATCTGGCCGTCGAACTGAAGATTGGCCTGCGACGCGTCGATGGAAACGTTCTGGTTCAGGATGAGATCCTGCGTGAAAATATTGCTTCCGTACCCGTGCAGAGCCGAGCCGATCAGTGCGCCGGTCGAATCGAAATTCGGGGTGATGAACGATTCATTTCCGACGCCGTCCGTAAAGCCTTGGGTCGAGGCGCCGATACCGATCCCGCTGGTTATGCCGGAGCCGCTGATGTTGTACGGTCCGGATCCGCCGCCGCCGTTATAGACGCGCAGGTCGATGGCGTAGTGGTGCCCTTCCAGGAAATCGAACGTGCCAAACGCCGCGCTATTGTAGGCGCCGTGATCAATGACTACTTTGCTCAGGGAATCGTCAGTCAGGTCGGTGACTTTTATGTAGGCGGCATCGTCGTACGTTTTGCTGAAATACATCGTGAAGTCGGCTTCCGAAATGAGTTCATCCGAGATGTACGCCCAAGTCGTTGTGCCGCCAATGGTCGTGGCGGTGTGCGTGGCCTCGCTGGTGTGTACAAGGGAAGCGGGCGTTTCGGTTTTCTGAATGCCGTCCTTTACGATGGACCCTTCTTTCCACAACGTATCGACTTTGCTTTCCACACTTGGGTCAAAGACGACATCCGTCCCGTTAGGCGCGTCGAACGTCACGGCCCCGGTACCGAGGGACCGCCCGTTGTTGACCGTGAGTTTGGGGACGTTGACCGTGGTGCCGCCGGAGTAGGAATTCACGCCGGTGAGCACGGCTTCGGAAGTCGTGCTGTCGCCCGTCAGAACGAGTTTGCTCCCCTCGCCCGAAACGTCGCCGGAAACTTTTACCTTCGCGTTGGTGCCGGCATCGATCGTGAGCGTCTTGCCGTCGGCGATTTGGACGTTCGTGCTGATGATCGTGTCGGGGTGACTGGCCACGAGGTTAGAAATGCCAGCCAGCTCGCCGTTTTCATTAATATTGAGCGCTTTGTATTCGGGAACTCCGTCAAGATCCGTGGCGTTTCCGCCGGCTTTCACTGCGATCCCCGGAACGTAAACAGTCTGCCCGTCCTGGGTGTAGGAGTACGTCGCTCCAATACCACCGCCGCCTTGACCCACGCGGGTTTCAATGAGCCATTTCCCCGGGGAAAGCGTGACTTCTCCGACGACCAAAGCGTCCCACGCGCTGGTGGAACCGGAAGTATGGGTCAGAGTGGTTCCGACTTCGCCCGCTCCACTGGCAACGGCCGTCATTTTGGTGCCGAGCGTGCCGTCTTCATTGATGGGCGTGACCCATACGAGTCCCCCATCGTCGAAGTTTTTCAGGAAGGAAAGCGTCATTTCCTCTTTCGCAGTGAAGATCCCCTGGTAGGAGTACGTGGTATTGTTCGGGAATTCAGCGGTGGTTCTCGCGGAAAGTTTATCCGGCGTCAGCGTCCATTCGGTCGGGTTGGCCGGGGTAGTGTAGTCACCGTTTCCGGTTGAGCTAATTTGGGTGACGCCCCAGTTTAATTCACCGGGGGAGAGCGTCGCGTCGTCGCTAAACGAGAGATTCCCTTCACCGGAAACGTTCAGGCGCGTGTATTCCCCACCCGGAAGCGCAAGCGTCGCACTGTTGCCGAGCTTGAAATTGCCAGTGACATCCGCCGAGGTGACGGTCAGCGTCGTGGGTTTTCCTGCTGTAGTTGTGATTGAGCCGGCACCATTCAGGCCTTTAATGGTTTGGGAGTAGCCGTTCAGGGCGAGCGTACTTCCGCCGCAGTCGCTTCCCATCACCACGGTGGTCGCGGCCGGGAGGAGATTCTCCGCCTGGAGGGTGATCTGGGCTTTCGCGCTGGCGTTGTTCCAGTGGTAGGTCGAGATCCCGATAACGGTTTTACCCGTGTAAGTTTTCGGCGTGCCGGAGAAGGTAAAGGACGCGCCGTCGTACGGAATGACGAGGTTCCCCGTGCCGCTAACGGCCCCGGAAATATTGGCGCTTCCGCCAGAAGCCAGACGGATGAAGCAGTCGCCCGTCAGTTCCATCGGAGCGGTCTGTGTGATGGCGCTCGCGCTAAAGCAGACTTTTGTATTGTTCAATTTGACCGTTCCGGTGCCGAAAGGATTGGTGGCGGTGCCTGTTTTGATCTCGATCGTACCGTTGGAAACCGAGGTTCCTGCCGTGTTCGTGAGGGGGGTGTACACCTGACTCGTTGTACTGGTGAGATTCCACGTCAGATTCACGTCTCCCGTGACTGCCGCGTAGAGATTGAAATTCTGCGAAAACGTCAGATTCGCGGTGGTCCCGGCGCTGTTCGTTATGGTGGCGATCTTGTCGTTGCCGTCGGTGGTGATCGTCGTGACGGTCAGCGCGTTTCCGTTCAGGTCCATATTGGCGCCGTTCAGAACGAGGCCGCCGGTGAAGCCGGTCGTGCTTGCGCCGGAGCTAAACTGGTACGTGCCGTAGGTCGCAGCGTCACCGACCGTGTAACCGGTGGTCGTGAGGGTCAAATTACCGGACCCGGTCAGGCCATCGGAGGTTTGAATTACCGCAGGATCGGCGATCGTGACGGTCAAACCTTCCGTTCCCGTATCGTCAACAGCGGCGGAAATCCCGGCGAAACCAATCGTCAGCAAGGAGAATATGGTGAATAAAAAAGGATGACGCATAATGTTGCCCCTCAATTTAATCAATTACAGGTTAATTACATAGACAATATTTTACACGAAATCAGAAATTTTGCAAGATTTTTTTGGAAAAAAAGTAAAAAATGAGTGATTTTAGAAGAAAAAAGTCAAATTTGACCGAAAAAAGTGTTTTTTCTGCCCATCAGAGCGCTGTCGGTTTTAACATCATACAAAAAAAGACCACAGCGTGATGATTGTATCACGTTGTGGCCTTTCGGACTTTATTTTTTTTTAACGATTGGTCGTGGCCGGGACGGTGGCTTTCGTTCCAACCGCAGTATTGGTCGCGGCGGGCTGGGCCTTCACCGTCGTGTTGGGTGTACGAATGGAAGACGGGTCAGCCTTCTGGATCTGGTTCAGAACGAGGGAGGTCAGGTCAACCGTTTTGCCGTTGGCCCAAACGATCGGGCGCATGGCGACGGTCTGAGCGTACTGGCCGAAGAAGGCTTCATATTGCTGCGGGTTAGTGAGAAGCGGAACTTCTTCGATCAGCTTGGAACGGTCGTAGTTCAGCACGATGCTCATTCCGAAGTGGGCACCGACGACTTCCGCCTGCTTCATGATCGTGGTGTACACAGAGTTGAACAGCTTGAGGCGTTCTTCCGTGGCCTGTTTGATCAGCATGAGCTGCTTGGATTCCAGTTCGCCGCGCTGGGAGAGCATCTTCTGCTCGGTTTCACGGTAAATGTCGGAGTTTTTGTCATACGTATTCAGGAGTTCGCGCATATTGGCGATTTCCTGACGGTCTTTCATGGAATCCTGGAGAAGTTTGGAGTACTTCTCGTTAATCGCGGCCATTTGTTTATCAATATTGGCGTTCTGGGAAATAATGTGACCGACATCGACCAGCCCGACTGCGGAGCGAACGGCCGCCGGAGGGGTCGTCGTAGAAGTCCCTTGCTGGGCGACAACAGAAATAGCCAGAACCAAACCGCAGGCCAACGCTGCGCAAATCATCATCCATTTGGATTTCGTCATTGTATTCTCCTTGAATCGAAATCGACCTTATGTCGAAATAAATCTCCGTTCAACCCCCCATAGGGTGACGTTCATTGGGGGCATTATTCCAAATTTCGCGGTTTGAGTAAAGAGCAAAACGAGAGTTTTTTCAGAAATTACAAGAAAAAGTGGAAATTTTTTCAGGATTGTAAAAGAAAAATCGTAACGCCGCAGTTACAGCGTTACGATTTCCTAAAACTTTACCGGCTTGAAATCATTTATTCTTCCGGGCTTTCCAGTTCTTCGGCCGGGCTTTCCAGCTCTTCAATCGGGTTTTCAAGTACTTCGACCTGGCCTTCCAGCACTGCTGCCGGCATCCCCTGGGTATTCGGCGATTTGTCCGGCCTTTTCGTGAGTTCACGCATACGCTGGCAGGCCGCGTAGAGCGCCGGGATCAGCGCGATACCGAACACCGTGGCGATCAACATTCCGTAGAACGTCGGAACGCCGATGGCGACTCGGCTGGCGGCGCCTGCGCCCGTGGCCGTGAGAAGCGGAACCACGCCGAGGATGAACGAGAACGCCGTCATAAGCACCGCGCGGAATCGCTGGCTTGCGCCGGAAAGGGCCGCGTCGGTGATGTTCAGACCGTGCGTTTCGTGCTCCTCTTTCGAGAACTCGACCATCAAAATGGCGTTCTTGCTGGCCAGACCGATCAGCATCACGAGGCCCAGCTGGGCGTAAATACTCAAGTCTTTGTGGCACCACATCAAACCGAGCATGGCGCCGAGCATGGCGACGGAAACCGAAAGCATCACGGGGAGCGGGATCGTCCACGACTCATATTGCGCCACGAGGAACAGGTAGCCGAAAATGATCGCCATCGCCAGCAAACTGCCGATTTTCCCCTGGTTCAGGTGCTCCTGGAGACTCATATCGGTCCAGTTGATCTTGTACTCGGCCGGCTGACCGGGTTTTGGCTGGATGGTTTGCGCGTTTTCGATTTCAGCCATGAACTGTCCGGAGCTTTTCATCGTTCCCGGCCTGAGTGCGGCGTTGAAGCTGGCCGAAATGTACTGGTTGAAACGGATGATCTGCTGCGGACCCACTTCGTAATGAATGTTCGCGATGGCCGTCACGGGAACCATTTCACCGATCGAGTTCGGAATGTACAGATTTTCAACGTCTTCCATGACGCTTCGCTCGGACGCGGCCGCCTGAAGCTGGACCTTGAACGTGTAGCCACTGATGTTAAAATCGTTGACGTAGAACGAGGCCAGCTGGGTCTGAAGCGTTCTGAAAACCGCAGCGATCGGGACTTTCATCAACTCGGCCTTTTCACGGTCGATTTCCAGCCTCAGCTGTGGCATGTCAGCGTTGTAGGTCGTCTGGGCGAACTGAACGTCCTGGATCCCCATTAACTCACCGCTAAGTACTTTGCCCACCTGGGAAAGTTCGACGGGGTCCGCTTTTCCGGTGGAACTAAGCATGAAAGATGCGCCGGACGTGGCTCCCATGCCGACGATTGCCGGCGGAGTGAAGCACATGATTCGGGCTTCCGGGATCGTCATCGCCATCATCTGGAACTTCATCTGGAGAGCGCTGACTTGCGTTTCGGGAGTCGTTCGTTTGTCCCACTTCTGCAAATCGAGGATGAGCATTCCGTTGTTTTCACCCTGACCGGCAAGCATACCAAAACCGGCGACCGTCAGTGTGCTGGAAACGCAGGGTTCCTTGCTGAAATAATCATTCAGGTAGTCGAGAACGCGGCACGTTTCGGAAAGTGCGGTTCCCGGGGCCATTTCGACGTTCACCATGATCGCGCCTTTGTCTTCATCCGGGAGGAAAGAGGACGGGGTCACGCTGAAAAAATATTTATCTGTGTACAAAACCGCTCCCAGAACGAGAACCGTCAACAGGGTCCGGCGTACCAGGATCCCGCTGAAGAAAAGGAACGCGCCGCGGAATTTCTCAAGCCCGTAGTTAAACGGCTTGAAAAGGATGTTCATGGGCGAAAACCTGTTTTCCCGTTTCTTGCGGAGGATCATCACGCACAGCGCCGGGCTCAGTGATAGCGCGTTCACTGACGAGAGGACCAGTGCGACACTCATGGTGACGGCGAACTGGAGGTAAATCACCCCTACCATACCACCGTTAAAGCAGATCGGAATGTAAATGGCGAGCGTCACGAGTGTTGTCGCGATGACGGCCCCCGTGATCTGATGCATGCTTTTGATCGTGGCTTCACGGGGTTCCAGGCCCTGTTCGATGTTACTCATGACGCTTTCCACCACGACGATAGCATCGTCCACCAGGGACCCGATCACGAGGATCATGCCGAACATGGTGAGCGTATTGATCGTAAATCCCAGCGCGTACAGGACCGGGAATGTTCCGAGCAGAGAGACCGGGATGGCGACGGCCGGAATGATCGTGGCGCGCCAGTCCTGAAGGAAAATGTACGTTACGAGGATCACGAGGAACAGAGCCTCGCCCAGCGTCTGCACGATTTCTTTCAGAGCGATCGTGATGTACTCCGTCGGGTTGTAGGCGGTTCGGTACTCGATCCCCATTTTCTCGAAGTCGGGCCTTAGGGATTCGATTTTATCGATGGTCGCGTTCACCGTATCAAGCGCGTTGGCGCCGGTGGTACGGAAAATTGCGATCGCGCAGCAGGGTCTGCCGTTTCGTTTACTGTGAGCAGCATAGGATTCGGAACCCAATTCGACTTTGGCGATGTCGCCCATCTTCACGATGTTGCCTTTACCGTCGGCACGGACGACGATCTCGCGGAATTCCTCTTCGGTCGTCAGTCGGCCTTTGACGTTGATCTTGTACTGCATCAGGTCATTACTGGCTTCGATCCCCACGGCCCCGGCCGCGGCCTGAACGTATTGCCCCTGGATCGCAGCGGCCACTTCGGTCGCGGAAACGCCCATCGCAGCCATTTTTGCCGGGTCAAGCCAGACTCGCATACTGTAGTAATCGTTTGACCAGAATATGGCGTCACTGATCCCATCCACGCGGGCGATTTCGTCCAGAATGTGGATCTTGACGTAAGACGCAAGCTCACGGGTACTCAGTTTCTCCGCCTCGAACGAGAAGACGGACAAAATGTCGGAGGACCGTTTCTTGACCTGAACGCCGTACTGCTTGACTTCGCTTGGAAGTGTCGGTTCCGCGCGGGATACGGCGTTCTGAACGTTCACCTGGGAAATGTCACTGTTCGCGCCGTACTGGAAATAAACGTCCAGCTGGTAAACGCCCGTGTTGCTTGAGGTCGATTTGAAGTAGAGGAGTTTTTCCAGACCGTTCATCTGGGCTTCGATCGGAGCCGCTACCGTGTCCGCGATGTCCTTGGAGGACGCACCGGGGTAGGTGGCCGTGACCTGGATCTGCGGCGGCGCCACTTCCGGGTACTCCGAGATCGGCATGTTCGGGATGGTGAGAATACCCGCGAGGATCAACAAAAGGCTGATGACGATCGCGAGTTTCGGACGCTGAATAAAAATTCCGGAAATCATCGTTCAATCCTTTCAGCTTTTAGAGGACGGTTGGGACGGAACGTTCCGGGCTTCTTTCGGAGACTGTTTCCCTGCTTCGGGATGGGCTGCAGCCGGTGCGTCAGCCGGATTCGGAGCAGCGGGCGCGGCTTCGCCTCCCACGGTCCCGAGGAAAGTGTTTGGCGTGTCTTCCGGTTTCAGGCCCGTCGGCGGGGCGAATTTGACTTTGGTCGGAACGCCGGGGATCATCACGATTTTGTGCGTGCCGGTAGTCACGACGACTTCACCCGCGCGCAGCGTTTTGCTCGGGTCCTCGTTTGGAAGGATCGTCTGCATGCCGTTGGTGATCGGGCCGAGCTCCACGTGCCGGCGTTCCACGACGTTTCCGTTTCCAACGACGTAAATGGCCGTGCCCTGCGCGTCATGCTGGATCGCGGTGGTGCGGACGAATGCGCTCTTTTCTTCGGCTTTGTGGTTCAGGATCACGCGGCACAAACCGCCGGGGTTGAACAGGCTGTGCTCGTTCTCGAACGTTCCCCAGAGGTAAACCGCGCCCATGTTCGTGTTGACCGAGTTGTCGAGGAACAGGAGATTGTTGCCGTTTTCGTCCTTCTTGATCGGGAACCTCTGGGCCTCTTCGGAGGAACCGGCCACATTGTTCAGAAGCTCGACTTCGATGCTGATGTTTCCGTTGTTCAGACCTTCCGGCGAGCCGAAAATCTCGAAGAAGTCGTGTTCACTCATCGAGAAACGGACGTAGATCGGATTCATTCGCGTGACGGTGATCAGGGCGCCGCTGGCGGTGGTGACGTAATTCCCCAGTGAGGTATTCGCACGGCCGCAGCGCCCGTCAATGTCCGACGTGACGACGGTGTAAGCCAGATCGATTTTCGCCAGATCCAGCTTGGCCTTGGCGGACTCAAGGGCGGCTTTGGCGCTTTGGAGGTTTCCTTCTGCGGTGGTTTGGGAGGCCTGAGCGCTCTGAAGCGTCGCGATCGCGCTGCGCAGGTTGGACTCGGCGTTTTCGTAGTCATCCTTTGAGACGGCGGCGGCCGGGTTTTTGAAGTGCCGGGCTAACTCGCTGATCTGGTCAACTACCTGGAGCAGTTCATCGATCGACTTGCCAGTGGAAAGGGTCTCGGCGAGTGGGACGATCTCCGTGTTTTCGCCGCAATACAGACGCGCGGAACGAATGAAGGTCGTGACCGCGTAGTTCAGTTTGGCCGAGACCTGGTCCACGGTCGCTTTGGCCGATTCGAGATTTCCCTCACTGGCGACGATGTTCGCCTCGCAGTTCGCGACGTTGGCTTCAGCAGCCGCAACGTTGGCTTTGTACGTGTCGTCTTCGATTTTGAAGAGCTGCTCGCCTGTCTTGACGTCTTTGCCTTCATGGACGTTGAACTCCATGATTTTGCCAGCGACTCGGGCCACGACGTCCACCGTGTCAATGGCGTCGAAAGTGCCGACGTACTTTTTGGAAGTCTGGGCGTAGTCCTCCTGAACGGTCTCAGCCGTCACAAGAGCCGTCATGTCGGGCATTTGCTGGGGGGCCTGTTGCCCCTCTTTTTTGCACGCAGTCAAAAGAAGACACTGCACCGCAAGCAGGGCGGCCATCGTCATCGAAAAGGATCTTCTCATCGTTTTATCTCTCCGAAAAAGGAAATGAGTAAAATAGTTTAACCACGTATTATATAGAAAAATAAAAAGTTGTCAATGGGAATAGTTATAAAATTGTAAGATTTTTTCAGGACATAGAAATGAACGCCGGACGGAAAGAAGTCCGGCGTTTTTTTACCTGGCTTTTTTTAGCACACTTCAAACCCCTTGCGCTGCTCGCGGGTCAGGAACGTGTTGGCCTGAGCGTCTTCCGGGAAACGTTCGGCCACCGGGTCCCAAGTCATGGTTCGGCCAAGCCGCATTGCAATATTAATAACGTGCAGGGCGGTCATCGTCTGAATGTGGCTGAAAACGTCGGAAACCGGCTCGCCGCCGTCGCGGATGCAGAGGTAAAAGTTCGTCATGTGGTCCGTCACGGGCTTGCCTTTGAAAATGAGGCGTTTTTCGCTTTCGCCGTAGTATTCTTTGTCCCACTCCTCCTCGATCGGCTTGCCGGTGATTTTGCCGCAGTTGACGAAGATCCGGCCTTTTTCGCCTTCAAAGAGGATCCCGTTGTCGAGCCGCGTCTCAATATCGACCGGGATCCCGCCAAGGGTTTTCATTTTGACGTAAAAGTCGTACGGAACGTTGCAGTAGTCGAACTCGGTCGGGAAGCCGTCCTTCATCGGGAGCGGGAAATTGCAGTCGGACGGATCGACCCAGACGATCCCGCGGCCGGGGCGGTCTTCTCCCAGGGCCCAGAGTGCCGTGTCGAGGAAATGCGCGCCCCAGTCGGTGACTTTCCCGCCGGCATACTCGAACCAGCCGCGGAAGGTGGCATGCGCGCGCTCCTTCATGTACGGGAATTCAGGAGCCTGGCCCTGCCACGTGTTCCAGTCGAACTCGGCCGGGACCGGAACCACTTTGAAACGCTGGTCCTTCGGCGGGGCGGCGGTCACGTACGGCGGTTTGCCGAGGCTCACGACCACACGCTGGATCTTGCCCAGGATCCCCATCTGGACCATGTTCACGGCTCGGGTGAAGCGCGGGATCTCGCACCGGCGCTGGGTTCCGACTGCCATGACCTGTTTCGGGTGGGCCTTGACCGCCTCGCGGAGGACCTGATTCTCGCGGATGGTCAGCGTGAGCGGCTTCTCGCAGAAAACGTGCTTCCCGGCGGCCAGCGCGTCGAGGCAGATTTTCGTGTGCCAGTGGTCGGGCGTGGCGATGCAAACCACGTCCACGTCGGAACGGTCCAGAATGCGGCGGTAGTCGGTCAGTTCCTCGGCTTTGCCCGCGCAGATCTGCTGATTCGCGGCGGCCGCGTGGGTTTTATCAAGGTCGGCGATCGCGACCATCTCGGCGTGCTGCGCGTGCAGGCCGGCGTCGTAGGTTCCTCGTCCGCCGACGCCGACCGCTCCGACCCGAAGCCGGGAGTTGGGGGCGTTCTCGCCGAAAGCGACCGGGAGAAACGCAGGAATGGCCACGGAAGCGGCGGTGAGTTTGAGTAAATTACGGCGTGAAATCGTCATGGAAGGGTCCTTTCTATTTTTGGGTTTTTCGTTGGTTTAAGTTTCGTTTGGGGGTGGGTTTGTGACGCCGAAGCGTTTACTTCTTCCGGTACTCGTTCAGGTTTTCCAGGATTTCGGGAAGTGGAAGCCAAGGGTCTGCGCTCAGGAGCAGAACGGCCCCGCGTCCGTACGGTCTCAGGGCGATGTAGTCCAGCTTCGCGTCCAGCTCGGCCGAGCTTTTCGGCATCGTGGCCAGAACGTTCCACTTTTCGCGGTCGGCCAGCTTCAGGAAGTACGCCGGCGTGATGGATTTCCGGACTTTTTCCTCCAGTTCGTACGGCGTGTGGAGCCAGGAATCCTCGACCAGCCCGTTGCAGCGGCGTTCCGGGAGCGAGATCGAGCCGATCCCACTGATCCGGACCGCAAACGACGGGTCGTTCAGGACCATTTCGAGCGGGAAATTCGTGTACGAGATGATGACGAGGAGTTTTCCGTTTTCCTCCACGTCCCGGCGGACTTTCTCCCAGCACTCGGGCGGGAGTTTCTGCGCGGCGGACGGATTGCGCAGCCAGTAAACCTCCGGGTCGAGTTTCAGGAATTCCTCGCCGGTTTTGGCGACGCGCACGTCCCAGCCGCACTCGCGCATGGAGGAGGAAAAACGTTTCAGCGTTGGCTCGTCCCGCTCGAGGGTCCCGGTCCAGTACGCCAGTTCCCGACCGGTCCGTGTGGCTCGTGAGAAGGAAAAACCCGCCCAGGGCGCGTTGGCCGGCGTGGATCTTCCCGCCTCGGTGAGTTTGAACTGCCAGAGCGTTCCGGGAGTCACCGGGTTTTCAAGCGCCAGCGACGCGAACGGGATCTGAATTTTCGCAGAATTTTCGTCTTTGGTGAAACTCCAGACCGGATCAGGGGACCATTCCTCGCGCACGCCGAGAGCACTCACGCGCCACTGGGATTTCGTGCCGTCCGCTTCGACGCGGAAAAACCACTTTTCGCCTCCCTGGCCGGTCGTGAGGGCCAGCTCCGCGGGAAGTTCCAGGTTCTGGACGGTGATCCCATCGGGGGTCCAGCTGAATTTCTGGTTTTCGGCCGGGGTTTCCGTCAGGGCGGCCTCCGCGCGGTCCTCGTCGGTGAGGAACGCCTTCCACTGGCCGAGGAGGACCATTTCGCGCTGAACGTTTTTCAGGAAGCGCTCTTTCTCCACCGGGGGAAGGTCTGCCGCGGCGGCGAGCTGATCCTGCGCCGCGTTCAGAAACTTTTCGGCCTTTTTCAAAGCTCCCGGCGTGAGAAACTCCTCCGCGAAGCCGACCGGTGAGCCGAGGATCCCGCGGTGAAGTTTCAGCTCGTTCCACTGTGCGTCGAGCGCCAGAAAATATTCGTAAACGGACTGCGAGGCGGGGCCGAACGCGCAGTCGCAGTAGTCGCGCAGAACGTCGTGCCAGTCGAGCGTCGGATCGACCATCAGCCGCCCCATAACGTACTGGGAGACGCGATTCGCGTAGGTCCCCACTTTTTCTTCCGGCCCGGTTCGCGGGGAAAGACTGACTTCCGGAAGGCAAACGACGGAACCGATTTCGTGGTTCATTTTCACGACGTCCGCCAGAACGCTAAAAAACGGGAGAAAGAGATGAGTGTGCGAGAAAATGTCGTACTCGTAGGCGTAATTTCCGATCGGCGTGCCGGTTTCCTTCCAGCTTTTCAGGAGGGCCAGCTGAGCGGCGTTCCGCTCGCACTCCGCGTCGCCGTAAAGGTGGACGTTGCATCGGCCGTGCGTCGCCACTTCGATGAACTCGGCGTTCCGCACCGGGTGGTCGGGGACCTCCAAGTATCCCTGATACGCGAGCGTCGCAAAGCGCAGATTCGGGAAGCGTTCCTTCAAAATGTCGGTCAGTTCATTGAAAAAGTCGAAAAAAGCGGTCGAAACCGACTTTTTCGCGCACTCCTCGCACTGGCAGTACTCCTGATTGTCCGGCAAAAAGAGACTCAGAACGTCCACGTTGGGGCACTTTTTCAACTCCTCCGTCAGTTTGTCGGCCGTGGCGACCACGCACTCGTGACTGCTCAGGCAGACCTGGCACTTGAGCCGCCGCCCGTTGCGCAGCGCGTAGTATTCCGGGTGAGTCTCGAAATTTTCCTTCGGCGGGAATACATTATGGTTGGAGTAGATCCGGTAAAAACCGCGCTCCCGATCCGGGAAACGGTGGTTTCCGTGGCGGTGACTGTTCAGCAGATTCCGGCTCATCCAGAGGTGAAAATCGTCCACGCGGTACCAGTCCCCGCACATGTGGAAGCCGCGGTAACGGATCGGCGGCTCGAACGAGCGGTGAATTTCCGGGAGGCTCCACGCGGTGCGTTTCGGCAGAAACTCGCCGTCCTCGCCGGGCCAAAGCCACCGCGCGCCCAGTTCATCCCGCAGGAACTCGTAAACGGCGTAGAGTGCGCTGCGCGGCGAGCCGCCCGTCAGGAAGAGCTTCCCGTCACGCGTTTCGATTTGAATGAGGTCCGGCGTTTGGGCGAGTTCCGGGGAAACGCCGATGACTATTTGGTTTACGGCTTTTGGGTCTTCTGAAAGCGGAAAATCTGCGCCGGAAATGAGCTTCAGCGCGCGCTGGAGTTCCTTGACGGCGTTTTGGATCGTCACGTCTTCCGGCTGGAGCGGACGCACGGACCAGTCGGTTTTTCCATCCCGGAAAAAGTCCGTTCCTGCGTGGAGAAACGACCCGGTCAGAAGGAGGAACAAAAGAGAAAGGAGGGCTTTTTTCATGGTTTTTCAGGCCTTTCGGTCAAAACATTTGCTTCTCGCCGATGATTCCCGGAGCGTCGTACACCGGGACCTTGAACGTCACCGCGCCGCTGCTCGTCACGACCGACTCAGCGGGAATTTCGTAAATCGCGCCGGAGATCACATCGACCCAGACCGGCTCCTGGAACGTCACCCTTTTCACCACGACCTCGGCGGGCCGCGTCGCGTTTGAGTTTTCCGGGTTGGAACTGGCGTCCCAGTACGCGATCAACGGGAAATTCGTCTCTTTTTGCCGGAACGTGTAGATCGCCCGGAGCCGTGCGTCGCAGCGGAGTTCCGCGTCGATCGGAGCCGCTTCCAGCCGCGAGTCGAAAATCGACGCGATGTTCTGCGCCGAGTAGTACGCCGGCTTCACTTTCAGGACCTTGAAGTCCTCGTTGCACTTGATCAGTCCCATCCGTTTCATGAACCGGTCGTTCCGCGTGCGGATCCAGAGCGGGTCGATTTTTCGCGTGTAACGTTCCGGGTGGTCGTACGCCGGGTCGTAGAACGTGAAGAGGAGCGACTCCCAGCCGTGGCCCAGGTCGCCGATCAGACGCCGCGCGTTCCATTTGCACTGGGTCAGTTCCGTGTTCCACTTCCCGGAGGAGATCGGGTGCGAGTAGTGCGGGTCGGAAGTCGCGCCGGACTCTCCGTTCCAGATGCGTATTTCCGGCGCGTACGAATGAACGAGCTCGACCCACTTTTCCACGGCCGGGTAACACTCGTCCGGGTTCACGCGGTAGTCGTGGTAGATCATCCACTCGAAAAGTCCCAGCGCGTCCTGAGCCTTCAGAACGTCCAAATATTTCTTCGTGAACGGAATATTCGCCCAGGAGATCACCAGCCCGCCGATTTTTGCGTCGGGAATATTCTTCCGGATGATCCGCGCGGTCCGAATATTATTCTCCGCGACCATTTCCGGGGAGTTCTCCTTTTTATTATTGGGCTCGTTCCAGCACGACCAGTTTTTGATGTGCGCGTAGTGCCGCGAAAGTTCATCGACGTAACGGTCCCACGCGGCCAGAGCCTCCTCGCCATGTGGCAGACCATCCGAAAGCGACGGCCCGCCCCCGCCGGGATAAATACTATTGCCGTAGGATGTCTCCAGAAGCGGCTCCAGCCCGTTTTCGAGGAGGTAGTTCACTTGACGGTCGAGCCAGTCGAAGTCGTAAACGCCGCGTTCCTTTTCGATTTTCGCCCAACCGGCGTGCAGACGTATCCGCGCCAGACCGAGTGGGGGAATGTACTCTTTGAACTGCTCAAAGTCGCCGTAATCCCGCGGGAGCATTTCGCACCCGATGGCGAGATTGGAAGGCCCAACCTCACGAGCCGAACGCGGCTTGACCGTCCCAATGCGCGTGAAACCCGGGTCAAGCGTGGTCTGGACCCGGTCATGCGTATAGTCGAGCATCGGTTCCGCGAAGGCCCGAAAAGACGGCAGGAAGGTGAGCAGGGTGAGAAAAACACGGCGGTCCATGAAAACCTTTCTGAAAAAAAAGATACCACAGTTTAAATTATTACACTCCCTGGATTATAAACCAAACTCACCCCTCTGTCAACCATTTCCCACCCGAAAAGGAACTTTTTTTCCTTAAATCGATATTTTTCTATCAAAATTGGGGCGGGGGGGCTTGCGTAGTTTGAAAAAAAGAGTAGAATACGTGCATTAGGACTTTTTCCCTCATCAACTTTTTAAACAAAGGAGAGTTTAAAATGGCTCGTATCGTCGTACTTGACTCGATTTCGCAGGATGGTTTGGACCTTCTGGAAGCCGCTCCCGGCATCGAATACGAAGTGAAAACCGGCTTGAAAGGCGAAGAACTTCGCAACACCCTGATGGAATTCGACGGCGCGATCTGTCGCAGCGGCGTGAAGCTCACGGCCGACATTCTGGAAGGGAATACCCGGCTGAAGGCCATCGCTCGCGCTGGCGTCGGCACCGATAACATCGACAAAAACATGGCGACCCGCCAAGGGATGATCGTCATGAATACGCCGAGCGGAAACACACTCTCTACCGCGGAACATGCTCTGGCCCTCATGTTTGGTCTCACCCGTTTTGTCGCTCCGGCCAACCAGTCTCTGGCGGAAGGGCGCTGGGACAAAAAACAGTTCACCGGCTCCCAGCTCGCCGGCAAGACGCTCGGGATCATCGGTCTTGGCCGTATCGGTCAGACGATTGCCGTCCGTGCCCGTGCCATGGAAATGAAGCTCGTTGGTTACGACCCATTCCTCTCCGACGAAATGGCCGAAAAACTGGGCATCAAAATGTTTGCGTCCTACCGCGAAATGCTGCCCTTCTGCGATTTTCTGACGGTTCACACGCCGTTGACCGACGAAACCCGCGGAATGATTTCTTTCGATGAGATCAAAATGCTTCCGAAGGGCGCCCGCCTGATCAACTGCGCACGTGGCGGGATCTATGACGAAGCGGCTTTGGTCGAGGGCCTCGACAGTGGTCACCTCGCCGGCGTCGCTCTGGACGTTTATCCAACCGAGCCTTGCACGGAAAATCCTCTCTTTGGGCGTAAAAACGTCCTCTGCACCCCGCACCTTGGCGCCAGCACGACCGAAGCCCAGAAAAACGTCGCTCTGGAAGCCGTTGAGCTCCAGATCGACTACTTCACGACCGGAACGATCAAGTCGGCCGTGAATATGGCTCCGCTGGACGGCAAAACGCTCGCTGAAATGCGCGGTTCGCTTGCTCTGGCGTGGCGCTTGGGTTTGGCTGCTGCCCAAATCGAAAAAGGCCGTATTTCCAAATGCTCGATTTCCTATCGCGGCGAGATCGCCCAGAAAGTTACCTCGCTTGTCACGGGCGCTTTCGCGGCGGGTCTTCTTTCCAACGCGACGGGTGGCGAATCCAATATTATTAACGCCCGTATGCTTCTGAAAGAACGTGGTATTGAAGTGGTCGAGAACAAATCGAATGAATCCGGAACGTTCAGCTCCCTGATCTCGATCGAGGTCGTGAGCGACAGCGGCAAGACAACACTTGCGGGTACTCTGTTCGGAAACAGCATGCCGCGTCTGGTTCAGGTCAACGAATTCCGCCTCGAGGCGTTCCTCGACGGAAATCTCTGCCTGTTCCTGCACGACAATGTTCCGGGAATTATTGGCGCGGTCGGGAACATTTTTGGCCGCAACAACGTAAATATTGAGCAGCTCTCCGTCAGCACCGCGACGAATCAGACCAGTAAAGCCCTGGGCGTGTGGGGTCTTGACTCCATTCCGCCGGTTGCGGCTCTGAGCGAGCTTCAGCGGGTCAGCGGCGTGACGAAAGTCATGTGCGTGTCTCTCCCTGCGGCGAACGAATTTCCGGCCTGGCTGTAATGTTTGCCCAACGTGAGGGCACCGCGAAATGGGGTCCTCACATAATTTTGTAAAACTGATTATGTAAAAAACTCCTTAACCGGCAAAATTTCCAAAAATTTTTTGCCGGTTTTTTGAAATTTTAAACGAAGCCCTTGAAATTTCTCTGAATTTGGTGTATATTAGAGTGAAATTCAGAGAAAAGTTTGTATATCAGACCTTTTCATTAATCCCACCCACCCAGCGTCCTTTTCGTGTTTGACGCTTAAATCAGTACTTTTCAGGAGTCTCAGCAATGTCCACAAATCCCTTTTCCGATGCAAATCCATCACTCCCACCTGACCAGAATCCGAACGAGGCAGCAAAACCCAAATCCGATGAACCCCGCCAACCCGAGAACTCTTCTGGGTCTTACTTGGACGATCAGACGCAACCGCCCTCTGATTCCATGCAGGAAATGGAAGGTCAGCGTCGTATTATGCGTGAAAAACCGTTTATCAGTTCACGCCTTTCTGTTCCCAATGATCCGGTTCAACCCCGAGGCGTGAATACTTTTTCCCGCTTCTCGATGGGATATTCCCGTAACCGTGGGCGTTCTTCTTTTGGGAGCGGTTTGGGAATGGATGATGAACTGAAATCAACGAACGATCCCCAATTCTCCGGTGGACGTGGTTCTTCCTCCCCGGACGCTGTGGAACGGAATGGTGATTTTCCCGAAAACGCACCGCCCCGAAACGAGGGTGGTTTTGGCAATTACCGCCGTTCGGGAGGTTTCGATGGAGATGGCCGAAATCCCGGTCGGAATTCCGGCGGGTATGGACGGCGTGGCTATTATGGAGATTCCGAACGATTCCAGAGGATGAATGAGCCGCGGAGTTACGACGGCTACGACTCCCGCCCTCCGCGTCCGCCTCGCAGACCCTACAGCGGCTATGATGGCGGTAATCAAGAGAACCCAGGTTACCGTGATAATCCCGGCTATCGTGGAAACCGAGGCTGGAAAAATGACGGAAACGGGCCGGACGGCGGTGGGAACTATGGCCGCAGGGGCTATGGAAATCGCCCGTATCGGCGTAATACCGAGGGTTACAGTCAATACAACCCGGCATTCCCGGAACTGAAAGAACCTCGTTTTCACAAAGAGCCGCTCTCCCTGGCGGAAGAATTAGCGGAGGAAATGAGCCGGGGACGTAAACCCGAAGAGGATAAAATGCCGGAAATGCTCCTTCAGGACGCGACGGTAGGCCGGCTCCAGCAGCTTTCCATGCAGGAACTCATCGCCGAGGCGCGACGGTTTGAGATTGGTATTCCTGACGAAGAATCGGCCAGAAAACAGGACCTCATCTTTAGTATCATTAAAGAAAAAATCAAACTTAATGGTTTGCTTTATGGTGAAGGTACACTGGAGATTTTGCCGGATGGATTCGGTTTCCTGCGCAGCTCGGAATACAATTATTCATCCTGTCCGGACGACATTTACGTTTCACCGAGCCAGATCCGCCGCTTTGGTCTGCGAAACGGCTCGTGTGTTTCCGGTCAGATCCGCCCGCCGAAGGAAAATGAACGTTATTTCGCTCTTTTGAGGGTCGAGGCGATCAATTTCCGTGATCCGAATGAGTTCCGTCACCGCAAATTTTTCGAGGAACTGACCCCGATGCACCCCACCTATCCGATGAGGCTAGAGTGCGAAACGGAGGAAATGGAAACGCGCATCCTGGATTTGATTTCGCCGATTGGTTTTGGCCAACGTGGGTTGATTGTCGGTCCGCAGGGCGTTGGCAAAACGACTCTCCTCACGAAAATCGCTCATGCGGCGCTGAAAAATTATCCCGATTTGTATGTTTTTCTTCTCGCGGTGGATGAAAGTGACGAGAAGGTTGAAGAACTGCGTAAACAAGTGAAGGGGTTGAATTGTGAAGTCATAAGTTCTACGATGGACGAGTCGCTTACACGTCATATTCAGGTGGCGGATATGGTGCTTGAAAAGGCCAAGCGAATGGTCGAGTTTGGGCAGAACGTCCTGATTCTGGTGGATTCTGTGACGCGTCTCGCAGGGGCCTGGCATCTGAATGGTCCGGCGGGACGGCCGATGGATGCCGTGTACTCGAACGCAGCATTCCAAAGTCCGATGGTTTTTTTGACTTCGGCCAGAGCTCTGGAAGAAGGCGGGTCCCTCACTATTTTAGGCACGCTGACGAGTGAAACAGATGATTCGTTGGAAAATGGTGTATATGAGGAATTCAAAGGAACCGGGAATCTGGAAATCGTGATGGATCAACGGTTGGCCGAACAGAAAGTCTGGCCGGCGATCGACGTGAATCAGAGCGGTACGCACCGGGAGGAAATGCTTCGTACACCGGAAGAATTTCAGGCGATTTCCCGTCTGCGCAGTTTCCTGGCTGACTTCAATCCCGTGACTGCGATGGAAATGCTGACGAAGCGGCTTGGAAAAACGCCTAACAATGAAGAGTTTTTGAAATCAATGTAAGGACACCCTTGAAAAAAATGAACATTTACGAAGGAAAACCATCAACTCAATTTACTGGGCGCGTGGCGGTCATCGTTGCGAAGTTCAACCGTACAATTACGGAACGCCTGTTACGTGGAGCGCAAAAAAAATTCGCCGAGCTGGGAGTCCCGGATGATCAGATCGACGTTTATTACGTTCCTGGAGCGTTCGAAATTCCGACCGTCTCGGGCCTTTTGATAAAGGCTGGGAAACACGCAGGGATTTTGGCTCTGGGTGCCGTGATCAAAGGGGAAACGTCTCACGACGAGCATATTAACCGTGCAATCAGTATTATGTTCGCGAAACAGGGCGCCGAGTCGGGTATTCCCGTTATGTTCGGCGTGTTGACCGTCAATTCGGTGGAACAGGCTCTCGCTCGCAGCGCGGAAGATGACGATCAGCGTGATAAGACCCAAAAAGCGCATCTTGGAAACAAAGGCGCAGATTGTGCGGAAGCGCTCATGGAAATGCTGGATTTGAAAGCGAGGATCAAGTAGTCAGTAGTCAGAAGTTAACGTTTCGGCTGTGCCGAAAATGGGGAATTTGATCCTGTATTCTGCCGAAAGCAGAACGCTGATTGCCTGAAATTAAAGGAAAGAGGAAATAATGTTAATCGATAAAAATCGCCGTGCGCGTACGGTCGCTCTTCAGGTCTTGTTCAGTCAGGACTTGAATCCTGATGCAGGAGTACCGGATGATATGATTCGGGAAAGGGTCAAGAAGGACCCGGAACTGGTTCGTTACGCTTACTTTTTGATCGAGGGAGTTACGCAGCAAAAGAAGGAAATCGACGCCTATATTGAGGCGGTTCTGGAAAACTGGAAATTCTCTCGTTTGGCCGAGACCGACAAAAACGTTTTGCGTATCGGTGTGTTTGAGCTGATGAATACCAGAGACCCGGTCGGGATCCTCATCAACGAGGCGATCGAAATTGCGAAAGAATACGGCGACAAAAAATCGGGTGGCTTTGTGAATGGTGTCCTCGATAAAATCCGCAAAAATCTGGAAGCCGAGAATAAACTGTCTGCGACGCTGGTCGGGAAAGAGGGGAACTGATGGGATTGTTCGGCTTGCTCAAACGCGGTCTGGAAAAGACGAAGCGGATTTTAAACACGGACATTCGTGACCTTTTCAAGACGGAAGGCCGGCTGGTGGATGAAGCGTTTCTCGAGGAACTTTTCGCTTCGCTCATCAAGACCGACATGGGGGTGGAAGCCGCCAAAGAGATTCGCGACGAAACTGCCAGGGCTTTCCGCGGCCGCGTGGTTTTCATGAAGGATCTAACCGATTTCGTAAAGGAAAAGCTCAAAGCGATCATGCGTCAGGACGCCTCGCCGATCGAATTGCGTCCCGAGGGACCGACGGTCATCATGGTCTGTGGCGTCAATGGAAGCGGGAAAACGACGTCCATCGCGAAACTCTGCAAACTCTTCCGCGATCAGGGGAAAACGGTCGTTTTGGGTGCCGCCGACACATTCCGCGCCGCGGCCGTCGAGCAGCTTACCGTCTGGGCAGGGCGTCTGGGAGCGGAAATCGTGACCGGGAAACCTGGATGTGATCCGGCAAGTGTCGCATATAATGCGGTCGATACGGCTGTCAAATCGAAGGCGGACGTTTGCATCGTCGATACGGCAGGGCGCCTCCAGACCCAGATCAACCTCATGCGTGAGCTGGAAAAAATCCACCGCGTCATTGGGAAGGTTTTGCCCGATGCTCCTCATGAAATTCTGCTCGTTCTCGACGCGACGACCGGCCAGAACGGGATCAGCCAGGCAAAACATTTCACCGAGTCCGTACACTGTAACGGTTTGATCCTCGCGAAACTTGACGGGACGGCCAAGGGCGGCTGCGCTGTGGCGATCCGCAAACAGGTAAATCTCCCCGTGAAGTACATCGGGGTAGGGGAGCAGGCGTCCGATTTCGCACTCTTCGACCCGGATGCGTACGTGGATGCGATGTTCACGGAAGAATAATCAGGAGTGAACCTCGAGTTCGAGGGTGTTTCAAGGTTTACTTCCTTTTTCGGGAAGTAAACCTTGGGGATATAGTTAAAAGCCTATCCCCCTATCTGGGGGGTGATTGGGCGAAAATTTCTTTTTTTGTCTTTCTTTCCCCGTTGAAATTTACCCCGAGGGAGTGGACTAAATTCTGGAACGGGATATACTTTAGAAAATGTATTTTTTCCACCTTTTTCTTGTTTTTGAATGAGATCAAAAAATGACCACTCCCAAGACAATTCCGCCTTTTCATCCGATTAGTGCCCCGGACTATCTGCCTCACGAGCAGTTACGTGAACTACAATCCCGAAGACTCATCCACATGGTAAAACGTGCGTATGAAAACGTGGAGCTGTACAGAAACCGCATGAATAAAATGGGCGTGACCCCAGAGGACATCCAGAGCATCGACGACATTGTAAAGCTGCCGTTCACGATGAAGGTCGATTTACGTGACACGTATCCGTACGGAATGTTCGCCTCCCCGCTGAAGGAGATCGTTCGTCTGCACGCTTCGAGCGGAACGACGGGTAAGCCGATCGTGGTCGCGTACACGAAAGAGGACCTCGAGGTTTGGGATAATGTGGTGGCCCGCGCTCTGGTCGGGTACGGCGTGACCTCGCAGGACATCGTGCAGAACGCCTACGGCTACGGTCTGTTCACGGGCGGTCTGGGACTTCACGGCGGCGCGTCGGCCCTCGGTTGTACCGTCGTTCCGATCTCCGGCGGAAATACCGAGCGGCAGATCATGATCATGCGCGACTTCAACGTCACCTGCTGCTCCTGTACTCCGAGCTATTTCGTTCATATCATCGACAAAGCGCACCGGTTGGGTATTAATATGCGCGACCTGCCGATCAAATTCGGCGTTTTCGGCGCGGAACCGTGGTCGGAAGAAGTCCGCCACTACATTGAGGAAGAAGCCGGCATTCGTGCGTTCAACATTTACGGTCTTTCGGAGATCCTTGGCCCGGGCGTCGGCGCGGAGTGCTGTTTCCAGGACGGCATGCACATTTTCGAGGATCATTTCTTCCCGGAGATCATCGACCCGGCGACCGGTGAACCGCTTCCGGACGGGACGGAAGGCGAGCTGGTCCTTTCGACCCTGAGCAAGGAAGCCATGCCGATGCTGCGCTACAGAACGCGCGACATTACGACGATCGACGTGGAGCAGTGTCCCTGCGGGCGTACTATTCGCCGTATTCGTCCGATCCGCCGCCGCAGCGACGACATGCTCATCATCCGCGGTGTGAACGTGTTCCCGTCCCAAATCGAAACGGGTATTTTGCGCGTGGAAGGCGCTTCGCCGCACTTCCAGATCGTGCTCGATAAAGGTGCAGATGGTTTGGACCGCATTGAGGTGAAAGTGGAAGCGACCGCCGACGCCGTGGACGATACGGTCCGCTCGGTCGAGCAGTTCCAGCAGAAGATCCAGCAGTCCATCTCGCAGATCATCGGCCTTTCGGTTCGTGTCACGCTCGTTCAGCCATACACGCTGATCCGCAGCGAAGGGAAAGTGAACCGCGTGGTCGATAATCGGAACAAATGATCCGTAATTTTAAAGGCTCCCTCCGTGAGGGGGCTGGCGAGCGGAGCGAGACTGGGGGAGTTTGAAATGTGCCTCTCAACTCCCCCCGGCGCTAACGCGCCACCCTCCTCAAAGAGGGGGGCTTTCAACGACGCTGGAAGCGTCGTCCCCGCAAGATTTTGCTACCCTTTTCAGGTTTCAAGATGAATTTACGTCACGCCATCCTTCAGCGCCTTCAGGCTCTGCAATGTGCAGGGATCGAGGAGATTTCACGCACCGAGGCACGGAAACTTGCGATCGCGCTGAAGGAGAACGAGGCGAAAATTTCTCCGGCGCCGGTTTCCGTATTGACTGGTTTACCTGCGGATTCACGCTCGTCTGGGCAGAAATCTCCGGGGCCGCAAACGTCTCATTCTTCACGGGAAACGACGTCACAGCCTTCCTCCAATGTCATGCCGTGGCAGAGGTCCATGTCGTCCCCGCTTTCATCTGGTTCAAAATCCACGCAGTATATGGCACCGAAAAGAACCGCTCTTTCGTTAGAAATCATCGTCCCGCCGCATGAAGACTACTCCGCTCTTCCTTTGATGGAAGACCGTCACGAGGCGCTGCGCCTCCTGGGTGAGAAAGTCCGCCAGTGCGTGCGCTGCATCGAGCTGGTCTCGAACCGGACCCAGACGGTTCTGGGTGTGGGGAATCCTTACGCGGAGCTCATGTTCCTCGGCGAGGCTCCCGGCGCGGATGAAGACCGGCAGGGGATCCCGTTCGTCGGGCGGGCAGGGCAACTCCTGACGAAAATGATCGAAAACGGCATGAAGATCAAGCGTGAGGAAGACACGTACATCTGCAACATTCTGCGATGCCGTCCGCCGGGAAACCGCGCTCCGATGCCCGAGGAAGCGTTCAAGTGCCGGCAGTTCCTTGACACGCAGATCGACATCGTGAAGCCGAAATTCATTTGCTGCCTGGGCGCGTCAGCGGCGCAGTACCTGCTCGACACGACGACGACCATCAGCCGCATGCGTCAGCGCGAATACCGCTACAGAAATGCGACGGTCGTTTGCACGTACCACCCGGCCTACCTGCTGCGCAATCCGTCGCAGAAGGCCGCGACCTGGCAGGACTTACAGTTTTTGATGAAATTAATGGGTTTGAAAGTCGAAAATGATTAGCATCGCACTTGATATTGGAAACACACGCTGCAAACTCAGTGACGAAAAATCGGTCTTTCGTGTTCCTCATCAGGATTCAGATTTTACGGCCAGTTTTCCGGAAATCCTTCAAACACTTCACGCGGACGGAAAACCGTGTGAGTGGTGGATCGCCAGTGTGAACCGGAACATTTTCCGGAAAGTCACGGAGTGGCTCGCGCAGAATCGCCCCGGAGACCGTGTAAACGTGTTGAACGCACTGAACGTTCCAATTCAGGTGGATGTCGAGTTCCCAGAAAAAGTCGGAGTCGATCTGCTTCTTTCGGCCATCACGGCAAACGAGATCCGTGACCCGGGCCGGCCGGCCATCATCGTGGACCTTGGAACCGTCGCCAAGGTCGATCTGGTGGACGAAAACGGCGTCTTTCGCGGCGGGGCGTTTGCGCCGGGCCTGAGGATGGGCGCGGTCGCGATGGATCAGCAGACAGACGCATTGCCGGAGATCGACGTAATGGAAATGCTTCACCGGATGGAAACTCACGGGATCCCGTCCGTCGCGCAGAACACGATCGCGGCGATGCAGGCCGGCCTGTTCTGGGGAATGGTCGGGACCATTCGCGAACTTACCGCCCGTACCGCTTCGACCCTTGCGATTCCCCCGCAAATTTTCCTCACTGGCGGCGGCGCGAAAACCGTCCGTGACGCGCTGGGTGAGGGTTTCACCTATGTGGACGAGATGGTGATGAAGGGAATTTGGACGACGATTCGGAAGTTAAAGTATGAACCTTGAGATCGGGCACACGCCGCTTTCTGCCGCCGAATTTGACGCTCTGACGGCTGGCCGCTCCCGGCTTCATCCGGGCTTTTACCCCCAGTGGGGCCGCATCGTTGAGGCGGGGCTTCGGCAGAAACTCTACACGATCACGGCCCGGTCTGACGGCGAGGGCGTTCTGCTTGGCGCGCTTCCGCTCGTTTTTATGCGCAGCCCGCTCTTTGGGCGGCATTTGATCAGCGTCCCGTATGTGAACGTCGGCGGATGCGTAGTTTCTGGCGATTTGGACGAAGAGACGCGGGAAAACGTCGAGCGTGCACTGATCGATGAGGCGGTGAAACTCGCGGACTCGCTCGGCGTGAAGTATCTGGAACTCCGCAACATCCACGAGATGACGCACCCCAGCCTGACGTTCGAGCGGCGGGGGAAGGTCCTGATGGAGCTGAAATTTCCTGAGACGTCCGAGGAACTTTGGAAGGCGGTCGGGCCGAAAGTCCGGAACCAGATCCGCAAAGGCGAGAAGGCGGGCCTGCGCGCGGAGTGGGGCGGAAAAGAGCTTTTGACGGAGTTTTACGCCGTTTTTGCCGAGACGATGCGGAACGTCGGGACGCCGGTTTACTCGCGCCGCCTGTTCGACGTGATGTTCGACGAGCTGGGGGAGATGATCGAGATCTGCCTCGTGAAAACGCCGGAAAACCGTGTGGCTTCTGCCGCGATCCTCGTCCATGGTAAAGAAATTACGGAGGTCCCAAGCGCCGGGACCCTTCGTTGGGCCAACGCCCAGTGCGCCAATATGTTTCTGTACTGGAATCTTCTCAAGCACAGTCTGGAGGACCGCGGCGCGAAAATCTTCGACTTTGGCCGCAGCTCGGTCGGCGGGGGAACGTGGCATTTCAAAAAGCAGTGGGGCGCGGAAGAGGTCCCAGTTGTTTGGAAGTACTACGTTCGTGAAGGAACGATGGACGACGTGCGTCCGGATAATTCGTCATACGGCCTGGCGATCCGGGTCTGGAAGCGTCTGCCTGTCTGGGTGACACGGATCATCGGCCCGTGGATCGTACGCGGGATCCCGTGAATCTACAGGGGACGACGCTTCCAGCCTTATGTCAAAATCCAAAATCTACGGGGACGACGCTTCCAGCCTTGTGTCAAAATCAAAATCTACGGGGACGACGCTGGAAGCGTCGTACCATAGATTTTTATCGGTTTCCAATCTTTTCCACCGGGATGGGTTTGAATTCCGGTACGTATTTTCGAACCTCAGCCTGAAGCGCCTTGAAATCGTCTTTTTCCGGATCGTCGAACTGAAGCGTTTCTTCGCGGAACTCCGCGCGGATCGAGCCGTCCTCGTTCAGCGGGAAAAGGTCTTTTTGCGACTCCGGCGGCGAAAACACGTAGTTGTTCCGGAAGTTGATCCGGTGCAGGGAGGTTTGCCGGGCCGAATTGTGCATCTGGAGCCACGTCGAGCCGATCGAAACGTTCCCTTCCACCGTGTTGTGAAGCGGGAGTTTCGGATCGTCCTCCATCACGTTCTGGATGAACGGGTAGCGCTCCTTCCACGGCGACTGGTCGAAGCCGAGGTCCTGGATCTTCTTCAGCAGATCCCAGCCGTTCTGGAATCCCTCGCCCGGTTTCGCACGCGCAAGGCCGCGGTCGTCGAAATGGACGGCACACGTGCAGTCGAGGAACAGATTGTTCAGGATCTTATTGTAGCGGCCTCCGCCGACGAAAGCTGACCAGCCCGTTTTATAGAACACGTTATTCTGCACCGTGTCACCGCTGTCGCAGTCATCGAGGTAAACGCCCATGACCATGATGCTTTCTTTCAGGGGCTGGTAGTCCGGATTCAGGCCGTGCGCCTTCTGCCACTCCACGCCAGCCGCACCGAAGTGGTGGAAGTAATTGAATTGCACGACGTTTCCGAGCGACCCCCAGTCGCGGCCGGTGTACAAGCCGCCGCCGTCGCCGCTTTCCATCATCGCGCTGTGGACCTCGTTGAACTCAAACAGATGTTCGTTCCCGCCGTAAGTCACACAGATGTAGGGGGAATCATGGATCAGATTGTGTGCGATGTAATTGCCGCAGCCGTTGAAAGTGAGACAGTATCCCCCGTTTCTCTGCAGGCGGCCGGAGTGGTGCAGGTGGCAGTGGGTCACGTAGTTTTCGCATTTTTCGAGCGTTTTACGGTCGCCGCCCCAGAGCGAGACGCATGTCCGGCCGGTCCCGAAAACTTCGGATTTTGTCAGTCCGTTCCGGTGACCGCTGGAAATGCAGATCCCGTCGTTCGTCATATTGTACACGCGAACATTCCGAATGACGGAATCCTCGCAGCGCACCAGATAAACGGCCAGACCGAGCGAGCATTTCGCCTGGATCCCGTCCAGAATGAAGAATTTCGCGTCGTGAATATTGAAAATCGGGTTTTTCTGCACCGAAAGGAAAACACTCGAAAGGTCGCCTTCCACCGGGTAGAAGTAAAGGACGTTTTTCTCCTGGTCGATGTACCACTCGCCGGGCGCATCGAGTTCCTCGAGGAGGTTGAAGGCGTAGTAGCGGCGCTTGGCCGTATGCCATTTGCTATGGTTTCCGACGCCGTAGAGGGAATTGACCTCCGTCGTGAACCGCTTCTTTTCTTTATCGATCGACGCAAGTTTCAGCGATTCCGAGTACCAGTCCATGCACCAGAACCCCATGAGCCACACGCCTCGGGAAACGTCCCAGCGAGCCGGTTCATCCTCGGAGTACTCAAAAACGGGCGGGCGGACACCGAATTCCCATTCATCTTTCGTCCGGTCCACCGGATCGACGCCGCGGTCGATCACATTCGGGATCTCCAGCCAGCCCTCATTCGGGAAGCGGGCGATCTGCATGGCGCGGTCGTTCGAGAAAAGTTCCACCGACGGCCACGTGCGGAATTTCACCGGGAGCGGCTCGATCTGCGGAATGCCAGCCTTCGTCAAATCACAGGCGAAAACCTTTCCTTTGGCGCAGTCCTTCAGCCGGGCAAGCGTTTCGGCGTCTTCCACTTTCGTGAACCACTCGGCCTTGAGCTGGCTTCCGCCGACGAAGAGGGCGCCGTCCTTTGACGCACGGTAGATCATCGGAGCGTCGGCACTTTCGCCGCCGTCCTCAGCCGTAAATTCCAGCGTTTCGGTCGGGCACATAAACGTCCCGGTGAGTTCCACCGCCACGCCGTCTTTGGGGAAACCTTCGGTTTTGCGCAGGGCGCGGACCGCGTCGCGGGCTTTCTGAACGCTCTGCCATGGAGCGGATGCGGAGCCGTTTCCGGTCGTGTCGTTGCCTGAGTCAGTATTCACGTAAAAGACTTTTTCCTGCGCGTTCGCACAGACCGCGCAGATACAAAGAAGAAACAAAATGGAGGGATTTTTGAGGATCGAGAGCATAAAAACCTTTCTGTTTTGGGGGGGGGATTGAAACCATTACATTGATTTCTGGTATTTTATATTAAGGGAAGAAAAAAAGCAAGGAGGGGCTTGCATTTTTTAGGATTTCGTGCTATATTAAGTGCCGGTTTGCGCTCGGCTGCGAGTGAGATGAAACGCACGACGCGTCAAACCAATTCACCCTTTCCTTTCATTTCCTGCTCCACTGGACGGCAAACTGCCGTTTCCCCGCACGATTTTATGACCGATTCGCTCAAAACCGCCGTTTTTTTCCTCGCCGCACTCGTCGTCCTGATTCCGGCCGTTTATCTTTCACTGCCGGAACGTGAGACGTTTCAGTCCAGCCAGATGATCAACCAGGTTCTTTTCCCGGAGCTGACCAATGTGTTGGATGTCGGGTCACTTGCGATCCAGACCACCGAAAAAAACGGAAGTCCTCGAAGTCTCGAAGTCAAAAAAATCGGCGGCGAATGGATTCTTTCGTCCTTCAGCGGCTACCCGGCCAACGCGCAGAATCGCATGGTTGACGTGGTTTCCGCCCTTTCCGGCCTCGAAGTTTTGCGAGTTGTCGGCGAAGATGAGGCGACACGCGCCCAGTGCGGCGTTTTGACTTCCGAAGAGGCTCCCTCTGCTGAGCCGTCCGAGCTTGGGACCCGAATCACCATCCGAAGCCCACAGGATAAAATGCTCCTCGACCTGATTCTGGGGCACGAGGTCGAAGAAGGGACCGGGAAATATTACGTTCGCCGCGCAGGTCAAAATCCCGTTTATGTCGTGAAGATGGACCCCTCCAAACTCACCGCGAACTTCATCGACTGGATCGAGACGGATTTGCTGAAGATCCAGCCGTCTGACATCGGATCGCTTTTCGTGCTGGATTGCAAACTTGATTTTCACGCCAACGCGGATGGTAGCCCGGCTTTCGACCATCGCGGGCAGTTTATGCTCGCCCAGAAATATATGGAAGACCCGGATTGGGTTCTGATTTCCAACCAAAAAGTCTTTGGGAACGGAATGCGTGACGAGGGAATGCCGGTTGGTCAGGTTCTAAACCTTCCGGGGTTACGGCGTGTAAGTCAAAATCTGGCGGATATGCGAATCTGTGGCGTACAGCGCAAACCAGAGGCTCTGCGTGAAACGTTCCTCCACCCGGAAAGCCTGAGCGTGAGCGACGATCTGAACCACTTGCTTCAGGAACGGGGTTTCTGCGTTCTTCCCATGGACCTCGGTCAAGGACCAGTCATGACGCTTTTCTCTACGGACGGTCAACTTCATGTCTATTCTACCGGCGGCGTGGTTTACCGGCTTTTCTTCGGCGGAATCGCGGGGCAGGAAACTCTCGCGGATTTGGCGGACATTGGCGATCGTAAATTTTACCGCTATCTGCTTCTCACGGCTGACTTGTATCCGCAGGGAATCGAGCAGCCCACACTTCAGGAGCTTCCACCAAAGCCGGAAGAGGGAGCCGATCCGGCAGCCAAAGCGCAGTACGCCTCCATTCTGGAGATGAATCAGCAGGAACAGAAGATCTACGAGGAAAAACTGGCTCAGGCCCGGGAAAAGGTCGAGAAAATGAACGCCCTGTTTGCTGACTGGTTTTATATCATTCCCGAGGACGTGTACCAGCAAATTCACGTGACGTATGCTTCCGCATTTATTTCAGAGGAGGAAGCCCAAAAAATGAAAGAAGAAAACGACGAAGCGTCACATCAGGATGAGGCGGACCATTCGGAAGAAGAATGCCACGATGAAAACTGTCCACACCACCATCACCATGAACACTGAAGTATTAGCTGCGTTCGGCGCGAATCTCGGAAACGGTGAAAAGACGTTTCAGGACGTGGTGAAGGCAATTCGTGAAACGTTTGGAACGGTACAAACTTCCAGTCTGATCCGGACGCAGGCCGTTACGACTGACGGAAGTACGGAACCCGACTACTGGAATTCGGTCCTGCGTTTTCAAGTGTCTTCCGAGTGGAACCCGATCCGGCTTCTGCACTGGCTTTTGACACTTGAAAAATCACTCGGCCGGGAAAGATCCGGGCATTGGGCCGCGCGAACGGTGGATTTGGATCTGCTTTTTTGGAACGATATTTTTCTTGATGCTTCTCCGGAGCTGGTTCTCCCGCATCCCATGATCCCGTGGCGGGATTTTGTACTTGGGCCGGCGTGTGAAATTGCCCCGGAATGGGTCCATCCGCTGACAGGCTTGACACTTTGCGAAATGCGTGATATGCCGAAAGCGCCACTCATTTGGAACTCCATGAACCCCGTTCCTGAATCGCTGCTTCAGGAAGCAAGAGAAAACCATTGCGCAATTTTGGCCAAACGATGGGTTTGCAGAAACGGGGAAGAGACCGATGTTTTTGAACGCATAAAACGACTGATTGGGGCCACTTGACAGAAAATAACGGAAAGATATAATGAACGATTTGAATTGCCGTAAAAGCCCCGCCGCTGCTGAGGCTTTCACGGAAAAGAAACCTTCGTTCCTGCTGGCTCATGACTCCTGATTCAAAGCTATTTCTCCGCTATGTGATTCCCTCGATGGCGAGTATGCTCATCGCGGGGTCATTCTGCATCGTTGATACGATTTTCATTGGGCAGGGATTGGGGGAATTAGGTCTTGCAGCCGTCGGGATATCCTGGCCGATCGTGATGTTTTTTTCAGCCGCCGCCGATATGATCGGCTGTGGAGCGGCAGTTCTGATTTCACAGGCCCGAGGCGCCAATGAGCCAAATGACGCTCAAAAGTCTTTCCAGAATATGGTCTGGCTCCAATGTGTTGTAACCCTTGTTCTGACCGTTTTGATCCTGCTCGAACTTAAACCGATCATGTATTGTATGGGGATCAACGAGGAGCTTATGCCGATCGGGTTTGAGTACATACGGATCATGGTCTTGTACTCTTTCGTTGGAGTTTTCATGATGGGCGGCGTTGCCGTCATACGAAACGACGGTCATCCGGTGCTGGCAATGTTGATGGAGATCATTGGCCTTTCGATGAATATCCTGCTCGACTGGGCCTTGATTATTCATTGGCGGTTCGGCGCGTCGGGAGCGGCCTGGGCTACGATTTGCAGTCAGATTGTCGCATGTTTGATCGCGTTTTGGTATTTTCTTTCCCCACATACTAACCTGCGTTTCACGTGGGGCTGCTTCGTACCGGACTGGCGGCGTATTCGGGAGATTCTCGTCACAGGGATCCCGATTTTCGGAAACTCACTGATAATTCTCGTAATGCTCGCCATGCACAATTACCAGTCGCTTCGGTACGGAGGCAAAGAAGGTCTGGCGGCTTATACGCTCCTTTCAAGTATCGAAGCGCTCGGCTCACTGCTCATGACCGGGTTGGGCACGGGCGTACAACCGATGGTGGCGTTTCTGCACGGAGCGCGGGAACACAAAAGAAAGGCTCACATCGGGAAAATGGGTATCCAGACTGCTTTCGGAATTGGAATTCTGATTTTTCTTGTCAGTCTGATTTTGAAAGATTATATGCCCGGCTGGACGGGTCTCTCCGGAGAGACCGCAAAGCTGGCCTCCCATGGCGTGATGATCAGTCTGTCGGCGTTCCTGCTTCTGGGCGTGATCCGTGTCGCGAGTTACTATTACCAGGCAACTGAACAAATCGTTCAGGCGAATATCCTGATTTACGGTGACGCGTGTTTTGCCTTGCCGCTTTGTTTGTTCGTACTGCCCCTCTGGCTCGGAATCGATGGCGTTTGGTGGGCTATGCCAGCATCAAGAGTAATTCTGTTTGTAATCCTGTGTGGGTTGTGGAAATACAGAATCAATCATCCTCAAGTACTTCTGAAGGATTGAATCTGTATTTCCCTGGTCTTTTCTCAGAACGCAAAGGTCATTGAGGCCATTCCCGTGTGGATCAGCGTGTAGCCATTCAGGAACAAATCGTAATCCACGTTGAAGGAAAGGCGGTTGCAGGCTTTGAAATCCAGCCCAAGCCCTAAATCGGCCCAGTCGCGTCCGCCGCTGTTACTGCGAATGTTCATGAGCGTATTCTGAATCGTGACAGCGCAAGACGGGTCTTCATCCAAAAGCTCGTGGATCCACACGGTTTTGATGTTCGTGTTAAAGCTGCGGCAGGCCTCCGTGTCAACGAACCAGCACCAATTAGTACGAACTCCGATGTTCGAGTGCAAAGACCTGTACGTCATACCGTCCGTGCGAATTCCCAAAACGCCCGCTTCTCCCGTGGTGTTATTCAGAGAATCCTCCATAAATCCCGAGGTACTGTAGTACACAAACTGGAGACCCGCGAACGGGTTGATGGTCAGCCGATCGGAAAAGGCGTACTGCCAGCCATGCTCATAAAAGAGACACGGAACAGCGCCTGTTGTGTCACAGACAGAGGACTCTTCAAGTCCCCAGCGTTTTCCCTGAACGTCAGTGAAGGAAACACTCGCGATGATAGTATTGTACCCTCCGAAAAAGAATGCGTCGAATTTCCCGTACGCTCCGACAGTGTAGTCCTTGGCGTAAGCATACGTGCCGCTGTATTTCGCGGAGGATTCAACATTGTAACGTGTGTAATCGAAGAAAAATCCCATGTGGGTTTCGTCTTCACTGTACCAGTCGAACCCGATGGTCACGCCCCAGCTGCTTGAGTCGTAGCCGGCGTAATAACGGTGCATGTCCACTTTGCCGCCATCTGCGTGGAAAGATCCCCAGATATTCCGGTTGCTGTAAATGCACGGACAAAACAGGCTTCCGTCTTCTTCCTCGCAGGAGCCGCAGTTCCAGAAATCACAGCGTGTCCCATCGTTCCCAAGGAGTTTATTGGAAAGCTGGAGGTTAAAAGCGCTGAGGTGCTGAACCTTCGCGGCAGCCAAATCGCCATAAGTCGCTCCAACGAGCTGGTCAAAACGTTCCGCGACTTCTTCCGCCGAAGTACTGTCGGAAATGATGTCGTCGATCTGCTCGTACAAATCCTCCGGCTCTTTATTCTTGATGATGTCCAGCACCGTATCCGTATTGTCCTCCATGTTCCCGACGAAGTAATCTTCGATCGGTTTGTCAGGGCCCACGATGTGCAAACGGACCTGATTTGTCTGGATACCATCCTCGGCTGCGTGGTTCGGATCGACGTCTTCCGCAATCACTTTGTAGAAGTAGTAATCGTATTCCGTCTTGCCCATGATGACCGGCGAGTCCGTGCCGGAGTTTTGGGAAAGATCGATGTAGGTGTCCTTTTCCGCAGTCGCGCCCGTTGTATCGACCAAAACAGGGTTCGTGTAAAAGTCTTTGCTCTGTCCCTGCGTCGCAATGACGCCGCTCAGATCCTTGATTTTAACTTGCGTGTCCGCCGAAATGTTGATCGAGTCAAACGCGATCATACCCGATTCGAGCTGCACCGGGGTGTTCTCTTCGTAAACCTGCGTGACCGGATTTTCGACTTCCGTGGAAAGCTCCGTAAAGTAACCGGTGTAGCCGTCTGCGACCGCCTGCTGGTAGTCGGACGAGGATTTGTCATGTGTGGCGACCTGGAACTTCAGCGTTCCCCCGGTCGTCGTAAAAGTTGAACCTTCTGAGGTTCCAATGAGCCGGACCTGCTCGTAGCGGGATTGGTACGATTCAATATCGTATTCCCACGATTCACTGCTTCGGGTCGCAACGATCGGGGTCGTATTCACGTTTCCAACCGTCACCGTACCGCCGTTGAGCGTCACGTTCGCCACACCGTCGTCATGCCGGGTCGCGTTCGTGCCGGCAAGTGAACCGGCATTCCAGCCGAAGTAGAAATTATTCGTGGTTTCGCCATCTTCCACACGGGTCTGATCACCCGCGAGCCAGCGCTCGTCCGCGCCTCCAAAGAAGGCGGTGGTCATGAAACTCGCGACCTCTTTATCGTCGTTGGTTCCGTTGAAATTCACGCTTGTATTGCTCGTCAGAAGAGGAACGTCCACGGAACTGCCTGTTCCGGCCTGGAAAAGCAGCGAGTCCTGAGACGTAAGCGTTTTGCCGCCGAAAAAGACGTATGGCAGATCGCCGCCGCGGTAGGAGTTTCCTGGTTTCCCATCTTCCCGAAGAGCTTCCGCGCGGTCCATATTATCGGAAATGTATTTGCCTGTGAAAGCCGTATTCGACTCGCCGTTGAAATCGACGCGGGTAGTACTTCCTGCCGCGCCGAAAAATGTCCGACCGGCAAATTCGTTGATCCCATCGTTGATGGTAATCTCGTTGGCCCCACCCCAAACAACATCATTATCGTCCGAGCTGGTTTGTACCGAACAGTAAGGCGTAAGGTCGTAACCGCCTCCAATGGCCGTCATGACGTTGAAGGTATTGTGTCCTCCGTCGATGGTCAGGTGCGCCCCCTTCGTACTGTCGCCTTCCGAAATACCTCCCGGAACGCCTGAATTTCCGATCGCTGAAAGGTACACACCGTAGTAATTATCCCAATAGTCATAAGAATGATACTTCGGTCCTGTTGAGCCGTCTGTGTAGGGTATATATCCGTTTTCGGCATCTTCGTGACCATAGTATTTATCAGGACCATAATTTTCTTTATTATAATTGAATGTATTTATACCGCTCGAAATGGTGACGGAAGAACGACCGGTCACTCCCGTGTCGGCTCCGTAACCACCTTCACCTCCAATGATGACGCGCTGGGTAAACTCGTTATTTCCATCCATGGTGAGCGTGACATCGCCGCCGAAACCACCGCTTCTCTCGCCGCTGCGGGAGCCGAAATAAATCCCCTGATTGTCGAATTTGTTAGTACCTGTCAGAGAAATAGTCTGATTATTGCCTTTACCTCTTTCACCGAAAATGGTCTTCCAATTGACAGTAGCGTTATTAATGGTCAGATTCTTCTGGGAGAACTGCAGAGCGTCTTCCGAGCGATCCGCAAGAGTAGGATCATCGTAGTCAGTCCATTTCACACCTAAATTGTGTGTATTTCCACTTCCATCGGTGTATGTTTTACCGATGTCCGCCCCCGTAATATTGGTGGTTGTGGAATCTGTATAAGTGGCGGCATGAGACGGTATCGCTGTTCCCAGCGCGAGGAGGCTCGCCGCTAATAAAGCCAAATGTAATATCTTCCGTGGTTGTCTAATCATGTCGATTCCTTTCGAACGATGATCTGCTTCCGTTTCACCAGGAAACATGGAAACACCATATCCCTTTCAAAGGGTATTCATTTCTTCATCGACACTTAAAAACCAAAAATATCTTTTTATTCTCACAAGCGGAAAAGTTTGCCTGTTTTACCTACTTTAATACAAATAAATGATTTTTCTGTTTGGAAGAACATCCGTAGAAAGTTTGAAATATTTCCGGGCCTGTATTGTGTTTTATGGAAATTATGATATAATAAAAAAGTTATGACGTTTATATCATGTTCCTCTTTTTACTTTTCGCAGAAAGCCGATTATGAAACCTCAAGTTGTGCGTGAATGCTCTACGCTTCATTCGCTCGTTAAGTCGCTGCACCTTCAGAATCTCCGCGTCGGGCTGGTTCCGACGATGGGTGCGTTGCACGCCGGTCATATTTCGCTCGTCAAAGAGTCGCTGAAGAATTCCGACTGGACCATCGTGTCGATTTTCGTGAACCCGACCCAGTTCGCGCCGGGGGAGGATTTCGATAAGTACCCGCGGACGCTGGAAAACGACCTGGCCCTGCTCGAAAAGGAAAACGCGAAGGAAAATATTATCGTGTTCACGCCGTCCGCCGAGGAAATGTACCCGAAGAATTTCTTCACTTACGTGGACGTTGCCGGCGTGGCAAAACCGTTGGAGGGGCAGTTCCGCCCGACGCATTTCCGCGGGGTCGCGACCGTCGTGCTGAAACTCTTCAATATGACTCAGGCCGACATCGCGTTCTTTGGTCAAAAAGACTTCCAGCAGGTTCAGGTCATCCGGCAGTTCGTGCGCGATCTGAACGTTCCGGTCACCATCCAGATGTGCCCCATCAAACGTGAAGAGGACGGTCTGGCGATGAGTTCCCGAAACCGTTACCTCTCGGCCGACGCCCGTCAGCGCGCGCTGTGCCTCTCGCAGAGTTTGAAGCGGGCCAAAGCCATGATCCTGGACGAAGGGATTCGGGACCGCGCGGCCGTGGAGGCGGAGATCAGGGGGATTCTGACTCATCCGAAACACTCGATCGATTACGTCGCGATCGTGGATCCGGAAACCCTGCTTCCGCAGGAGGGTGAAGAGATTCGACTCCCGGTGGCGATCCTGCTCGCGGTACGTGTGGACGATACGCGCCTGATCGACAATATGTTGATCGAATGAACCTTAAAGTTCAACGAATGAAAGGATGGAAAATGCTTACCCGCCGTCAATGGATGCTCGCCGCCGGATCTCTCGCGGCCAGCGGTTCACTCGCCAACGCCTCGGAAGGGACCGAAACGGAAAACGTCTCCGGGAAAAATGAGGTTCAGTTCACAAAATCGCTCCCGGTCAAGTACGACGTGGACGTTTTCATCGCGGGCGGTGGTCCGGCCGGCGCTGCGGCGGCGGTCGCGGCGAGAAAGCAGGGCGTGAGTGTCTTTCTGGCGGAAGCCCAGTCCTGCCTCGGTGGGATGGGAACGGCCGCACTGGTCCCGGTCTTCATGCAGATGAGCGACGGCGTAAATTTCCTCTGCGGCGGTTTCGGTCAGACGGTCGTGGACGCGCTGAAAAAGGAACGCCTTCTGAAAGGCCCCGCGACCGATATTGAGGCGCTGAAACGGGTTTACGACGCGCTGCTGAAAGAGGCGGGCGTGGATTTCACCTTCTGCACGACGTTCTGCGAAACCATCGTTTCGGACGGTCACATCGACTGCGTGATCTGCGTCGCGCCGTCCGGTATGTTCGCGGTGCGGGCCAAGGTTTACATCGACTGCACTGGAAACGGCGATCTGGCCGTCCGGGCGGGCGCGAAATTTGAAAAGGGAAACGCGGAAGGCCGCCTGATGCCCGGCACACTGTGCAGCGTCTGGAACGGGATCGACTGGGAAAAGTGGAAAAAAGCCTCGCGGCCGCAAGGGATGGTCCAGCCGCAGGGTTTCCGGATCAAACAGGCGATTGCCGACGGCGTGTTCAGCGTTCCGGACGAGCATTTCTGCGGAGCGTTCGAGTTCGGCGGCGACCTGGGCGGTGGGAATATTGGCCACGCGTTCAACGTGGACGGGACCGACGAACGTTCCGTGACCGACGCGCTGATCACGTGCCGGCGGAGTATGCGCGAGTTTACCCGTTACTTCAACGAGTACCTCGAGGGTTTTGAAAACGCGCAGATGATCCAGACCGGCTCGCTGATGGGGATCCGTGAGACGCGGCGAATCATCGGCGATTACGTGCTGAGCCTGAAAGACTACCGCGAGCGCGCCGTTTTTGAGGACGAGATCGGGCGGTACTCGTACCCGATCGACATTCACCCGCTCGACCCGACCTCGGAGGGATACGCGCAGCACCGCAAGGAGTTCGACGAGACGTTCCGTTACAAAAAGGGCGAGAGTTACGGGATCCCGTACCGGACGCTGACTCCGGCGGGGTTTGAAAATCTGCTCACGGCCGGGCGCTGCATTTCGAGCGACCACTATGTTCACGGCTCGGTGCGCGTTATGCCCGGGTGTTACATCACGGGCCAGGCGGCGGGGATCGCGGCCGCACGGGCCATCGCCGAGAAAACCTCCGTCCACGAGATCAACGTGAAGACGCTGCAAACCGCGCTGAAGGATTTCGGCGCGTTCCTGCCGAATTGCTAAACCAAACAGAAATTTTAACCGGGTGTTCCGTTAAAAGCGGCCCTGAAATCCCACCTAAAAAACAGGAGAAAAAGCCATGATGATGAATCGTCGTAATTTCCTCGCCGCGATGCTGGCCGGAAGCGTTTCCACGCCGTTCGCCAGCCGCATTTTGGCGGAAGAGGCCGTTTCGGTCGATCCGAACCACCTCGTTCTGCTTTCCGATACGCACTGCGCGCCGCACCTGAAACATCAGCTTGACTTCATGCGGCAAAGCATTTCCGAAATCGTCGCGATGAATCCCCGCCCGGGGCACGTGCTGATTTACGGGGACTTCGCGTTTTTGTATGGGAAACTGGAAGACTACAAACTCCTGAAAGAACTGGTGGCTCCGCTCGACGCCGCGGGGATCCCGTGGACGACCTGCATGGGAAACCACGACCGCCGCGAGAATTTCACTGAGGTTTTTCCGGAACACGCTGAAAAGTCGCTCATGAAGGACCGGCTCGTTTTTCGTGTCGAGACGGAAAACGTGGATTTCCTGATGCTCGACTCGCTGATCGAGCCGCCGGAAACCACGCGCTGGATCACGCCGGGCGAGATTCTGGACGATCAGCGCGATTTCCTGAACGAAACGCTCAAGGCCTCCACCAAACCGGTGATCGTCGGTGCGCACCACGACCTGAATGAGACCAAAATCGCCGACATTTTGAAGGCGAACGACTGCGTGGCGGGGTACATCAACGGCCATCATCACTACTGGACCACCTACGAAAAGGACGGAGTGAAAGCCTTGATCCTACCCTCCAACGGGCACTGGGGCGATATTGGCCTGGTGAACGCGACGCTTTCCCCGAAGCAGGCTGAGTTCAAACTCTTCATGCGTGACTACCGCGTGCTCAATAAAGGCCCAGATTACGAGCCAAACCAGAACCGGTTCAAAATCGTTGAGGCCAAGCAGGGCGCGGTGTGGCGTTTGGACCTTTAGTTGAGTTAACGACCAAAGTCCAAAAATCAGGAACGGAATCCCCAGGAATAAAAAACCATCATGCATCAGACCCTTTTTTACATTCCGTACGATGTGTTCGGCCTCCCGGTTTTCGGCTTTGGCCTCCTCATGATTCTTTGGCTCGTGGGAACTGCCGCGGCAAGTGTCTGGTACTGGTTTTTTTCTCCGAAGAAATCCGCATCGGAATTCCTGACCAATCTGTTCCTCGCTCTTTTGGGTGGGGCAGTGATTTGTTTTTTCCTTCCGAGAGTCGGGAAACTGGCGGGGATCCCCGTTCAGTCTTACGGGACCATGATGCTCTTGGGAATTGTTTTGGCGTACTGCCTCGCGGCATTTCGGGCGAAGAAATTCGGTTTCACGGCTGAAAACGTTTTTTCCGTTGCTTTCGTTGTTTGCATTTGCGGACTTCTCGGCGCGAGAGCGTTTTACGTCATTGAGTACTGGTCTGACTTTCAGGCCCCAACTCTGGGAGAAACCCTCGCCCGAATCGCCAATATCCCTGGCGGTGGGTTGGTCGTTTACGGCTCGATCATCGGCGGAATACTCGGCGGCGGGATCTACATGCTCGTGAAAAAACTTTCCATTCCCCGAATGCTGGACCTCCTGGCCCCGTCTATGATGCTAGGTTTGGCACTCGGTCGGATAGGCTGTTTTCTGAATGGATGCTGTTTCGGTGGAATGTGTGACCCCGCGCACGAGTTTTGGGGTGTACGCTTTCCTGCCGGCAGTCCGCCGTTTAACCGCCAGCTCGAAGAAGGAAAAATCGATCTGGATTCGAATGCTTTTTACTACGGGATGTGTCTTGATGATGATTTCACGCAGACTGCTCCGACCTCCATCCTGGAGATCCAGCCGGGAAGCCTCGCAGAGAAAGTGGGGCTACAACCCGGCGACCGAATTTTAAACGTGAATGAAAAACGCATCAATCCCTCACGTATGCAGGTCATTTCTTTCCTCATCTGGGAAACGCGGGACCAGGGGAAAATCACGCTGGAAATCGACCGAAACGGGCAGACGCTTACCAAATCGTGGGTCACGACTCAGAATGCAGGACCCACCAGTCTGGCGGTTTATCCTACCCAACTCTACAGTAGTTTGAACGCGGCCGTAATCTGCGTGATTTTGCTCATTTACTCTCGGTTCCGGCTAAGCCAAAACAAACCGGGAATGATTTGGGATGGGGAGGTTGCCCTCCTTTTCCTGACGATTTACCCCTTGACCCGATTCATTCTTGAGATGATTCGAAACGACGAAGCAAATGCCCTCGGGACGAAATTCACCATTTCGCAGAACGTTTCGCTCGTCCTTTTGCTGACCGCGGCCGTTTTGTGGTTTTTGCTGATTCGGTCGAAGCGTCGCGTTGAGTAGTTTTCAATTATCAGTTGTCAGTTCTCCGGTTTCGGCTGTGCCGAAAAGGGATCTCCTCATGCCGTTCCAGTTCCGGCTCCAGGCCGTTCAGAAAGTTCAAGAGTTCAAACGCGATGCGGAAAAACAGACGCTCTCGGACCTTTTGGCCCAGCAAAATGCGCTGGCCGCTGAAGAAGAAAAGCTCCAGAAAGAACTTGGCGATTCACAGGTGGAACGCGAAAAACTTATGCGAGGAGGGACGTTCGACGCGGCACAGTTGCAGGCTTATTCCCAGTTCGAGTCTCACCTGAAACAGAAACTCGAAGAAATCCATCAAAAACAAAATGCGTTGACCCAAGTCGTTGAGAGTCAACGCGAAACGGTACTTCAGGCCGAGCAGGAAGTCAAAAAGTTTGAAAAGCTGGAGGAAAAACAACGCGAAGAATACAAGAAAAAGCACAAGTAAATCACTTTACTCTCGTTTCCTGTGCTTTCTCTGCCTTTGGTGTTCCATCTTCCAAAATCTTCAACTGTGCCTGAAACGCCCCGGCTTTTAACGTTTTCACGGGAATCGAAAACTGAACGGAGCTGCCCGGGGTAACGTCTGGAATGTCCGTAAAGCTCAGCATCCCCGTCGCTGTATCCAGGTCCGCTTTTCCCGGCCCCGTAACGGAGTCTTTCTGGATCACAGCGTTTTCTGTCGGCAGAGCGAACAGAACCACCATCTTTTTAATCGTTTCACTCCTTGAATTTGCGATTTTCAGATCATAACTGAATGAATCCCCGGCTTTCAAGTCGGAATCAGACTCTTTCAGCGAGATCGTCAACCCGGAATTGTCCGACGAATTCACCCCCAAAAGATCGCCGATCGTGGTGTTTTCTTCCGTTTTTTCGGCTGTTTTTTCCTGTTTGGTTTCCGGAAGTGCCAGAGGCGGTATCTCGGGAGCATCCGCGGCCGAGGGAACCTGCTCTTTCACAGGTGGAGCGATTTCCTCGGATTTGGCCGGTTCGGAACCATCTTTTTCCAGAACCCGCAACCTCGCTTCACGTCGGTATTCTTTTCCGTTGGAAAGGATCAATTTGACTTCTATCACTTGATCGCCGCTGACGGTCGCTACGAAGTCTGTCCGAATACGTGTCATTTTCTGCTGCGGGACCACCTGGATATTTCGCTCGACAAAATTCAGGTCACCATCCGGATTCTGATTCGAAAGCCCTCGAGTATTCCCGACCTGAATCCCCACATTATGCATATCCATCATCGTGCGATTGGCCAGCTGGATGAAAACTCGGAACGTCTCGCCGTTCTTTACACGCGCCGGCGCAACAATATCCAGCCCGAGCTGGGCGTCCGGATCTTCATTCGGAAAAACCGGCGCGTACTGCGGACTCTGGGAAGCGATTTCCGATGTTTTTGATTCCGTGCCAGAAGTTTCCGACTTCAGCGGAGGTGTGGCAGGCGCCGAGTCAGCCGAACCACCAGGGACATAAACGTCTTCCGTAGAATCTGGCGGCGGCGGAAGGGCTTTCGTCGTGCCGTCAAACGGGTCAGCAAGGTCGCCGGAACCGGAATTCGGACTACCTTCCGGGGTTGTAGTTGCCGGGGAGGAATAGGGTTCCGGAGGAACGGCAGCTGGCGCAGCCTTTGGAAGTTCCGGCTGGTACGGCGAAGTGTCACTTCCCGCAGAAACCTGCGCAGAACACTCAACAGTCAAATCACTTCCCATTTTTTGGGTCTGAACCCTCGAAAAGGAGAGGTAGGAACCGGGCTGTTCAATACGGTAGTTCAACTGGATCGTGTAAGTCTCCCCGGGAGCAAGCGATGTTACTAGCCACTGGCGGCCTTCCGGCGCATCACTTCCAAGCGGACCAGCCCCTTTAAGAACCAGACCCGGCTGTGAGATGTCCACGATTCGAACGTTCTGAAGCGGCTGGTTCGTCAGATTCGTCACAAAAATCGTTGCCGGAACAATTTCACCAATATGAGCCTCGCTCGGCATGGTTTTCTGAATATTAATGGTGTTTGGTCTCCAGCTGAAATGCAGTTTGGATTCCTGAACAATTACGGCCTCACTAAAGTTTTCATCGGCCGGTCTGATGATTTGAATGTTGACGAGGGTTTCTTCCTGCCTCGCGATTGGCTGACGCATCGTGACTTTGGCCTCGCCCTGGTAGTTCGTGTAAACTTCCAGCATTTTGTTTCCGTCACCGAAAGTTGCCGTAGAATTTCCCATGATCTGGTAACGAATACGCCAGCGCTCCAGCGGTCGTTCATCGCTGACACGACGCAAAGCCGTTGTCAGTGTATATGAACTGCCGAAATCCAGAACCCTCGACTCTGGAAGTTTTACGGCCGCGTCAACCCACACAATGCGAGAAGATTGCGTTTTGCAGACCCCATCCGACTGCTGGGTCGCCGAAGCGTTTACAACCGTCATGCCCTCACGCGGAGACGTGACAGAAATCCACGATTCCCCACGGCGGACCACGATATCGTCGTTCAGGTTTGGAGTTCCGCGATCCAACGTGATTTCCGACCGGGAAGTTGTCGTAACCGCTTGCGTATCCGAAATGATTTTCGGCTTCACAAAATCAAAAACGAGAATATTTCTCAATTCCCGTTCCTGAATCTGGGAAAAATGCCCTACACTATTGGGGGTGATATTCCAATCAATGCGCTGGTTGGTGAGAAGATGACCTGTTTTGTCACGCAAACCCGCCGTCAAAATAACTTCGGAGCCAGGCCGGGCGATCACGTTCCTGGGACCAAGGAGAAGATCCGTCTGAGACCAAATGGAACCGCGGGGCTGCTGGGAAGTAGTAGCCGGAACGACCGTGGTTGAGCGTGAGTCCTGCAAAGGTTTGTTTGGGTCCCCGGGCGTAGCGGTACTTGAAATGTATGGCGGCGTGGTTGGGGCCGGATCGGAAGAAAATTCGGGAGTGGTATTTCCGGGAGCAAGATTGGCCGAGCCGGAATAGTTAGAGCGATAAGTGGGATGCGAGGCACAACCCGACCAAAGGACGAGTGCCAGGCCAGCCAGCACTCCCTGAAAAAACCGTAATCCTCTGCTTTGATCCAATCCCTGAATGAGCATCACACACTCCCTCCAGTTTAATTTTAGCACATAAATGTCTTGCTGGGAAGGAGCCGGGGGAAATTTTTTACAGAAAATTCAGGATTTTTACTCGATTAATCCGCAAAAACAGAACTTTTGAATCTTTTTGGGAATGACCTCCCAAAATGAAGGAACATTTTGAAATCACGTTCCCCCGGGAGGTCTCTCTTTTAAGAACTTTTTGGTGATGGCACAGAAACGAGTCCCAAATTTACCGCTGAAGCCCCATCGTGAAGCTGAATACCTCTTTCTCGTCGCCGTCTTCCTGGCAAATCGGGAAACCAAAGTCAAGCGCCATCGGTGCCGGACCAAGCATCGGCATCGAAATACGGAAACCGGCGCCAAGTGTAACACGGTAGTTACTGTTCCAATGCTTCAGGTCAGACTCAACCGTACCTGTATCGCAGAAAATGACGCCACGGATCATATCGTCGGCCGTGATCGGGAAGAGATACTCCAAGGAGGCCAGGAGCATCACATTTCCACCAACGGTGTAACCGTACTGGCGCGGGGAAACCCCACGATACTCGAAACCGCGGATCGTTGAGGAACCACCAGCGAAGTAGGACTCGTAAATCGGCGTGTTATCGCCCGTCCAGGAGAAACTGGAGGTAAAGCTCAGTACGTTACGCCCTGACATATCGGCGCGTTCGTAGAGTAGCCAGTACTTTTTAAACTGGGCGTTGAAACGCGGATACACGTAAGTTCCAATGACCTGCTCAAATTCCAGTGAGGCGTAATAACCTTCCGTCGCGAGGTAAGCGCTGTCACGGCGGTCCTGAACCAGGCGCAGGCTGAATCCATAAAGCTGGGAGTGACCCAGCGCGGCGGCGACTCGATCCGGTGTTGGGCTGCACGGATGGTAAACTTTCACATCGTAACCGCGGAAACCGAGGTACGCCCGCATATCGTGTGTAAGTGCGCGGCTCAGATTGAACTGGCCACCAATTCGACGTTCATCCCACGGTTTGTAGTTGCGCTCGTAGTACATCGCGCTCATTCCCAAACCGATTTGCGAGTTAAAGAGGTACGGTTCGTCAAAGCTCACGACATAACGGGAAACTTCTGTACCGGGGGTCGCTTCTAAACGGAAGTGCTGACCGCGGCCGCGCCAGGAAGTGCCGTTTTTAATATCGCTCCATCTGGTGGGCCAACGACGAATATCAAAGTTTTGCTCATCCACGACCACGGAACCAACCAGACCGGAGTCAGAACTGACGCCCAGCGAAAACATCACTCGGCCTGTTGTCGTTTCTTCCATCTCGGCGGTAATCGGAAGGCTCTGTCTCTGCCAGTCACCCAGAGTGTAACCGTCCATTGATGGATCACCTATGGGCTGCGTGTATGGCGTCACGTCGGTATTGTTGATTCCCGGCTGCGGCGGAGGAGACATCATTTGACCGGTACGCGGATACACATCCGCAACCTGTTCCGCTGGAGCGGCTTCCGCAGATGCCTGTGAAGCCCATTCCGGCGCATTGGTCTGCTGTGACGTCTGCCCGGCAGATGTTGTACCGCTCAGTTCCTCATCCTCAGCAACCTCGATGCGTGTCAGTGGAACCGACCCCGAAGCAGCCTGTCCTCCCGTAGAATTCGGGTAATGTACGATACGCGTGACCGGCTGCGAGGTTTCGCGGAAATTCACCGGTCTGGAAGCATAAGACGGATCGTCATTGGAAACACTGACACGACCATTCAGGTACAAATCCGCGTCGCTTTCCGGGAATTCGTACGTACGGAACGTTTCCCCGCTTTCACGGTCCACAAATTCCATGCACCAGTACTTTTCCATTTCGGGATCGTCAGAATTCTCCCCGGCAAGGTTTTCTTCGGATGTTTCATCTGTCGTATCAGAAGATTCTTTCGGGCGCATGATCGTATGAATGTTCACGTCCAAAAGGGCCTCGTTCTGGCCGAGCTGGAAATCTTCTTCCACGTCAGCGACGGTCTGTTTCAGCACGGAATGCGTACCGGAAACCGCGTCACGGCCTGCTCCACCGCCGACGCTGGCTTTTCCTGCCGAGGTGGACGCACTTCCCGCGGAACCATTTTGTGGCTGACGATGGTCCGTTGTTCCGGAAGCATCCGCTTTCGAGCCAACTTGAGCTGCGACTTCCGCTTCCTGTGCAAGTTCCGGCGGAGAATAAACGATCTTCGGCATTTTGCCCTGTGCCTGGTCTGTCGCGAAAAGCTGTGAGGCGCGAATACGGCGTTCCGACTGCTGAAGTTCGTTGACGTTTACCAGATCGCCCGGTTTGACTGACAATCGGTTCAAAACCGTGGAAATCTGCGTGTGTGGGAATTCACCTTCAATCAGAACGTTTACCCTGCCAACGCGGTAAATTTTACCTTCCTGAATCGAAAAAACGATGTCACACTGTCCCGGATCGTCGAGGATCTTCGCCTCGGCGTTGATGTTCGCGAAAACGTACCCTTCGCGCCCGTAACGGCGTCGGACTTTCACGATGCTCAGGTCGAGCCGGTCTTTGTTGTAGGCTCTTCCTTCTTCGATTTCCATGTCGCTCATCAACATTTCCGAAGCGAACTTGGAGTTGCCGACAAACCGAATCTGACGGATTTTCGCCTGCGGACCTTCATTGATCACGAACGTCACGTCGTTCCAGCCATCTTCGCTCGTTCTTTTTACCTTACGGCCAATTCTCGCGTAGAAGAAACCGAGGCGGCGGTAATAATCTTCCAGCGCCTGAATATCGTTCTGAAGGCTTTCTTCCTGAAGTTCCCCTTTAAAGAGCCAAAGGAAACCAGGTTTACTCTGAATGACGGTTTTCAGACGCGCAGCAGAGGTGATTTTGTTTCCAATGAATGTTGTTTTGCCGATTCGGAGTTTCGGACCGGGATTAATAAGGTAAATGACGCCGGGGTCGCCCTGCTGGTCACCCTGGATCGTCTTGATCGAAACACGCGCAAATCCTCGGGAATGGTAAAATGTTTCGAGTTTTTTGCGTCCCTCTTCCACATCATACGGGCTGAATGGCTTGCCCGTGACCAGTCCGCACTCTTTTTCGAGCGTTCCAATCATGATGCCGCCGTTTCCCTGAAAACGCAGGTAACGCAGAACCGGGCGTTCCTTCACCTTAAACATGACGATGACACCGCCTGGAACCGAACGAATATAAGGTTCCACAAGCGTAAAGAGACGCGACTGGTTCAGCCGCAGAATATCTTCGTCAAGGTTCATCGATTTGAACGTATGTCCCTGGCGCATGTGGATCTGCTGCATAATTTTTTCGGTCGTGTGACGTTCATTTCCAATGATTTGAACGTCCACGATCGTTTTTCCCTCATGCTCGTTTCCTTTAGTCAGAGCATTTTCCGGCTGCGCTGCTGAAGCGGAATCAAGTGTCTGTTCCGAAGGCAAAGCCCCCACAGGCTGGTCGTTTCCAGTCAGAATGGACTCCGCGTCCGCACCGACCGGAGTGTTTACCGGAGCGATTTCCATAGCGGACGTTTCCGGCAAAATATCCTCCTGACGGTTTCTCCCGGCAGAAAGCTCGGCACTTCCGGGAGAGTTTTGGCTCCTGGCGGAAAGAAGGTCGCCCGGATCGGAAACTTCTTCAGACTTTTGCGTTCCGCCATTCCCCTGTGAGGCATTTGAGAAATTCCCCTCGGGGCTGAACGTTCCCGGCTGAATATTTGCGGGGTCCTTCGGCATATAATAGGCGGAAGGCGTTCCAACGTCCGCACGCACACCCGTACCTGCCAGATGAACCAGCAGGAAGGAAATCACGAAAAGGCACACCAAGCCGAATCCAAACTCGGACCATAGGGTTTGGAGCGTTTTTCGTTCTGTTTTGTTCGATTGCGTTCGCGTCATGAACGATTCCGTCGTATTGTTAATTCCTGTTGGAGAAATTTACACATTAACGAATTAATACACAAAAGAACCAAATAAATCAAGAGAGATTTAGAGGTTTTTCATCTTTTTGAAAAAGATTTGGCGAGATTATTAAAAAGACCGACCTCGGCATTGCGCTGAATGCCAGCCGAGGCCTTTCAGAATTCGTGACTCATTCGCTTTTTCTGTCTGCGTTCCTGCATTTAACGGTCTGAATCCGTCTTTTGAAATTTTGCTTCCACGTACGGAACCACCGGCTCAGGCAGAAACTTCCGTAATTCTCCACGGTCGGCCAGTCCCGCGATCTGCTTGATGAGTGAGCTGGAAACGTGCGCCAAATCACCGTCCGCAATCATGAAAAGCGTTTCTACTTTACTTGAGAGATGACGGTTGGCCATCATCATGGTGAGTTCCGCCGGAATGTCCGTAATGGGACGTACGCCGCGGATCATGATGTTCGCCCCGCACTCTTCAACAAACCGAACTGCCAGGCCATTAAATGTCCGAATTTCCACGTTCGGAAGATGACTCGTCGAAAGTTTGATTTGTTCAATGCGCTCTTCAGTCGTAAAAAGATGCTTTTTCTCGAGATTTACCCCTATTCCAACGATCAGTTTGTCAAAAATTCGGCTTGCACGCTCCATAATGTCCAAGTGACCAAGCGTGATGGGATCAAATGAACCTGGATAAATCGCGATACTGGGTTTGCTCATGAGAGGATTTCCATAGAAGTACACTTAAAGACTGGATCCCTATACATAAATCCAACGTTTTCCCGGGACGACACATAAAGTATCGCCCCGAAGGATAAAACGTATAAGGATCAATTCTTGCTCACTCAGCATTCTTGGCGGCTTTGATGCACGCGGAAAGACGAGACTTCAGACGTGAAACCGTATTCTTGTGAATGATTTTCTTGGAAGCTGCACGGTCAAGATTCTTGCAGGCAAGACGGAAGTTCGTCTCGGCCAACTCGATATTTCCGGCGGCAACGGCTTCACGAACACTACGGCAGTTGCGACGCAGTGTACGTTTGATGGCAAGATTGGTAACTTTTCTGGCTTCGTTCTGACGAAGACGTTTTTTAGCGCTCTTAATATTCGGCATGATTCGTCGAAATCGCTCCTGTAAAAATAAATGAAATTTAAATCAAAAAATGTAATTTGAATGAAACACGAACTACGAAGTCAAATTTTCCGTCATTCGTTTTTCATTATTCGTCAATTCTCGGCGTTCCTCTGCGCTTCCACTTTGGCGAGAAGCTCCGAAACGTCTTTGTAACTGAAATCAATGTCGGCCAATTTGGCGAGGAACTCATTCGCACGGTCAAGCTCGTTCAGCGAAAGAGAAAGTTTACCAGCCAAATAATACGCTTTCTTGCGGTTATCCGCGTCACGATCCGGGATCTTCTCGATTGCTTCCTGATAGTTCGCCATCGCCAGACTGTACTGCTTAATGGCCTGGAAACACTGCCCCAGTGCGAGGCACGAAAGACCGGCACGGCGCGGTTCCTTTTTGGAAATCTGGAACTGTTTGATCGCTTCGTCGTTATCACCCTTCATCTGATAACGAAGACCAAGGTCATACTTGAAGCCCAGGTTGTTCGGGTAACGTTCGCAGCGGTTCTTCCAAATACCCAGCTCGGTTTCGTTCATTTCGAGTCGCAGCTTCTTCCACTCGTCGCTCGCACGGTCCACCTTGGACATCTTCTGACGCATACGGCGGATTTGAACGTCCTCCAGCTTGTCCTGCATCCCATCGCCGGGACCACAGTTTTTCACACCACGCTTGAGAACGTCTTCTGCTTTGTCGAAATGCTCGACCTGAATGTGAATGTCCGCCAGTTCGATGTAGGTCGAAGCGTTTTTCGGATTGTGCTTGATCTGTTCCTCAAGGAGTTCCTCTTGCGTCATTTCCATCGTAGCGCCCGAAGCGTCCTTCGCCACCACCTTGGCACTGGCAGATTTGGCCGGAGCGGCAGAGTAACCGGTTTCCTTGATGGTTCGCGCGATGGTCAGACGGGAAAGTACGGCTTCCGTCTCTTTATCGCCCGGCTTCATTTCACTCACACGGCGCCAACACTGGTACGCTTCGTTAATACGACCGAGTTCTTCGAGCTTCGTGCCGCAGAAACGGTTGATATTAATATCCTTCGGGTTTCCTTCCAATGCCATTTTAAGCAGAAGGAGCGGAACATCCGTCAAACCCAATTCCTGCCCGGCTTCGACCATCATACTGAGGACGTTGAAATCCCAGGGGTTCCAAACAAGGCCCTTATAACCGGCTTCCATTGCGGCCGCCCAGTCTTTTTTAGCCTTTGCTTTTTTGATAGCGCCTTTGGGACCCAGGAGTTTCAGGAAAGCCATCGGATGACCTTTGCCCCTGGATTTTTCGTATTTGTCTTTGAGGTGATTCAGCAAACCCTGAACATAAGCCGCATTGCCAGGATCCGCACATGCACACGCCAACAAAAGCTCCGTCGCATAATCATAGTTTTTCTGGTTATGCTTTTGCATACCAAGTTCAAACGTTTTTTGAAGCTGTTTACGCTTTGCCGGCGAAATAACGGGAAGGGCGGAAGTGGCTTCTGAATTTTCGTTTTGTACTACTGGTTCTTCGGACATGATATTTTGTTTGATCAATGAATTAGCGCATACCCCAAAAATGACACTAAAATATTATATTGTATTCTACCACGTTTTAAGTTTTTTGCAAGCGGGGGGAGCGAGAGGATGGAAATTTTTTCTGAAAAAATAGATGAAAATCCAAAAAAGATGGGAAAACCACTGTACTTCAACTAAAATTAGAGGAAAGAACCACCGAAGAAGCTCTTTCCTCAAAATCTTTTTCAGGCCGGATCTGAAAGAACCTTCCCTATTTCTTCAGGTTCGCGTCTTTCAGAGACTTTACCGTCAGCGAGTCACCCAAAAAGTCCCGCATTTCCGGAAGGTCGTAAACCTTCAGTGCGCCGTGGACCGTGCTGACGAGCGGCGTGTTGGAGTGCCCGCCGTTTTCCACCGTGTTGGTCCAGGAAACGAGGCAATTCTCCACCGTCACATGCGAGTACGTTCCCGCCGCCTTTTCCAAAACCGCCGCGTGAAGTACCGGGATACACGCTTCCGAAAGGCCGTACAGTTCTACGTTGGCGCAGAAACTCTGGGCCTTGAGCCACCGCGTGACGGCGAGCAGGTCGTCCGTACGGTAACCGACGAACGTTTTCCCTAGATTGTACGCGATGTAAAATTCCTTTCCGTCCGTGCCGAGGAACTCGTTGCGGTAGTACTGCCGTTTCGCGTCAGCAAAAGAGTGTGTCTCGCCGTAGCCGCGCAGATCGACGGTCAGCACGGACTTCCCGGCCTTCACCAGCGGCAGAATATTTTCATCCCACCCGGCCGTTTTTCCCGAGTCGCTAAAATAAATCAACACGTCCGTATTTTACGGAGCGCCCGCAGCCTGAACCAGCAGCGCGGGGAGCGAAATCCCCGGTTCCGGCTCCAGAACGAGTTTTTTCACGGTCAGACCGTCGAGTTTTTCCTCGCCGAGAGTCTGGACTTTCATTTCGCCGAACGCTTTCGCGTCGCGGACTTTTGCCAAATCGCGGATCTTCGCAACGGTCCCGGCATCGATCGGCTTGCGGGCCGCGGCGAGCTGCTTCGCGTAGTCACGATTAAGGTCAAACGTCGAGCGCGCTCCGTCGAGCAGCATCGTGAACCCTTCCGGCGTCACCTGGATCTCTTCGTCGGTGTGCGCCTGCAGCCATTCCGGCTCGAAAATCGGCGCTTCGCGATGGTCGAGGAAACGCAGCATGAAGCGGACGGTCGCCTCACGGAGCGTTTTGTCGTAGCCGTGCGAATTATCCGTTTCGGTCAAATCGACCTGGTTCCCGTAACCCATCCGGGAGTAAAGGCGTTTGGCGTCGCGGAAACTCTCCCAGCCCATTTCGATCGGGAAGAAATCTTTCGTCGCCGTCCCGAAAAACGTCGGCTTCGGCGCGCGCATCATGCAGTAGTCGGCGTGGTCCATCCCAAAGGCGGCCTGGCCAAAAATATTCTGCTCCGCGTCCTGCGTCTCGTTCATCTTCATCAGGCCGTACAGTGAGCAGGTGTAGCAGCAGGTGCAGGCCACATCGACGCGGTCCTCGAGAGCCATCACGTAGGAAGTCTGCGTTCCGCCTCCGGAAAGACCGGCCAGACCGAGATTTTCGTGCCGAATGTCGTCGCGGGTCTGCATGTAGTCGAACGCCCGCATGGCGTCCCAGATCTCGAACATCGCGGTGTTCCGCCCGAGAAGGATCGAGCCGATCCCGAGGAGATTGTGCCCGTGAACGCTCGCGGAGAGTTCTTTCTTCGCAACCGGGTCAATATTCTGGAAGCGTTCCCCCTGGTCGATCGGATCGACGATCATCGCGGCGATGCCGTTCAGGGCGTGCAGCGCGGTGACCCGCTGGTAATTCTCGTACCCCTTCCCGTTGTGGCTGTGCCCGCAAACCACGACCACGCCGTTCCACGGCTTCGGGTATTTCACCTCGTTCGGAAGGTAAAGATTGGCCGTGACGTACAGACCGGGCTGGGACTCAAAGAGGACCTTTTCGATCGTGAATTCAGGGCCTTCGATTTTCCCGGTGATTTTCGCGTTGAGCGGCGTCCGTTCCGGGAAACCGCCGATCGCGTCGATGAAGTTTTTCTTCATGCGGGCCTGGTACTCGGCGATCTGCTCAGGGGTTTTCATGGCTTCGTAGTCGGCGCGCCGCTTCGCCTCGGCGGCCTCGATCTGGGGAAGAAGCCACTCGAAGACCATTTCTTTGGGGGCAAACGTTCTTTCGCCGGATGTCATTTCTTCCGGCAGAAGGTTTTTCTGGAGGCTTTCCGGCACTTCGGCCTGCGCGACCGCCGCGGCAAGAAGCAGAATGAATGTCAAAATGGGGAGGGATTTTTTCATGATTGGGTTCCTGTAAAAAGTCGGGAGTTGATTTGGAAAGACTTTCATTGATTCGACCAGTATAGCACATTTTTCCCCGCTTGCCTACCGCCCGGCCCCGGGAAATTTCTGAAAAATCTGAAATTTCAGGAAAAAGACGAAAAATCCCCCTCACCCCTTGACGAAGCGCGGGGTTTGTGGAATAATTAAGGGAAATTCCGAAAACTTTAAACCTTTTTTCCACGTGCAAGCACAGCCAGGTTCAAACCTCAATTTAAACACGGATTTCCGCGAATTAAAAGGATTTCCACGGATTTTTAAAGAAAAAAGTGGAAGTCTTTTCTGAAAAAATCCTTTTAATCCCTTGAATCCGTGAAAATCCGTGTTTAAATAAAGGTTGGAAGTGAAACGGGCCTGGAGTTTGGAAAGGAAGTTTTGGGAAATTCCTTTAAAATCAAACTCTTTCAAATTTCAAGAAAGGATCAAACCATGAAAAAACTCATTTCCCTCCTGACGCTCGTGTTTTGCATGAGCGTTTCCCTCGTTTTCGCCCAGTCTAACGGCGTCGGAACGAACGACCAGTTCCACGGCCCGGTCGGGCTCCAGATGTACAGCCTGCGGAGCATCGCGCAGAATGACGTCGAAGCGGCCATCAAACTCGCGGCCGATATGGGCTTCAAGTACGTCGAAGCCTCCAGTTTCTACGATCTGACTGCGGAACAGTACAAAGCTCTGCTCGACAAATACGGCCTGATCGCCGCCGGCAGAAACTACGGCTGGAACGAGTTCACCACCGAGGAAGGGATCCAGAACATTCTGAACGAAGCCAAGATCTTCGGGTTCAAGTACGCCGGGATCGCGTGGTACGGCCACAGCAAAGAAGGAATGACCGAAGCCGAGGCGCTGGACGCCGCGAAAAAATTCAACGAAGCCGGCAAAAAGCTCAGCGAGGCGGGCCTGATTTTCGTGTACCATAATCACGGCTACGAGTTCCGCAAACTC
>JAFTCU010000281.1 GCA_017454585.1 Thermoguttaceae bacterium | reverse complement strand
TGGTTTTTCAGCGACTGCGGAACGTCCGACTCGACGATTCGCAGCGCGAGGCCTTCCGCGATGGCGGTCTTGCCCACGCCCGGCTCGCCGATGAGCACCGGGTTGTTCTTGGTCCGGCGGGAAAGTACCTGGATCACGCGGCGGATCTCGTTATCACGGCCGATGACCGGGTCCAGCTTGCCTTCACGCGCGCACTTGCAAAGGTCGATCCCGTAGCGTTCCAGAGCGGCGAATTTGGCCTCGGGGTTCTGGTCCGTCACCCTCTGCGAGCCACGCAGAGGCGCAAGGGCCGCGAGGAGTTTTTCGGGAGTGATCTGCGCCACTTTAAGCACTTCCTGCGCTTTGGACGGAACCATCGAGCAAGCCAGAAGCAGGTGTTCGGTCGAAACGAATTCGTCCTTCATTTTTTCGGCTTCGGTCTGCGAGGTTTGCAGAACGTTCTGCAAATCCCTGCCAAGCCCAACGTCACCACCGCTGATTTTCGGCAGGGATTTTAAATCGGCTTCCGCGATTGCCCGGATCTGGTCCTTGCGGACGCCGAGGTGTTCGAGGAGCATTTCAACGATCCCGTCGTTTTCCTGAAGCAGGGCCGTGAGAAGGTGCAGAGCGGTGACCTCCGGGTTCTGTGCCGAGGCGGCGAGCTGCTGTGCGTTCGCGATGGCTTCCTGCGATTTGGTCGTAAATTTGTTTATATTGAACATCATGGTCTTATCTCCCTGTGTACGTTTTTCAAAACTGCATAAAAACAGCGCCGGGCCTGATCATGAGGCGCGACGCTGCAGGTCTTGAAAAATTATTTCACTTCGAAATCAGCGTCGATCGTGTCGTCGTCCTTCGGTCCCTGATCCGGTCCCGGCTGCGCGCCGAACGGACCCTGCGGACCGGCCTGAGCGCCCGCGGCTCCCTGAGCGGCCTGGGCCTTCTGGTAGAGCTGGGTGGCGAAAGCGTGGGACGCCTGTTCGAGCGAACTGACGGCGGATTTGATCGCGTCAATGTCTTCGCCCTTGGCTGCTTCACGGACCTTTTCAATGGCCGGATTGATCGCCGCTTTATCGGCTTCAGTCACGACCGACTCATTGTCCTTCATGGTCTTTTCCAACTGCCAGCAAAGGGATTCGGCCTTGTTGCGTTCCTCGGCCAGATCACGGCGTTTCTTGTCCTCGTCGGCGTGGGCTTCCGCTTCGCGCTGCATCTTCTTGATTTCTTCTTCGGAAAGTCCGGAAGACTGCTCGATGCGGACGCTCGTCTCGCGGTTCGTGCCCAGGTCTTTGGCCGAAACGTTCAGGATGCCGTTCGAGTCGATGTCGAAGCAGACCTCGATCTGCGGGATGCCACGCGGCGCGGCGGGAATTCCGTCCAGGTTGAACTGGCCCAGCAGACGGTTGTCGTTCGCCATCGGACGCTCGCCCTGGAAAACGCGGACCGTCACGGCCGACTGATTGTTTTCAGCGGTGCTGAAGACCTGCTTCTTGGTCGTCGGGATCGTGGTGTTACGCTCGACCAACGGGGTCATGACGCCGCCGAGGGTTTCAATGCCCAGCGTCAACGGCGTGACGTCGAGGAGCAGAATGTCGTTGACTTCGCCACTCAAAACACCACCCT
>JAFTCU010000280.1 GCA_017454585.1 Thermoguttaceae bacterium | reverse complement strand
GATCATTTTCACGTTTTCGAGTTTCTCGCCGTTCGCGTGGCACCAGTCCCCGACCTATTTCCAGACCGCCGGCGAAGCGAAAGACTGCGTTGCGTTCCAGTCCCGCACCGCTTCGAGGATCTTTCGCGGGTCCACTGCCGCGGGGCGGCTCGCGTCCATGTCGGGAATGACCGCGGTCGAACCCATCGCGCAGTTAAAGAGCCCGAACATCGGGAACCCGGGCAGATCGGTCTGCCCCGGCTGGATCCCGTACTGGCGGGAGATTTCGTCCACCTGCGTGTTAAACGTCCGGTGCTGGTACAAAACGCCCTTCGGGGCGCCGGTGCTCCCGGTCGTGAAGATGATCGCGGCCGGATCGTCGTCGGTCACTTCCTCAACGCACGGCCCCGGGTATGGGCGTTTCCTGAGTTTTTGAAGCGTCGGTCCGCCCCAGAACCAGCGACGACCCACCGTCAGCGAGTACTCCGCGTTCGGGTAGCGCAGACGCATGAACCGCCAAAGAGCCTGTACCTTGGAAATGGCCACGAATCCGTCAGGATCGGCGTCTTCCAGGCACTGCAAAAGGTTTCTGCCTCCCATGCCCGGATCGATCAAAATCATGACCGCGCCGGATTTCAGAAGGCCAAACACGCACGAGACGAAATCAATTCCGGGTTTGACGAGCAACGCAAGGCGCATCCCTTTTTTGACGCCAATCGCTTTCAGCCCTGCGGCAATACGATCGGAGTCTTCATCCAGTTCCCTGAAAGTCACGGTTTTGTATTGGCGTTTTCCGGCTTGATATCCAAGTGGCTCCACGACCGCGATCTGGTCTGGCTGGGTTTTGGCGAAATTCGTGAGACGGCAAGCGACGTTAAAATTACTCATTGGGATTCTTGTTCGGTGAAAAATAATTAAATCGGTACGTCCTTATTAAACTATCGGGATTCAGGAACGTTTTCTTCTTTCTGTTCTTCTTCAGCGTCCTCAGAATTTTCTTCCGGTTCATCTTCCGAAACGTTTTCTTCCATCTGAGTTTCCTCGATCGGTTTCCCGGAATAGATATTTTTCTTGACTTCCTCGACCACATTTTGAACCATTTCACGGTCGGAACGCTTTTCGGACAAGCGTCTTTTTTGTTCGTCTTCGGCTTTCACACGGATTTTCTCGATCTTCTCGTCCTTCTGAACGACTTCCTGTACCCCCTGCATAATCGCCTGGTGCATTTGGTTCTCTTTTTCTTTTTCCTCAGCGATTTTTTTGCGTTCTTCGTTCTTTTTCACCCACTCATCCAAAGGGTAGTCCTCAATAATTCCGTCCTCATCACGGCGCATTTTCAGGCGAAACAAAAGGTTTTTATCGTCATCAATATTCGAATTCTGAATGAATTTACCCCAGTTACTTTGCACGTAAAGCCGCTCCTCATCCGTAAGCTCGTAGCCATCATTCAGAGCGTGATACACCAGCGACTCAACCGAAAGGGCTCGCGGACTTTCCATTTCCTTGCGGGCTTTTTCAGCGTCACGGTGGATATCACGTACATCGTTTTCAGTCTTTTGAATTTCAGAATGTGAAGTCCAAATATTAACGGGCTGGGAGATTTTCCATGCACCCCATGAAAAAACGCCGATGAACAGAAGCACCACCAACAGACGGCAAAAAGTTCCAAGCCAGGAAATCTGAATTCCCGTGTCCGGAGTGGATTCCAGACGGTTAACTGGCCTCCGCTTGTTAAATCGGTCTAAGTCTCTCATTTTGGATAAAAAGATACAAAGTTAAGAATGAAAAACAGGCTAAAACCCTACCGTGTTTCCAGCGAAATCATTCTTTTCTGAAAACGAGCGTCCCTTTCGGAAGCCCAATCAAATTCTGGATCACCGGACATTTCACCATAAAAAGATGAATCACCGGCCGAACGGACGGTTGCATCGTCTCGTAATTCCCCTGTCCTTTCGCGATCACCAGGTCCGAATCGCGGAAAACCTTCCGGAACTCCTCCGAAACCGCCGAATCCGGTGCGCCGGGAACGTCGCAGCCCGTCGTAATGACCGGGCACATCGCCGTCAGGCCTGCAAATTCCGCGTCCTCGAGGAGTGCGTCGTTCACCGTGGCACCTCCACGAACGGCAACGGTCACGGAAACGTACTTCTGGAGCTGCTCCACCAGAAGCGCGTCCCAAACGACCTCCCCGCAATTATCGCAGACGTAAAGGAGTGTCTGCACGTTCTCACGCCGCAATTCCGCCTCAAAATCGGCAGGATCCAGACCATTTATCGGCCGATTTGCCGCTTCGTCCACAGTTTTTACGATTTCGTCCGCCGAAATCGATTGGAAAGTCGCAAAATCGATCACATTCCCGGCAATCGCGTACCGGATGGCCGTTTCGAGGGGATTGGCGGCAGTTTCCACCCGCTGGCGAAGCTGGGGAAGGATGGATTTCGTGATGGCGTTGATTTCACGCTTGATTTTCAGGTACGGGTCCGGGTCCTGAAGTACTTCGCGAATCATGGCGTGCATCTCGCGTCCGATCTCCGGCGGCGTGCGCTCGAAGCCGGTTTCGGCCATGAGCTTCCCCATCCCGCGCAGGATCGCTTCACGCTTTGACTGATCTTCGGTCAAAAGCCACGCGGCATCGACGGCCTGCCGAAACAGGCACGAAAAACAAAGTTTTTGCATTAACATAAAAACCAAAACGCCGCTTCCGGCACCGCCCCAAAATCCATACGGAAAGAATCGGCTCTAACTTTCCGCATAAAATTCCATAAGTAAAGTTTCGCCCCTAACTTTACTTATAAATCTCAATCCATGAACAAATTGATGTATTCGGTCATCTGGTAGATCCGATTTCTGGAAAAGTATTTGGATATTTCATCCTGTAACTTGAGCATCGGGCCAAAGACGTTTCAAATCAAATACCCGAGCATCTGTTATTCCGGCACTTTGATGGAATTCCCGTCGTTACGGATCCCCATATCGCGATGAACGGCCGCGTCAATAGAATAACTGATCCGGTGAACGGAACCGTCGCAATAGGCCATTCCAAACGCTCCGGCGTGTGGACTTCCGAAAAATCCGCTCGTATTATAACCGTAACGGTCCTGTTGAGGAGTTGATCCCGTACCTCGCACGCTGTCATCATCCGCCCCGGTCCAGCAGAGATGGTCGTCACCCGTCGCATAGCCATCCGAACTGCTGATTTCGTATTTATTCGCGTCAATGTACTTCTCACCGTACAAATATGTACTTGAAGTTCCGTCATAAATCTCGGAATCCTGGACCGCGCTCTTGACGAAAACCAAACCATTGGCAGAAGTACTGATGGCGATATTCTCCATCGCAGAATATGTTGTTGCCTCGCCATAACCATCGGAACCGATCCCGCCTGTCGCGCAGTTACCCGCATAATCCAGCTTGCAAACAGGGTTGACCGAGTTACTGTTGTAACCGTGCGTATAACCCGGGTAGTTTTTCGCAGCGCGTCTGGACGGGCAATAGAATATCCCGACAGGGGTCGCCCCACGGGTCGCGTTTGCCGACTTCACGCCGTCATTTTCCTTTGCCTCACCATTTGCCCCAAGCCCCCAGAGGTTCGTCTGTTCCATAAACGGAAGGAGTGAATAAGTCCACGCTCCCGGCTGCGTAGAACCTGCTCCACAGTCCGGATCACCTTCCCACGCACGGCCAAAACCACCTGACGGGTAACAAATATTAAACGCGACGTGACTCTGCGCCGCTTTTCCCATTTGGTTCAGATTATTGTTACACTGCAACTGTCGGGAAGCCTCTCGCGCCTGCTGGACCGCAGGAAGGAGAAGTCCCATCAACATTCCGATGATTGCAATGACGACCAGAAGCTCGACGAGCGTAAACGCTTTTTTCATTTCAGATTCCTCTTGAAGTAAAAATCCCTATACCATACCTTGTATTATACTCAAAGTACGTAAAACGTCAAGGGAAAAGAAGAAAATTTTAAAAAGATGTGTCAAAAACTTCACTTTTTCCAAAAACAGATATACGGAAACGTGTGTTTCTGCACAGAAACACCGTCTCCTTAGGCATACCGATCTGAAATTTTATCTGATTCCCGACCAATCGATCAGTCCCTCATCCATACGATTCAGAAGACGCCTATACGTATCCGAATTGATCGAGTATGAAATCGTCTGATGATGCCCATCGGCAAAAACAAAACCACAGACTCCCGTGTGAACGGAACCATAGGCGCTGATCCTGCTAAGTCCCGGACGGCTTTGGTATAATTTTCCATCAGAGTAGCAGCGCAATGTATCAAAATTATGTCCGCCCAAATAACAGTCGTCATCGTCACCAACAGGAGACGAGACTTCATTATAACTCAGATTAAGCTGACGTTCCCCCACCAGAATCGTGTTGCTCAATCCATCGTAAACGTCCTTTTCGTACACTTCGGTATTCTCGTCCCGGCGAAAAATCAGGCCTCCTGAATCGTAAAATACCTTAGGCTCGTTTCCTTCTACAGTCGTTACAGTTCCGCAATTCGCGGCATAATCACTTTTCCCCATCATGCTCAGGCCGCCATGGGACTCATTGTCGGAATAGACAGTTCGTTGCAGACTCAGGTAAAGTTTAGCTGGTCTGCATGTTGGGCAGTAAAACACGGAAACAGGTGTTTTCAATCTTGTCTCGATGTCAGCTTCGTGGAGATTTGCCTGTTCAATAAAGGGCAAAATACAATAAGCCCACCCGCCGCGCTGGTCAAAGTTGGTTCCTTTCTGACGGTCCCCAATGTAGCAATACCCACCTCCACCAGAAGGAAAACGTCCTTCATTCATCGAATTATGCAAACTCAACCCCATTCCCAGCTGCTTCATATTATTATTGCACTGCAGCTGCCGGGCGGCCTCTCGCGCCTGCTGGACCGCAGGAAGGAGAAGCCCCATCAACATTCCGATGATTGCGATGACGACCAAAAGTTCGACGAGGGTAAACGCTTTTTTCATTTCAGGTTCCTCTTCAGGACAAAAGGTCAAGGGAAAAGAAAAAATTTAAAAAGAACCCTACACGGGAACAACGCGACCTGTCCCCAAAACTTAACGTTTAAAACCGGCCCAAAACCAGCGTCGCGTTATGACCACCAAAGCCAAAACTGTTCGAAATGATATAGTCACACTTGCGTTCTACCGCAACGTTCGGCGTGTAGTTCAGATCGCACTCGGGGTCGGGTGTAACCTGATTGATCGTCGGAGGAATCATATTCTTTTGAAAGACAAGAGCCGAGAAAATCAGCTCAATGCCGCCGCTTGCTCCAAGCAGGTGTCCCGTCATACTCTTCGTGCTGGAAATGTTCAGCTTTCTCGAACCTTCCTCACCAAAGACGGTCTTCAGCGCCCTCGTTTCCGAAATGTCTCCCAAGTGCGTACTCGTTCCGTGCGCGTTCACATAAGCGATCTGCTCCGGGTTCAGTTTGGCGTCTTCCAAAGCGTAACGCATTGCCTGAATTGCCCCTTCGCCATTCTCGCTCGGCTGAACAATATGAAACGCATCGGTAGAGCAGCCGTAGCCCAGAACCTCAGCGTAAATTTTGGCGCCGCGTTTTTTGGCGTGTTCCAGCTCCTCAAAAATAAGGATCCCGGAACCTTCTCCCATCACAAAACCATCACGGTCCAAATCAAACGGGCGGCTTGCCCCTTGCGGGTCATCGTTTCGCTCGGACATCGCGCGCATCATACAGAACGAACCCATGCCGATTTCAATGACACTGGCCTCCGTTCCGCCGGTTACCGCAACCTCGACCTTACCAAGACGAATCGCGTCGATGGAACACGCCATCGCGTGCGCAGCGCTGGCACATGCAGAGTTGACCGAAAAACTGGGGCCCTGTAGATTAAAAGCAATCGAGATGTGCCCCACCGCGGCGTTCGGCATCAACATCGGAATCGTGAATGGAGAAAATTTGTTCGGTCCCTTTTCGATGAAACGTTTTTCCTGTTCCTGAAGGGTAGTCAGACCTCCAACGCCCGTCCCAATGATACACGAACAGCGGCGCGGATCTTCATGAGAGAAATCAATACCGGAATCCTGGACCGCCTTTTTCGCTGCCACGATCGCGTAACGGGAAAAATTATCCAGGTGCTTGTTTTCCTTGAAATCGATGAAACCTTCGGTCGTATAGTCAGAAGCGACACAGCCAGCGATCCGTGTCCGGAATTGAGACGCGTCGTATTTGGCAATCGGGACAATTCCACTTTTCCCGGCCACCAGAGCGTCCCAGACCACGTTCAAGTCACAACCCAAGGGAGAGACCAGGCCCATTCCTGTAATCACAATCCGACGTTCCATCGTGGTTCTCTCTTATAAAAAAAGGCAGTTTCCTCTCAAACAGAAAACTGCCGATCGATTTTGCAAAATTAGTTTTCTTTGTTCACTTCCATTTCGATCCGGCGAATCACGTCGCCAATCGTCTGAATGTCATCAGCAGCTTCTTCCGGGATCGAGATCTGGAACTCTTCTTCCAATTCCATTGTCAACTCCACCAAATCGAGGGAATCGGAACCGAGGTCCTGAATGAATGAAGTGTCTTCTGTGAGTTTATCCAGTTCGTAACCGAGCTGTTCACTGACGATTTTGAAAACGCGTTCAGCAATATTCTGAGTATCCACTTGATTTCTCCTAAAAAATTAAACCATCTGACAGAAACTGTCATTATTAATTGCAATTTACCACATTTTGGGCTTAATTCAAGCCCCCCCATGAAAAATTGCAGTAAAAATAAGAAAAATTTCGTAAAAAATCACGCCGTCATGCCGCCGTCAACCGGAACGACTTGGCCGGTAATGTAGGAGGCTGCGTCGCTGGCGAGGAAAAGCACCGCGTCCGCAATGTCCTGCGGCTCACCAACACGATTGGCCGGAATACGTTTCTTGGCTTCCGTCATGATCATGTCGCCCAAAACCGCCGTCATGTCCGTCGCGATAAAGCCCGGCGCCACTGCGTTGACCGTGATTTTACGTTTCGCGTATTCACGAGCGACCGTCTGCGTGAAACCAATGATTCCCGCTTTCGACGCGGAATAATTCGCCTGACCCGGGTTTCCAACCAGAGCCGAAACGCTCGAAACGTTGATGATTCGACCGTAGCGTTTCTGCATCATGGGAACAATGCACGCCCGCGTGAAAACAAACACACCGCGAAGGTTCGTCTGGAGAACATCGTCCCAGTTTTCGTCGGTCATCTGCGCCAGAAGTCCATCACGGGTAATACCGGCATCGTTCACCAGAATATCGACTTTTCCCCACTTGGCCAAAACCGCGTCCACGACCGCCTGACCCTCTGCCGTGATTCCAACGTTTGCACCGAAGGCTTCAGCCTCACCGCCAAACGCGCGAATTTCTTCCACCGTGCCCATCGCACGTTCCGCCGAGGTGGCAACACACGCGACTTTCGCACCATTTTCAGCCAACGATACAGCAATCGCCCGACCAATTCCACGAGAAGCTCCGGTCACGATTGCGACGCGACCGGAAAGGTCAACCGTCAAACGGGATTTTTTTTCTGCCATAGTTAAACTCCAAAATGAAAAAATACAGGAAAAAGACGTATTCCGCCTTATTTTCTCTTTTTTCGGTTTTTTACGTCAATGACTTTATTTAATTAAGATTCGGAGGGCCGGACCTTAACATTCTACGCCCTGGCACGGGATTTTCCGGTCGATGCGCTTCATCAGGCCGCGAAGAACACGCCCGGGACCGATTTCCCAGAACGAATCGTAACCGTCGGCGATCAGCTTGCGGATCGTGGTCTCCCACTGGACCGGCGAGAGGATCTGACGTACAAGGATCGCGCGGATCTCGTCCGGATCGTTATGCGCTTCCGCGTCCACGTTGGAAATGACCGGGAATTTCGGGGTTGAAATCTGTACGCCCGCCAGGACCTCCGCAAGTCGTTCATCCGCAGGGCGCATGATCGGCGTATGGAACGCCCCCGCCACGGCCAGTGCGATCGGCCGGGCCGCACCGGTTTCCTCCGCCAGCTTCACGACACGCTCACAGGCGGCTTTCGTGCCGGAAACGACTGTATTTCCCGGACAAAGCAGATTGGCGATCTGGAGGATCTCCCCCTCGCGGGCCTTTTCGCAGAGTTCTTCCACGACCGGAATTTCGGCGCTGAGCAGACTCACCATTCCGCTGGGAGTTGCGTCTGCAGCAGCCTGCATCGCTTTACCTCGCTCCGCGACAAGACGCAGACCGTCCTCGAAACTCAACGATCCGGCGCACGCCAACGCGGTGTATTCGCCCAGACTCAAACCCGCGGCGCACGAACACGCCTCGACGACCTCCGGATTGGTCTTCTTCAGTGACTCCAACGCCGCCAG
>JAFTCU010000279.1 GCA_017454585.1 Thermoguttaceae bacterium | reverse complement strand
CGTCAGGCCGTTCTGAAGCCGGGGCCGGAATTCACGTGCCGCCAGTTCAGCAGTTACGACCGGGCCGCCAAATCGCCGACCGAGAACTGGTTCGCAAACGGCGACGCCTCGCAGTTCCTCCGCGTTGAGGAGCGGGACGGCCGGAAAGAGTGGGTCCTGATGGAAACCGACGGCCCGGGCGCGGTCGTCCGCTGGTGGATCACCGCCCCGCACTGGAAAAACCGGTTTTACATTTACGTGGACGGCGCGGAAACCCCGACCTTTGAGGGAAAAGTGGACGAGATCGTCGGCGGCTCCGCCCTTTTTGGCGGCCCGGACCAGCCGTGCGAGCCGCTCTCGCAGGAAACCGCGCGGGGCCGAAACCTTTATTTGCCGATCCCATACGCGAAGTCGATCAAGATCACCTGCGACTCGATGGAGGAACAGAAAAATCTGTACTACCAGATCAATTACCGGACGTACGCCGCCGGGACGCCGGTCCAGTCTCTCACGCCGGCGGTCCTGAACGCCGCCCGGGAGCGAATCGCGGCCGTGAACGAGGAGCTGGCCAAGGGGATCATCACCGGCATTCGAATGTGGACCAATGATCCGCCGGGACTGAAACGGCTCCCGAACGGTTTCGAGGGCGCGGGCTGCGTCAATCACATTTGCGTCGTGCTGGATTCCGACACGCCGGAAAACCGCGTTCAGGCCCTTCGCAGCTGGATCCTGGAGCTCACGTTCGACGGCAAAAAAACGGTCTCCTGCCCGCTGGGCGACTTTTTCGGCTCGGGCGTCGGAACGAATCCGTATGAGACGTACTTCACGAAGGTCGAGGAGAAAGGCGTGATGACTTCCGCGAGACTTAATGACGGCGCGATGACGTCCTGCTGGCCAATGCCGTTCCGGGAGGGGATGACCTGGAGTCTGCGCAAAACCCGCGACGTGCCGGCCAAGGTCACGGTGATGCTTGAGGCGGATCCGCTGCCGCCCGAGATCGCGGCCATTCCGGCGGAGGATTTTCTTTACTTCCACGCCAACTGGCACCAGGAACGCGGGATCCAGACCGTCGGCGGAAATGGAACGAAGGACTGGAACTACGCGACGCTCAAGGGCCGCGGCGTGTACGTCGGCGACGTCCTTTCGGTCCGGAACCCCGTCACGGCCTGGTGGGGTGAAGGAGACGAAAAGATTTTCGTGGACGGCGATACGTTCCCCTCCCATTTCGGGACCGGCACGGAGGACTACTACGGCTACGCGTGGTGCACGCCGCAGTTTTTCCAGTCTCCCTGGCGCGCCCAGCCCAGGGCGGAAGGGCCGGGAAATTTCGGGAACACGACGAACCTGCGCTTCCGCTCGCTCGACCGGATCCCGTTCCGGAAAGACTTCCGCTTCGACATGGAGGTCTGGCACTGGAAAGCGACGAAGGTCGATTACGCCGTCACGACGTTCTTTTACGGCACGCGGGCGCTGGAGGTCCTGACCGACGGTTACGCTCCGCTCGATGAGGAAGCCGCGCAGGACGTGAGCTGGAAGACCGAATTCCTCCCGATCGAGCTGGGGAACTTCCGGCTGACGAAAGAACCGACCGGTGGAACGGCCCAGATCCAGGGCATGGGCGGGTTCAAAAACGGCCAGTGGCGCAATTCCGATCAGGTCTGGTGGCACGCCGGAAAACCGGGCGATGAGCTGGAATTCCTCGTGACGATCCCGCAGAACACGAAGGAAATCTCCCTTGGCCTGACCAAAGCGTGTGACTACGGCATCGTGGAGTTTTACCTCGACGGCCAGAAAATCGGCGGGCCGTGGGACGGGTGCAACCCCGTGCCGGGCGCTGACGGCGTGATCCACGAAACGATCAAACTCCCGGTTCCGTCCGAACTGGCCGACGGGAAAGAGCACAAACTGACGGTTTACCTCGTCGGAAAGTCGATGCGCTCGACCGGCACGATGTTCGGCACGGACTTTCTGGACGCCGAGTGAAAAACGGAACGAGTCCGTCCCGCTTCCTCGCGTGATTTAAACACGGATTTCCACGGATTAATGGATTAAAAGGATTTCTTCAGGAAAGATTTCGCCCTTTTCTCTTTAAAAATCCGTGGAAATCCGTGTTTAAATGGAACTCTGAAAACGGCTCCTCTTTTTTCGTCGAGGCGAAAATTTCTGAAAAATCCTCTAAAAAACCCAAGACTCCCCTTTTACCAAAATCGCGAATCTGGTATAATATATAAAAATATTGTCGTTTTTAATCATCTGTTGGGACGCAGGAAATGAAAAACATCGCGCTTTTCGGGGCGACCGGGAGTATTGGCCGCAGTACGCTGGACGTCGTGGGAACCATCGACGGGTTCCGCGTTCTGGCGATTTCCGGCCATAAAAACCTTCCGCTTCTGCGCGAGCAGATGGAACGTTTTCGTCCGCGCTGGGTCATTTTGACCGACGAGGAAGCCGCGAAAGAATGGGAATTTTCCGTCCCGGCCGGAACCGAAATTTGCGTCGGAATGAAGGCCCTGACCGAAATCGCGGCCGAGCCGGAGGTCGAGATCGTGGTCTCTGCGATCGTGGGCCGGGCCGGTCTCGAAAGCACCGTGGCGGCTGCGCGCGCCGGGAAACGCATCGCTTTGGCGAATAAAGAAAGCCTCGTCATTGGCGGGGCCATCGTGAAACGGCTCGCGAAAGAGTCCGGCGCCCAAATCGTCCCGGTCGATAGTGAGCACAGCGCGATCTTTCAGGCCCTCCACGCCGGAAAACGCTCCGAGCTGGAGCGCGTCATCCTGACGGCCAGCGGCGGCCCGTTCTTCCGTCTGCCGGACGAGGAACTCCGAAACGTCACGGTCGCGCAGGCTCTCAAGCATCCCACGTGGAACATGGGGGCGAAAGTGACGCTGGACTCCGCCACGCTGATGAATAAAGCGCTGGAAATCATCGAGGCCAAATGGCTTTTCGACCTGAACATGGAGAAACCCGAGCTGGAGGTGATGATCCACCCGCAGTCGGTCGTACATTCGATGGTCGAATTCCGGGACGGTGCGGTGATCGCCCAGCTTAGCCCGCCCGATATGCGCCTCCCGATCCAGAACGCGCTGACGTACCCGGACCGGGTCGGCGGAGGCCCGACTCGACGGACGGACTGGACGCGGAACCAGACGCTGGAATTTTTCGCGCCGGACTACGCCAACCCCCGGTTCGACGCGCTGAAACTCGGTCTGGAAACGGCCCGGCGGGGCGGAACGGCGGGAGCCGTTCTGAACGCTGCGAACGACTTGGCCGTTTCGGCCTTCATCCGCGGTGAGATCCGTTTCGATGAGATCGTACCGCGGATCCGGCACTGCGTTGAGGAACACGACTTCCGGCCGGAACCCACGCTGGAAGAATTAATAGAACTGGATCAAGAGATCAGAAAAAAACGAATAATGAATAACGAATAACGAATAATGGGGAGGAAGATTTTGCCCTTTATTCGATGAAGTACGAACCAGGTCGTGAATGGAAATCAACCCTGGGACTACTTCGCGTCTGAGCCGTACCTCATTCCAGTCATTATTCGTTATTCGTTATTCATTATTCATTCAGAAAGTTTGAACTATGCCAAGTATTTTCCTTTTCGCCGCTTATGATTTTGCTTTTTTCAAGGCGGTTTTCCTGTGCGCGGTCGCGCTGGGGCTCATCATTTTCATTCACGAGCTGGGGCACTTTCTCGTGGCCAAGGCGTGCGGGGTCCGCTGCGATAAATTTTACATCGGATTCGACTTTTTCGGCCTGAAACTCCTCAAATTCAAGTGGGGCGAAACAGAATACGGCATCGGCGTCTTCCCGCTGGGCGGCTACGTGAAAATGCTCGGTCAGGAAGACAATCCGGGCGAAACGCGCGAGCGGATCAACAAGGCCAAGGCCGCACGCGAGGCGTTGGCGAAAAACGCTGAAGCGAAAGTCGATCAGGCCGTCCTGATGACCGACGAGGAGATCGCCGAAGCGGAAAAACTCATCAACGACCCGCGCAGTTACCAGGCGAAAAGCGTTCCGCAGCGCATGGCGATCATCGTCGCAGGAGTCACGATGAACGTCGTTTTGGCCTTCATTGCGGCCGCAGCTGCGTTTATGCTTGGAACGTCCAAACTGCCGTGCCAGCTTGGAAGCGTACATCCGGGCCAGGGCGCATGGGAAGCGGGCCTTCAGTCTAATGATACGCTGGTACAGATCGAGCAGAATGAACTCAAATATTTCGACGACATTTCCAAAAATGTAACACTCGGCAATCATCTGGAGGAGGGGATCAATATTCAGTTTGAGCGTCCGTCCATGCCGCTGATCCAAACAACGAAAGCATTCCCCAAAAAGACCGCGCTGGCTCCGATGCTTGGCGCGACCGCTCCTCTCGTTCCCGTGCTGGACGAAACTCCGGTCACTCCCGCCTCACCCACTTTCATGGCTGAAAATGACCTGAAAAAAGGGGACGTGCTGGTTGGAATTGACGAGGCGGAAATCAGTATAAATCTGGACGTTCAGAAGGCTCTTTACGCCTCCGTGGGGAAAAACGTAACGCTGAAATTCCTTCGTCCGACGGAAGAGGCCCGGAAAGTTTACGATGCCAAAATGAAGACACTCGACCTTGAAAGCGATTATGAGACGATCAAGAACGAGTATGTGAAAGACGCGAAAATCGTCGAGGTGATGGCGGAACCGCTGCACGCCCGCAACTTCGGCATCGTGTTAACGATGGGACCGATCCAATGTCTCCGTTCCGGGCTGGAAGGGTACGAAGGAGCTGGCCGCGCCGGGCTCAAAGTCGGTGACAAAATCGTCGGTTTTGAAACGTCCGTGAACGGAAACGTGGAAATGCTCCGCGACCTGGACCCGGTAACACTTCCGTATCTCGTTCAGAAGCGTACACGGGAACTTTTCGCCCAGGCCGCCGCCGCGGGAGATGGAGCCGAAAAACCGGCTATGCTCCTTAATTTCGCAGTCCAGAGAAAAGAAACCGGCAAGGAAGAGATCGTACCGGTCGAATTTTCGCTGGACGTTTTCGGGGCCGACAATTATTTCTTCGGCTCCGGCGAAGTGCTTCCTGAGATCGGTCTGACCTATGATATCTTGCCTGTCGTAGCGAAAGTTCTGCCCGGCTCGGAAGCGGAAAAGAAAGGCGTCAAGCCCGGTTTTGTGCTTAAAAGCCTGGGGTTTGACTTCAAAGTCCCCGAAGAAACGGAACTTTCCGAAAAAGAAAAAGCGGTCGTGAGCCACTTCCAGAAAAAACTCCCGCCGCACGAGTTCCGGAAGGACCTCATTTCGTGGCCGATGATCTACCACAATTCGTTGATGATTTTCCCGTTGAATGAGACGAAAGCGCAAGTGGTTTTTGAAGACCCGGAAACTCGCAAAACGCAGTCGATGGAGCTTCCTCTCGAAGAATACGCGGACGTTTTCATCTACCACAATGACCTGAATTTCCAGGCCCGAACGGTTTTCATTAAGGAAGGTTTCTTCCCGGCCATCGGTTTGGGTGGTCAGGAAACGTGGAACTCGCTGACGATGGTTTACCGGATGCTCGGCAAGCTATTCAGCGGACAGGTTTCGGTGAAGGGCCTCGGAGGCCCGGTCCTCATCGCACAGGTGGCCTATTCGTCGGCGAAAGACGGGCTGGCGCAGTTGCTCATGTTCGTCTGCCTCATCAGCGCGAACCTGGCGGTTTTGAATCTCCTTCCGATCCCGGTTCTTGACGGCGGGCACGTGGTCTTCCTCCTTTGGGAAGGGATCACCGGCAAAGCGCCGAACGAAAACCTCATGATCATCCTTTCCTACCTGGGCCTCCTGCTCTTCCTGGGATTGACGATTTTCGTGCTGGGTCTGGATCTGGGATTCATTTCACGATTCTAAAGGTTTAACCGGGTAAGATGAAATACAAATCCCCCATTCATTCCGCAAACTCTCAGGAGCTTCAAATGACGCCGATGATCGACGTGATTTTTCAGCTCCTGATTTTCTTCATTTGCACGTCGTCGTTCCAGCTTCCGGAAAAACTTTTTGCCACGCCGATCCAGGCCATGATAGGAAACGGTCCGTCGGAAAGCGCGCAGACGTTCGAGCTTCCGGAGGAGATCCAGGACTTCGAAGAGATCGCGGTCCAGCTTCACTACGAGTCGGCCGCGTGGTGGGAGGTTTACGGGAACCGGATCACCGATTTCGCCCAGCTCAACACGATGCTGCGCACGCTGGCGGAGGACTGCCCTGAGGTCCCGCTGATCCTGGACGTGGACCCAAACGTCCCGGTAGAAAGCGTGATCCAGCTTTACTCCGCCGGGAAGAAAAGCGGGTTTCAGAAGATCCAGTTTGCCGTGGAGAAAAAGTAAAAGAAAACGCCCTGAAATCTCGTGCACGT
>JAFTCU010000278.1 GCA_017454585.1 Thermoguttaceae bacterium | reverse complement strand
GGCTGGTTCGCGCAGCGAGACTGGGGGAGTTACGCGATGGAACCGACGGACTTCCCCCGGCGCGTAATTCCGTGCTCCGCACTCCATTACCGCCTTGCATTTGACGACGCTGGAAGCGTCGTCCCCGTAAGTTGATGCATGACTTTTTAATTATACCACGCCCCGCGTTTAATTCAACCACCGTCACCGGAAATTTTCTGTTTTTGCCGTTAAAAAGAGCCGATGATTTAGGTGGAGGATTTTTTATGAGCATTTACTTTTTGACCGGCTGCGCGGGTTTCATCGCCTCGAACGTCGCACGCCAACTCCTGCAGGCGGGGCACACCGTCTTCGGAGTGGACGACCGGAACGATGCCTACGACGTCGCGCTGAAAGACTGGCGGCTCGACCAGCTCGCCAGCTTCGAGCGGTTTCACTTCCAGCCGATCGACGTGACGGACCGGCCGAAGCTGAACGCGTTTTTCCACGACGCGCTGAAAGCCGAAAAGCGTCCGAATTTTGACGCGTGCATCCATCTGGCGGCCCGTGCCGGCGTGCGGTACTCCACGCAAAACCCCTGGGTTTACATCGAAACCAACGTCACGGGGACGCTCAACCTCCTGGAGCTTTGCCGTGAAACCCAAACGACCAAATTCTGCTTGGCGTCTTCGTCCAGCGTTTACGGAAACTCGACTGAGGAAATTTTCCGTGAGGACCAGCGCACCGACGCGCCCTGCTCCCCCTACGCGGCCAGCAAAAAAGCCGGCGAGGCGCTCGCGTACAGTTACACGCATCTGTTCGGGCTGGACTGCTCCATCCTCCGGTTTTTCACGGTTTACGGTCCCGCCGGCCGGCCCGACATGAGCATCCTGCGCTTCGTTCATGCCATCGCGGAAGGAAAACCGATCCGTCTTTACGGCGATGGTTCCGCAGAACGGGATTTTACCTACTGCGACGACATTGCGCGCGGGGTGATCGCCTCGCTGAAACCGGTCGGGTACGAAATCTTTAACCTCGGCGGAAACCAGACCTTTTCGGTGCGGCAGCTCATCGAAATCATTTCAGACCAGCTCGGAAAGGAGCCGAAAATCGAGCGCTTCCCGGCGCATCCGGCAGACGTTCAGCGTACACACGCCGACATTTCAAAGGCCCGCCGTCTCCTCGGCTGGAAACCGGAATGGACGCTTCCCGACGGGATTGCGCAGACGATCGCGTGGTACAAGGAAAACCGGAAGTGGGTGAAAAAGCTGAAGACGCTCCGGGCTGAATGAAAAAAACGGAGCGCGGCCGTTTCTGACCACGCTCCTGATCTCGCAAAAAACGCTGAAAAAGGGGAAAACTTTTACTCTTCTGTTTCCTCGTCCGTTCCGTCGTTTTCTTCCGGAGGCACGACTTTCACGGCCACCAGGCGGTCGTCCGCGTCCACGTTCATCACGCGGACGCCCTGCGTATTGCGGCCGGTCACGCGGACTTCATCGACGTTCAGGCGCTGGATCTTGCCGCGGGCGGTCATGATCAGGATCTGGTCACCCGGGAAGACCACCGCGACGCCGATCACATCGCCGTTGCGCTTGCTCGTCCGAATGTCCAGGATCCCCAGCCCGCCACGGGTCTGACGGCGGTAAGAACGCGCGCTAACTTCCGTCTCTTCGCCTTCCGCGTTTTCGGAGGCCTCAGCGTTTTCAGCGCCTTCCGCGGTTTCATCCGCCGCCGGAGCAGTTTCATCTTCGGGGATCGCCGCCACGTTTTCGTCTTCCGGAGCAGCGACCACCGAATTATCGTACCCGAACGGCGTCTGCTTGCCGTAGCCGTTTTCGCAGACGGTCAGGAGGTTCGCGCCCGGTTTCACGATCGCCATTCCAACCACTTCGTCACCGTCACGCAGGCGGATGCCGCGGACGCCCGTGGCGGTTCGGCCCATCGGGCGGACGTCCGTATGGTCGAAACGAATCGCGCGGCCTTTCTTCGTGGAGAGCACGATGTCCTCGCCCGGCCCCACAATATCGACGCCGATGATCTCGTCCCCCTCACGCAAATTGCAGGCGATGAGCCCGAGTTTGCGCGGACGGCGGTAGTCGGCCAGGTCGGTCTTTTTGATCACACCGTTCCGGGTGGCCATCACGAGGTAAAGCCCCTCCTGATCGAAATCACGCACCGGCCGGCACTGGGCGATTTTCTCGTCCTTTTCCAAAGCCAGGAAGTTTACGATTGCCCGGCCCATTCCGTCACGCGCGGCCTCCGGAATGTCGTAGATCTTGCGCCAGTAAACCTGTCCTTTGTTCGGGAAGCACATCAAAAAGTCGTGCGTCGAACCGACGATCAGGTGCTCGATCGGATCCTCGCCCTTGGTTTTGGCCCCTTTGAGGCCCTTCCCGCCACGGCGCTGCGCCTTGAAAGCGGAGGTGGAAGTACGCTTGATGAATCCGCCGGCCGTGATGGAGACCACCATGTTTTCTTCGGTGATCAGGTCTTCCAGATTCGTGTCGAGGTCCACCAGTTCGATTCCCGTGCGACGCGCGTCGCCATACTTGTCGCGCATGTCCTCCAGGTCAGACCGAATGATCGCAAGAATGTACGACTTGTCCGAAAGGATCTGATTGTACTCTTTAATGTCCGCCAGAAGCTGGTTAAATTCATCGGCGAGTTTGGCCTGTTCCAGGTTCACCAACTGGCCCAACGTCATGCGCAGGATCGCGTCCACCTGCACCGGCGTGAGCGTGTACGCTTCTTTCTCGCCATACTCGAGCACAAAGTTCAGGAAACCGTCCTCGCCCAACGCGCGCTCGATCAGAGCCGCCGGGCACTTGATTTCCGTGAGCAGACGCTCTTTCGCCTCGGCCTGCGTCCGGGACGTGCGGATCACCTGGATCACCTGGTCGATATTCGCATGCGCCAGAAGAAGCCCCTCGACCGTGTGCTTGCGCTGCCGGGCTTTGTTGAGCAGGAACTGCGTCCGGCGCCGAATGACGCTCATACGGTGACGGATGAATTCCTCGAGCATTTCTTTGAACGACATGACCCGCGGTTTCCCGTCCACCAGAGCAAGCAGAATGATCGAGAAACTGTCCTGCAGCGGCGAGAATTTGTAGAGCTGATTCAGCACCACGTTCGGGTCCGCATCACGTTTCAGATCCAGGATCACGCGCACCGGTTCTTTCAGGTCACTTTCGTCGCGAATGTTGGAGATCCCCTCGATCCGGCCATTCGTGACCAACTCGGCGATTTTATTAATGACGTTGAGTCGGGTCTGCTGGTACGGAATTTCGGAAACGACGATCCGGCTGCGGTTCCCCTTCATCTCCTCGATCCGTGCGCGGGCACGTACCACGATCGTGCTTCGGCCGGTCAGGTATCCGTTATAAATTCCGCTGCGGCCACAGATGATGCCGCCGGTCGGGAAGTCGGGGCCGGGGACGATTTTCATGAGTTCAGGCAGCGAAACGCCCGGCTCATCGATCACGCGGATCAGGGCGTTGCAGATCTCCGTCAGGTTGTGAGGCGGGATGCTCGTCGCCATACCGACTGCGATCCCGTTCGCACCATTCACGAGCAGGTTCGGGAATTTGGACGGCAGAACGACCGGCTCCAGATTGCGTTCGTCGTAGGTCGGAATGAAGTCCACCGTGTCGAGCTTGAGGTCCTCAAGCATCATGGCGGCGAAACGGGACATTCGGGCCTCGGTGTATCGCATGGCCGCCGGGGGCAGACCCGCGATGGAGCCGAAATTCCCCTGCTTATCGACCAGGACGTAGCGCATGTTCCACTCCTGCGCCATGCGGACCATGGTCGGATAGACGATGCTTTCGCCGTGCGGGTGGTAGTTGCCGCTCGTGTCGCCGGAGATTTTCGCGCTTTTCACTCGAGCGGACGTCGGGCCAAGATTCAGGTCGTTCATCGCCACAAGAATACGGCGCTGGGAGGGTTTCAGACCGTCGTGAACGTTCGGCAGGGCGCGGCTCACGATGACGCTCATGGCATACGTGAGGTAACTGGTTTTCATTTCGTCTTCGACGGTGTATTCAAGCATTTTCCCGCCGCCGACGATTTGCGCGTCATTTGCCTGTGGATTCACGTTTTCGTTCGAGGATTCATCCATCGGAGGAATGTTTTCGTCTGCCACGATTCAACCTTCTTTCCTAAACCGGTACAATTATTAATTAATAGTTAAGTGTATTTTACCATTTTTTTCCCAATCTTTCAAGCCCCCCCGGCGAGAGATTTTGTGTTTTTTTGGGGGAGATTATTGACAGAATGAACGGTACAGGGTAAAATAGGAAACAATGAATAATGAATAACGAATAACGAATAATGAAAAGAGGGAAAATGGGGAAGAATCCATCCCAAAATTCATTTCTCATTATTCGTTTTTCGTTCTTCATTCTTCATTATTCATTCCTCCCCCCATCCTCTTTTTACTTTCGGCCCTTCACCATGAACCATTTTGCCAAACTCATTTTCGTTCTGTTCTTCGCGGCCTCGCTGCCGATTTTGGCCGCGGAAATTTCCCTCACTCACGGCAACGGAGGCGACTGCCGGACCTTCGCGCAGGCGCAGAAACTCTGGCGCTCCGCCCAGAAAAACGCCCAGCCCGGTGAAACCGTCACGGTTCTGATCGGTCCCGGCGACTGGTACTTTGACGAAACGGTCGAAATCGGCCCCGAAGACCGCCGCGTCCCACTCGTTTTCCAGGCCGCCGACCCACAGGATCCGCCGCGTCTGCTCGGGAGCCGCCCCATTCCGGCCGAAAGCTGGAAAAAGGTCCGAACCCGGTCCGGGCTGAGCCTCCTTCAGGCTCCGCTTCCCGAAGAGATCCTTGAGAAGTTCGAGGGGCCGGGCGCGCTTTTCTCGGATCTGAAAGACTTCCCCGCGAACGGACTGTTCCCGTACCGGCGAGCGCGTCATCCCGACCCGGATCTGAGCCAGGACCCGCTGCGGCGCGGTTTCTTTTACGTGGACCGCGGGATGGACCCGACCGGCAAACTCGGCGGGTCGGTCGGCTGCATCCATAACGTCGGCGATACGCTGGTCTATGAGGTCGATCTTCCCGAGGACGGCGACTACACCGTGTGGGCGTACTACTCGCAGAACAATCGCGTGGAAGACGTCGGAAAGAATTTCACGCTGGGAATCGCGGAGTTTGAACCGAGCGCAGACTCGAAAGCCCTGCGGCACACGCAGTCCTGGGCGAAAAAACCGGCCGAGCTGAACCCGAAGGCCGCGGCGGCGTTCGTTCCAAAAGAGGGCGGCTGGTCGCAAGGCCCCGTCCCGATGCTGGGTCTGGACGATACGGGGTCCTGGTCGGCGAAACGCTGGGCAAAAACTGCCACCTTTTCGTGTAAAAAAGGCCCCGCGCTTCTGAAATGGATGAACCGGAAAGGGCTTGGACTGAATCTGGATGGTCTGCTCCTCGCGAAAAATCCGGACTGGAAACCGAACGCGACGCTCGAAGACCCGACGGGCCAGCCGATCGTCGTGATCTCCGCCGAATCGTTCGTCATTGGGATCGGGCCACAGCTCGCCTTCGGCTCCAAAGGTGGTTCCGCGAAAAAATTCGGTGCGGTGCCAGGTGAACTCCACGCACGCTGGGCCGACCCGGCGCTTGAAATGCACATTTTCCAGAGCGGCTCGTGCCACGCGTTCAAGGAAATCGTTCAGGTCACGTCAATCGATGAGGAAACCGGCGTCGTTTCTCTTGCCGGACCGGAAGCGACCGCGACGCTGAACAAAGGGGACCGTTTTTACCTCGAAAACCGGTTTGAGTTCCTCTCCCAGCCGGGCGAGTGGTTCCTCAACCGGGAAACCGGGGTCCTGAGCGTCTGCCCGTTCCAGACCCCTGAAAACGTGAAAAAGCCGATCGAGTACCGTTTCGCGGTCCTGGGGACGCTTTTCAGCGTGAACTCCGGGGAAAACGTGGGAACGGAACAGGCGCAGGCTCTGGCGCCGGTCCGTTTTGAAGGGCTGAACTTCGCCGAAACCGCGCACACGCGGCAGGACTCCTGCGTCGGGTACTCGATGGGTGCGCGGGGCGTGATCGAGCTCGACAAAACGTCCGGGGTGACCGTTTCCAACTGCACGTTCCTCGACGTCGGGCGCTACGCGGTCCGGATCAAGGGCGGGAACGGGAACGCCGTGAAAAAATGCCGCGTCCTGCGGTCGGCTCAGGGCGGCGTGCTCATCATGGATGAATCGAACCAAAACGTCGTGGAAGACTGCGATTTCCGCGAGCTTGGCCTCGATTACAAGCACATCGGTGGCGTGGTCCTGGAACGAGGAGCCTCGGAAAACCTCGTGAGCCACTGCACGATCAACGGCTCCAGCCGGTACGGCATTTCGATGAAGAACGCCGGCGGGAAAAACGTCATTGAGTTCAACGACGTCTGGAACACCAGCCGCGAAACGAACGATACGGGCGCGATCGAAGTGACGCAGGGCGACCGGAATTTCCGCAGCGGATCGGTCATCCGAAACAATCGGGTCGTGAACTCCATCGGTTATTCGTGCGCCGGCCCGGAAAAGCCGCTTTTCTTCTCGTGGGGGATCTACCTCGATTCGTTCGCAGGTGGATACACCGTCGAAAACAATTACGTGTACGGCACGAGCCACGGCGGGTTCATGTTCCAGGGCGGAAAAGGAAACACGGTCCGGAACAATATTTTCCGCGCCTCCAGCCTGAATAACGGGCACTTCACGAACTTCCTGAAGAACCCGGAGGACCTTGAATTTTCGCACAACATCGTGACGTTCGACGAGCCGGAGGCCCGTCTGTTCGCGCTGGGCGCCGGGATCGAAGAGTCGATGAAACACTGCGACTTCAACCTGATCTGGTGCTCTGCCGCCCCGATCGAGAAAATTCAGGGCTGGGAACAGTGGAAAAAACTGGGCTTTGACGAGCACGGCATTTCGGCCGACCCACTTTTCCTTCATCCCGAAAAACACGACGGTCTTCTGAAACCCGAGAGCCCCGCGTGGAAACTGGGCTTCAAACCGATCGACCTTTCGACGGTCGGAGTAAGATTGAATCAGGAGTAAAAAAAAATGAAGCGATTTTTATTGATTGGCGCACTGGTTTTGGTTTTCGCCGCGGTTTCCACGGCACTCGCGGAACAGTTCAAAGGCCAGGTCGGGCTCCAGATGTACAGTGTGCGGAGCATCGCCGAGGACGACATGGAGGCGGCGATGAAACTCGCGTCAGAACTTGGTTTCACGATCGTCGAGGCAAACCGCCTTTACAAAACGACGGCCGAGGAGTACAAAGCGCTGCTCGACAAATACCGGCTGAAACCGGTTTGCAAGAACCAGGCGTGGAAAATGTACGAGACGGAAGAGGGCACTCAGGAAGTGATCCGTGAGGCGAAACTCTTCGGGATCCGTTACGTCGGCGTGGCGTGGTATCCGCACGGCTTTTGGGGACTCACCGAGTCGGAAGCGATCGCCGCCCCCAAGCGGTTCAACGAGATCGGGGAACGGTTCAGCCGCGAAGGGATGATTTTCGTGTACCATAATCACGGCTACGAGTTCCTCCCGTGGAAGCACGGAAAGCCCGGCGAGACCATTTTTGACCTTCTGATCCAGAAGACCGACCCGCGCTGGGTGACGTTCAACATGGACGTGACTTGGATGATTTTCCCCGGGGCCGACCCGGTCCACTACCTGCGCAAGTACCCGGACCGGTTCCGTCTGATGCACCTGAAAGACCTGAAAAAAGGGGTGAAGGGGAACCTTTCGGGAACGACTCCAACCGAAAATGACGTCGCCCTGGGGACCGGTCAGGCCAATTTCCCTGAAATCCTCAAGGCCGCGCAGGAGGCCGGAGTTGAGTACTACCTGATCGAAGATGAGTCGGACGATTTCCGGACGCAGATCCCGGAAAGCATGAAGTACCTGAAAAGTATCTCGTGGTAAAAAACGAAAGGACCCGCCAAACCGATGGGTCCTTTTTCTTAAAAAACTTTTACTTTAGCGTGGTTCGATCAGTGCGTCGAACTCGGACCTGGCTGTGAGGCTATGGCGCCTGAACCCGTGTTCTGCGGGAGGTTCGCCGCGATGTCCGCGACGCCGGAACCCGTGAAGTCACCTACGACCGGGCGTCCGTTCGGAACATGATGCCGAACGTGCGCGACCGACGAATCCATCACGCCTTTACCTTCCACGTCGAGCACAAACTCACCATTGCGGTAAACGCCGACTTTGGAGACTTCCGAGTGATCCCACTTCCCGACGACCGGCACGTCACCAGGCTGACCAAAGACGAACTGTTTATCCGCAGATGTGAAACGTCCGTCACCGTCATAATCGAGGGTCCACTTCCCGTTGTTGTACACACCAACGCTCGCGACGCCGTCACCGTTCCAGTCACCAGCGACTGCGATGTCACCGGGCTTGCCGAACTGGAAGACGTGGTCCACCACATCGCGACGAAGGATACCATCACGATGGGCCTTAACATAGTAATGGCCTTTGTTTTCGATCGGGATATTCTTGTACGTTCCAATCAACTGATTTTCTGCGTCCGGGAGACCGTATTCGTGCGCTACGAGTTCACGGTCACCATCCCACGGCGTACCGAAGACACCAACGTCCGCCTTTCCATCGCCGTTCCAGTCACCAACGATCGGCTGATCTCCGCGTTCACCAAGTTTCACCCAAAGGTCGTAGTCGTCCCACTGACGGTTTCCGTTCAGGTCGATGAACCAGAAGCCATCGGTAAAGATCGCGAACTCGTCCACACCGTCGCCGTTGAAGTCACCAGCCAGGAGGCGGGCGCTCCGAAGTTCATCCGTGGTCCAAACCCGACCGGGGTCCAGACCTTCAGCAAGCATCTGACGAACACGAGCCAGCGCACGGCCTTCCCACGATTGTGGGTCGAAACTGGTCAGGTCAAGGTCGGCGATGCGCAGGTAATTAGCGTAAGCCGCCGCGTTCGCCTGAGCCGCCAGGGCGCTCGCATTCGCATTCGCAAAAGCATCAGCGTTGGCGTAGGCGTTTACATTTCCGTTCGCGTCCGCCAGGATGGAAGCCGCAGCAGCATTTCCGGCAGCGTTCCCCATGGCACCCGCCGCAGCCGCATAAGCCCCAGCGCTGCCAGAGCCAAGGACTGCGAGGTGGAAAGCCGCTCCGCCGCCGCCCGAACCACCAAGGGAAAGACCCGTGGAGTTCCCGAAATACGGCATATAACTGTTCCCGATGACCGGCGCAGAACCTCCACCCGTGTGATGAACCGGCGGGGGCGGAGTGATCTGCGGCGGGGTGCCTCCCGGAGGCGGCGTTTTTTCCCACACGACTTTAATTTCGCTGAAGTTGTACTCGATGCCGTGGTCACCCCAGTCCAGGTTAATATCGTAAATCAGGTCGCCGTCCGGCAGGAGCGAATCACCGCCGAGATCGCCCGGCGTATCGATGCCGTCTATATACTGGGTCGGATGAACCTCAAAAATCCTGTACTGGCCCGGGGTCAGGTCAACGAATTCGTAGTAACCATAGATGTTCGTGGTCGTACGCGCGACTTCGTTCCCATCGGAATCAATAAGGAGCAGCGTAATTCCGGCAAGCATCGTGTCGTCGGCGCTCCGGATACCGGGGTACAGTTCCCACAAATTGTCGGGTAATTTCTGACCTTCCTTGAGTACAAGGTCCGGACCGTCTTTGAAGACATAACCGGAAATGGAGCATTTTTCGTACTGGAACTCCCAGAAGTCGTAATGAATTCCGACGTCGTTGGAATACAGGCGAATGTCGCCGAGGTAATCATTCGCGAGGATGACCCCACGTTTCACGCCGTCCACCGTACCGACACGCTCACCGCCGTCTTCGAATTCGATCGGCTGGTGCTCGTAGATTTGGAACTCGCCGGGCATCAGATCGGTGAATTCGTAGTAACCGTACGCGTTGGTGTAACGCGTATCAATGACCACGCCGTATTCGTTCTGCAGGTCGATCTGAACGCCCTCAAGGAGTTCATCGATCCCGGCGTCATACTGGTCGTTTTTGTTGACGTCGAGCCAGACGATACCCGAGATCTCGCAGGGACGATACTCGGAAAAGTTATTCTGAATGCTGTCTTCGCCGCCAAAGATCGTGATGTTGGAAAGCTCGTTGACGCTGATCTGTGTACCCACGGGGATCCCATCAATGGTTCCCACGAAGGACGTAACATCTTTGTAACCATAAGGCTGAATTTCCAGCACGCGGTATGTTCCCGCCTCCACGTCGAATGAGTAGTGACCATTCGCGTCGGTGTAATCGGTCTGGACCCACTCGTATTTACCGGTTCTCTCGTTGAGTTTGTAAAGCTGAATTTCAACGTTCTCGATGTACTCGTCAATCCCCGCGCGGTACTGCGTTCCGGTCGCGGTCATATCTTCCCAGACATTCCCGGAAAGGGTGCAAGGCAGTTCGATCTGCACTGCGGACTCGAAGGCCGCAGCCGTGTAAACGCGCTGGTCCTGCCCGTCACGACCGATGGAGTATTTGTTCATGTACGGATCGTCCGGAAGGCCCGTAATCTCCACGAACTCAGAGATCAAATCGAAATCGTCCACGTAGCCGAGTTCGTCTTCGATGTTCAGCGTGTAGTAATTGGCGTGCTCGAATGTCGCTTTGAAGGTCGAAGACATTTCGTACTCACCGCCTTCAGCAACCGCCACGGTTTTGTAGTTTGAGCCGGCCGTGATAACCTGGTCCACGTCGCAGGAGATCACCAGGACGTCACCCGCGGTGAAACCCTCCAGGTTGATCGTGACTTGAGTCGAGTCTGCGCTGATTTTGTAGCCCAGAACATCGTAATCGTCGGAGGGCAGGATTTGGAACGGGCTGTAACCATACACGCCCTGGCCCTGGTCGATGAAGCAGTAACTTCCGTCGTCCCAACGAGCCATATCGATCGTGACCTGGGTCATTTCCGTGCCTTCCGCACCACCCTGGAACGCGACGTAGATGTAATCCGGGGCAGAGTCAGTACCGGATTCATTTTCAGTACCGGCACCTTCATAGTACACTGTTCCAACATCGATCGGGCTGGCACTGAGCAGACAGCGGTTTTCCAGCAGTTCCATTCCTTTCAGGACGTGATGAAACATCTTTTTGGTATTTTTGACAGTCATTTTTGTATCAACCTTGAAAAAAATGATTTATGACTCGTTCAACGAACGACCGGAATCTCTGAAATAGCCATATCCTGAGTCTGCCACTTCCAGAAACGGACGGTGGAATCGAAACCACAGGAAATCAACGTCTGATTCGCAGAATCCCAAAGAAGATCCGCGACCGTTCCTTTGTGTTCACTCAGAACGTAGGTCGGCTGGCTGTCCGCTGAACGCAGATTCCAGACGCAAATCAGATTGCTGGCCGCACCTGCCGCGACCGTATCCGAGCCGCAGAAGGTCAGCGAGGTGACTTTTCCGGAGGGGAAATCCAGTTCACGAACGAACGAGAAGTCTTTCATGGACCAGATGTAGATTTTTTTGTCTTCACCGCCCGTGGCGAGATATTTGCCGTCTTCGCTGAAAGCTATGGCCCAAACGCGGCGGGTGTGACGCGCCAAATCTGTCTGAATACGGCCCGTAGCCATATCGAAAAGACGAACGTTTCCATCACGGCCGGCGGCAGCGACGAAACGCGAGTCCGCGCTGAACTGAACACTGCGCTGATCAGAGCAGGTCGTCTCCCAAGTCCTCGTTTTACGGCCGTAAGCGGTTTCATAAATGAAGACCGAAGCATCATAGCCAATGACCGCCATACGTGAACTGTCAGTTGGGTCGAACGCGATAGAACGGACCGCAGTGCGGGCACTTTCAAACTGGAGCGTACGCTGGAAAGACTTCGCGTCGTAGCAGTAGAGCTGATTATCCATTCCACCGGTAACGAACGTTTTTCCGTCCGGACTGAATTTCACGGAACGAACCCAGTCCTGCTGATCGTTCAGCGTGTATTTGAGCCGACCATCAGTGACGTTCCAGATGCGGGCTTTGTGGTCATCGCCAACCGTCACAAGAGTCTGACCGTCTTTGCTGATGGAAAGGCCAGTCACGACCGGCGCTCGGCCCTCAGAAGTGATGGGTTCCATCTGAATGGTTTTGAAAGATGAAACTCTCATCGGCTCTGCCGAAACAAACGATGCGAACCCTAATATCATTAGGGTCAAAAAACAAACTCCAAAGGAACTGAATTTTTTCATAATCGGGATCCTTGATTTCCACAAAATTATAAACTCCCACGTCTGAAATATCGTCAAGAAACAGTTCGGGTCTTGAGTAAAAGTGGGATTTTTTACAATTTGCCGATTATGAGAGCGCCCTGCCGGAATATTGGAGAATATTTTTGAGAATTTGGGAAGTTTGGAACAAGAGGAGAAAGACTGATAATTACTAAAAATTTGCGGGAAAGGCTAAAGTCAAATTTTGTCCTGGCCTCCCGCTTGTTTTTTTTCATACATATATTATAATATGATTTATACCAAAAATGTTTTTGATGATTGAATTAATCGGTGTTTTCTTTCAAAACCCACTCCTTTCCCCAGAGGTGTAAAATGCGAACTCGCCCGGCCCTTAAAATCCTGGTTTTCCTGTTGCTTTGTTTCAGTTTTGTATGGTTGACATCCTCCTCGAATTCTCTTCAGGCTCAGTCCCGCTCTGGAAAAAGTTCCGCGCGAAAACTTATGGACGAAATGTCCGAATCAGAAGACGATGACTTCGACTTCGATTTTGAGTCGGACTCCAAGAAGTCCAAGTCGAAAAAGAACGTAAAAAAATCCAAAGCTTCGAAAGAATCAAAAGCCTCCAAAGAATCAAAGCCCACGAAAAAGGAAACTGTATCAAAGGAAAAGAATGCCAAAGGCAAAAGAGGGAAGGGCAAAAAGGACGAACCCGTTGAGGAAGACACTCGTACGCCCGAAGAAAAAGAGCGCGATCGGATGGCGTACTACCGTGAAACCGGGATTTGGCTCTGGCCCGAGCTGACCGAGGAGCAGTTCGAGGCGGAGATCCAGCGTCAAAAAAATTACCTGGAGGAAATCAAAGCAAAATTTTCTGGAACGGTTTATTACGAATCGGAACATTTCTTCTATCTGACTAACGCGCCCAAACCGATCGCGGAGGAATGCCTGAAGTACCTTGAGGCAATGTTCGCCCGGCTCTGCCAAATGTTCGATTTCCCCAAAGACGCCAAGGTCTGGAGCGGGAAGTGCATCGTCTGTGCCTTCGCGCTTCAGCAGCAGTTTCTACAGTTTGAACAGGAGTTTTTCAACTCCACTGCCAATCAGTTCACCGGAGCGAGCGGCCTGGCGCACACATCAAGTGACGGGCAGGTCCTCATTTCCCTCTTCTACGGCGACATTTCCAAGATGGAAAAACGCTGGCAGTTCATCGGTGTGCTGGTCCATGAAACGACGCACGGGTTCGTTCACCGCTACCGCGCTCGACAAGGCATTCCGCTCTGGCTCAATGAAGGAATGGCCGACTTCATGGCCGGGGTCATCGTTCCGGCCGACATCCAGTGCCGGCTGAAACAGCAAAGCGGGCTGAAAATGATGCGTCAGACAGGTTCCGTTGGTGGGCTGCTTCAGGCCGATTCCCAGCTCGAGGCGTGGCAGTACGGCGTCGCAAGCGGTTTGGTCGGATTCATTTTCAAGAGCAAACCCCAGGGATTCAAGAAGTTTCTGGACGAAATCAAGGATGGCAAGGACTGGATCGATGCGCTGAAAGACAATTATAACTGTACGCCCGAGGAAATGCTCATTCAGTTCGGACGAGCGAACCGCATCCCGATGTTGAGATATTAGAAAAGTATACCATTTTCACGGATTACCTTATTAATTTGACCGGTAAGGAGGCCGGTTTCAAACATCATGGTCAAGAAATCAAGTACCCACTCATTTTCTTCCGTTCAGGACATTGGTATCATCGGCGCGGGCCAGATGGGGCTGGAAATTGCCGCCCTGAATGCCCGAAATGGTTTCCCCGTGACGATTTACGACTCGAATCCCGCGATGCTCCAGTCCGTTAAGTCCCGTCTGAACGAAGAATTGGCCAATGTTCCCGAAACTTTGCGGCAGGAAATGCTCGATCTCGTGGAAACCGGGACACTTGAGGAACTGGGTGAATGTGACCTGATCATAGAAGCGATCGTCGAGAAAATCGAAGCAAAGTCGGCTCTATACGAGGATTTCAAGCCTTATATGCGGCCGTCGATGATTTTCACCACCAACACGTCCACGATTCCGATCGAAAAACTGGCGGCAGTTTTTCCCCTTCCGAAAAACTTCGCAGGTTTCCACTTTCTGCATCCGGTCTGGAATCGCGAGCTGGTGGAGATGATCCCCTCGTCTCAAACCTCGGAGGGGGTCCTTCAGCGTCTGAGTGACTACGCGATATCACTCGAGAAAACGCCGCTTTGTGTTTGCGACTGCCCCGGTTTCGTCGTGAATCGGCTTCTTCATCCGTATCTGAACGAGGGGTTGAAACTCCTTTTGGAAGGCGTAACGATGGAATCCATCGAAAAAGCGGCCGTGAATTTCGGCATGACTTGGGGACCACTGCGCATCATGGACGAAATCGGGCTGGATACGGTCATGAACGCCGGTAAAGTCTTGTATAACGCATACCCGGAACGGACAGAAATCTCTCCCGTGTTGGTCTATATGATAAAGCGCAAACTGCTCGGTCGCAAAACGGGAATGGGGTTTTACCTCTGGGGAAACAACTGGCGTAAAAATGTGCATAATCATCACTTTGAGCCGACCGGCTTCAACCCGACGGTGCGGGAAATCGCTTTCAACTGGCAAAAAGACGACCCGAAAAAATATTCGCTCCAGGAAATTGGAAACCGCCTCGCCATGGCCATGGCGGATGAGGCCGAGCGCATTCTGGAAGACGATGTAGTGAGCGAACAGGGCCAGGTCGATATGGCCGCGGTCATTGGGCTCGCCTTCCCCGAATCAAAGCACGGCCCTCTCGCATGGAAGGCGGAAAAGGGGAAATAATAAACATCAACCTTCAATCTGAAAAGTATTTGAGGAGATTACACCCATGAAAATTCTCCTGGCTTCTCCTCGGGGCTTTTGTGCGGGGGTAAACCGGGCGATTACCTCCCTTCATCAGGCCGTCGAGCGGTACGGTGCGCCGTTTTACGTCTTTCACGAGATCGTGCACAATACCTGGGTCGTGAAGGAATTTCAGGATCTGGGCGTTCATTTCGTCAATTCCGTAGAGGACGTGCCGGACGGTGCGCATCTGATGTTTTCTGCCCACGGCGTCTCGCCCCATGTGCGGGATCTGTGTGCCCAAAAGGGACTCCGAATCATTGACGCCACGTGCCCACTCGTCACGCGGATCCACACCCAGGCCGCGCGTTTGGCCGAAGCGGGTTTTCAAATCATCCTGATCGGTCACGCCGGGCACGACGAAATCGTCGGGATCGTTGAGGAAGCGCCCGAAGCGACGCACGTCATTTGTTCCGTCGAAGAAGCCAAACTGCTCGATATACTCCCGGACAAGCCAGTGGCGTACCTGACGCAGACGACCCTTTCCATCACGGAGTCCGAACGGATCGTAAATGTACTGACGCAGCGGTTTCCCGGAATCGTGAAGCCCCAGGTGAGCTGCATCTGTTTCGCAACTCAAAATCGGCAGCAGGCGATTCGTGAACTGGCACACGAGGCCAATGTTGTCCTGATCGTGGGAAGCCCCACAAGTTCCAACAGCAAGCGTCTCCGTGAACTGGCAACGATGCAAAACGTCCCTGCTTTTCTCGTGGACGGACCGGAAGATGTGGATCTGACGTGGTTTACCCCTGATCAGACGATCCTGATTTCCGCAGGAGCAAGCGCACCGGAAACAGTGGTTCAAAAGGTTCTGGCCAAACTTCAAAACTCTTTCCATGCAGAAATCGAGTACCGAGAGGTTTGCCGCGAGACGCTTCAGTTCCGTTTGCCTGTGATTTAAGATTTGACCCGAAAAATTTCTCACAGGTCCTTGACAAACCGAAAATTTATGGCATAATAATGCTTACAATTTAATCATTGTACCAATCGGGCGATTGGCTCAGTTGGTTAGAGCGCCGCCCTTACAAGGCGGATGTCACAGGTTCGAGTCCTGTATCGCCCACCTCGCGGTCCCGCTTCGTGTTTTACGGGGCGGGGCCCTTTTTCATGTCCTTGTTTTCTTGCGCTTCAAGTTTTCCCAAAACGGAGGAATACCCCCGTTTTAGGGAGGTTCTACCCCCGTTTTACACTGAAAATCCCCCGGAATTCGGGAAATTTTGTGCCCCCGTTTCGGATTTTCACCAACAGCAGCAAGGACAGCCATGCCAAAACGCAAGCCAGACCAGCTCCCCCGCATTTTGCAGAGCAAAAAAGGGGATTATTTCTGCAATTTTGACCGCCGCAAGATTTACCTCGGACGAAACTACGAAACAGCCAGAGCACGGCTCCTCGAAATGATTCTGAGCCGCTCGACCGAGCTGAAAACAACCTCTCCACGAAAAGTCCGGCTCAAAAGTCCGCCATCCGCACAGCCAGCGCGACCGGCACTGACCATAATCGAGCTGGTCGCCGGTTTTATGGAGACGATGAAGAAAAACAGCCATTTCGACAAACTCAAGACGATGGCACGGGCGGTCGTTCGGCTTTACGGAGAGACGGACGCGGACGATTTCGGACCGCAGGCCCTCATCGCCTGCCGAAATGAATGGGTGGCCCAAAACTTGAGCCGGAATTACATCAACAAACTCACGGGCTGGGTGCTGCGCTGTTTTCAGTGGGGAGTCACGCAGGAAACGGTCCGATTGGAGACTTATCAGAAGCTCAAACTAGTGGAACCACTGAAGCAAGGCGAGGCGATCGACCATCCGCCGCGGGAAGACGTGCCGGACATCGAAATCATTAAGACGCTGCCACACCTACTCCCCACGGTTCGAGACATGGTGATCCTGCAGCGAATCTCAGGCATGAGACCGAGCGAAATCTTCAGAATGACCCTGGAGCAATTCGTGAAAAGGGAGCCGGACGCCTGGATTTATGTCCCATTCCGGCACAAAACGAAAATCCATAACAAAACACGAATTATAGGCTTCGGACGCTTCGAAATTTCGATCCTGGAAGCGCACGCCAACGGGAAAAAGCCTGATGAGCCGCTATTTTCACCCCAAGCGAGCTGGTGCGAGCGTGCCGAGCGGCTCGGCCAGCCGAAACCGAAAAAACACGCCCGCATTGGCGCGATGTTCACTAAGGACAGTTACGCCAGGCACATCTCACGAGCAATCGAGCAAGCAAACGAGCAAGCCGAGCGAGACGGAACACCAGAGGCACTCATCCAGAGGTGGACGCCATATCAACTGCGGCACGCCGCCGCGACTTTCATCTCGCTCCTGATGGATCAGGCAGCAGCAGCCACCGCACTCGGCCATGCGAGCACGCAAACGACGCGGATCTACGACCATTCTGCGGTTGAAAAGACGCTCCGCTTCATAAAAGAGCGAGATGACGCCTGCGGAGCCGAAATTCAGGGCCTCATGGAGAATTTCAGGGAAATTTTCTGAAAAATCCGGAAATTTTCGGCAAAATTCGCGAAAAAACGCGAAATCGCCCAATATTCGCCCAAAATGGCCGATTTTTGGGCGATATTGCCGAAAAATGCCCAAAAAACGCCATTTCTTGAGCATTATGCGCGAAATTTTGGCTTTTTTTGCCAAATTTCGCGTTTTTTCGCAAAAATACGCGATTTTTCGCGAAATTTGCCGGTTTTTTGCGAAATTCGCCGATTTTTCGACTTTTTGCGGGATTTTTCAACTTTTGCCCCACCCAGAGCTTGAGCTGCGCCAAAATTTCCCATTTCGGGAATTTGACAAAAATGTCACACGGCACCCGGAAATCAATCGCAGAGCTGATACTTTTCTGCCGATCGCAGAAAGAAAAAATGTCGCAGAAAAAAATACAATTGACCAAAGAAAAAAAAGGCAGATGGATAAATACGCCAAATAAAAAAAACGGCCCAAACCAGAAAAAACTCTCAAGGAAAAAGCCCCAAAATGAAAAAGCCCCAGCAAGGCCAAAGCCACAAAACACCCCAGTGATCAACAGGCAAAAATTCACACATTGATCCATAGGCAGACGAAGCAAGAGACGACTCACCCCACCCACGCGAAGTGTGATCCAGGGAGCATGATATGGAAATAGCATTCCCAGCCGATCGGCCTCGGTTTGCCATTGAGTACTGACCATACCACACAGACACTCCATAAATCTGATAGCTTCAAGACCGCCACCGCACGCAAGATGACAGGATGCAGCAGCCATGAGCCGGAAGAAAAAAAACAGCCACTAACCGACTCCGCAATGACATCGGGGCCACATTCACCCGACACTTCAAACAAAGCTGCAGCCCCAAAAAGAAAATTAAAATTAAGGAACCAATCAATACAAAAGACAGAGAGAATCAATAGACATTATTAATAAATACATTAATACAAATTTCACCGGCACCCAGACGGCATCAAAAAACCGCTCCGAGCGCACACTATCCCATTTTTTTATTTTTTCTTTTTTGCGCCGCCAATATTTTATTCTTAATATCCAGGATACATCTATATACAGGTCAAATTGGAGAGACCGCCAGAGGCCCGTGGAGCCGAAACGCCAGGGGAAGATTTGCGCCGCCGCTGCAGGCGGCTCGCTGCCGGAACGGGCTGCCGGAAATTTTGAGATTTTGGGGATTTTGGGGATTTTGGGAAAGATGGTTAAAATAGGAAAGAAAATGGCGGGGGAGCGGATCGGGGGCCACGGGGGCTGGCCGGAAGCCAGAGCAGCCCCCCAGAGCGAGCCTGGGCACCCGCGGAGGGGAGCCGGAGCAGCGACCGCGGGCCGGAGGGGAGCCGGAGCAGCGACCGCGGGCCGCGGGGGAGCCGGAGCAGCGACCGCGGGCCGGAGGGGAGCCAGGGAGC
>JAFTCU010000277.1 GCA_017454585.1 Thermoguttaceae bacterium | reverse complement strand
TAGGAGTTAGGAGTTGGAAAAGCCTTCGGCTTTTTACGGGCCGAAGTCTTTCTGAAGGCAAAGTTACGCGCCAGCGTCAACTCCTAACTCCTCACTCCTCACTCCTAACTCCACACTTTCATCATTCCCACGTGGTCTCTTTCCCGCAGCGTGTCGCCAGGTTGCGGTAGAGGTGGTAATCGATATTTTCGTTAACGAACGAAGTACTCGCATCTGCCCGGCTGAAATGTGCGCCGCCGGAGTGGTGGCTCCCAAACGCCTGGTAATTGAACTTACTTGAAGAGGTTGGACTGTTCAGCCTGCATTCCACGACTTTACCCGAGTAAAACCCACGGTTCCCGCCGGTGTTTAAGCCAACGATCCACGCCCGGGCATAGTACGGGTATGTGTGCCAGGAGTTGGTATTCTGTTTCGTTACGCTGGCGGCCGGAAGCTCACCGAGCATCAGCGTATTACTCGTTCCGTCCACGATGGAACCCATTTTCACGGATTTGAGGACGAAGAAGCAGCCGTTGTTCGGAATATCACCTTCCGCGCATTTATAAAGCTGACCGCTCGGCGTCGGTTTGTAGGTGTTTTTGTCCGCTGCAGGCTTGTTATTATTGTCGTTTGCCGTATGCACAGCCCCGGCAACACCATTATAAAGCGAGAGTGCGCCGCAATAGTACATTCCTCTGGAAGTGTCCGAATTGACGGCATTTTCGGGAAAACTTGGGCAGATGTACGCGCCAATGAGAGTATAGGCAACGGATTTGGTATTGTCCTGGTAGGAAGTAGATAGTTTGGTTTCCTGGTCAATTTGCTGGTAAAGCGACCCCTGATCAATGTAAGGAAGGATCAGCGTGAAAAGGCCATAACCGCCGTACCCCGGCTGGAAGTAACTGTACTTCTTGTCCCGAACCCCCGGCGGGAGCTGATTGTTATTGGATGATGCGTAGTTGTGGCAGGCGATGCCGATCTGGTGCAGGTTATTCTTGCACTGCGACTGCCGAGCAGCCTCGCGAGCCATCTGGACCGCCGGGAGCAAAAGCCCCACCAACATTCCAATGATCGCAATGACGACGAGCAGCTCAACGAGCGTAAATCCTTGTTTTCGCATGAAATCCCCCAAATGATGCGATTGGAAACTTTATCTTGTACGGAAGTCCTGCCCCACGCGGAACTGCCATATCGTGCCTGAATCCGGATCAAAAGCGCGGACGATGATGCGCATGCCGGGAAGGAAGGCGGTTGTGGTAGCTAAATCCGTCCGTTTGTAAATGCCTGGATTGACGTAAGTATCATTTTGAGTCGCAGAACCTGCCGGATTGGTATCCGAAAGGTAGGAACCTGTGTCGTAATAGGCGGTAAAGGATGAAATGGTTTTGGACTGAATATTCCCGTTAGCCCCCTTGAAATAATTGCCCATATTCGAAATTTCGTCGTATTTTTTGTCGTTCGGATTATAAACCTCAACCGCGAAATGGAAAACATTCGGGAGAACCATATACTGTTGAATCTGATTCGAAGTAATATAACTATTAATAACGTTCATAATGCGTTTGGAGGGGACGCCCAAAAGCGCCGGGGAGATCATCCGGACGTTCGGCCAGCCAGAATTCGGGTAATTCCGCGCAGCTTCCGGAGAATTCACGAACGGAATCGTCACCCGATATAAATCATACTGGTAGATGAACCAGACGACTTCGGCGTAAGGAGTCTGAAGTGTGCGTGAGGAATCGTTAGGGTCGGTAAACGTAAACGGATTTTCGCGATTAAAGACGGTGAATGCCGCGTAATCGTGTCTGCTTGCGTTCACAATGTCCATATCAACCACTGCGCTCCCGCCCCGGGAGGTTTTATTGGTATTATTGTGTGTGAGACCACAAACACCCAGGCTCAAATACCCATCATCTGCCTGCGTCGGACGCGGAGGCTGAGGAGTCACGGAAATGTGCGAAAGGTCGTTCTGCAGCAGCATCTGCGTACTTCGGCACCGGTTTTGCAGGTCGATCAGTACGCGGGTGTCGGAGAAACTGGTGTTCACCATCGCGACGATTGAAACCAGACCACCGAGCAGAATCAGGCCCAGCGTCGTGGCAATCATGAGTTCAATCAGCGTAAAACCTTTTAATTTTGTTCGATGGTCGTTCATGCTATTTTAATCCCCAAAAGTTGATAAACTGGTTCATTTCTCACATTTTACCAAAAAACCGGATTAATTTCAAGGAAAACCACCGGGTATTTTTGGAAAAAAACAAAAAAAGTTAAAATAAATACGCAAAAACTTCCGCCTTGGTTCCTGACTGGCCGAAAAACGGAAATTTTTCCCGGGGGGCTTGAAATATTCCGCTAAAAGGGTAAAATACTCAAAGGTTTAGACTCTTTTCATCACTGGAGGTTTATATGGCACTCAATATTGCGTGGTTTGACAGTTCGAAGGACGATATTTCGGCAAAAATGGCCCAGCTCCGC
>JAFTCU010000276.1 GCA_017454585.1 Thermoguttaceae bacterium | reverse complement strand
TTTTCCCGTCCGACGGCCGCGGCGTGAGAAAATGCTCCCGATCCGCGAAGAAGACCAGGCCGAAAATCCGCCAGAAGTCGTTTTGAAGATTCGGGTAGAAAAAGTCCATACACCACCGTGAGCGCGGCGGCGGGAAACTCCCGAGAAACAAAACCCGCGCGTCCCGGGGGAAAAACGGTGGAATGGGATGTCGTTCACTGAGCATTTTTACGCCCGGCGTGAAAAATAGGCCAGGACGTTTTCCGGGTCCGTTCCCGGCTCGACGTTTCCGGCCAAGGCGTGTACGTAGCCGCCGTTTTCGGAAAGGATCGCCAGATTTTCCTGCACTTTTCGCAGGACGGCGTTCTGATTCAGGTCGGCCAGGTCCCTCGCACTACACGCCCCGCCCCAAAGGACGAGGTCTTTACCGAATTCCTGCTTGATGGTGAGCGGATTCACACCGGAGGTTTCCAGATTGATGAAACTCACGCCCTCGACGCCGATTTTCAGCAAATCAGGAAGAAACGGCGTAAAATTCCCTTCAGACTGCCACAAAATGTGCGGTGTTTGCCCCATTTTCACGCGGATTTCCTGAATCCCTTTTGCGTATAACGGCAAAATATGCTCACGAATAAGCTGACGATCCAGATCCTGACACACACCGCAGAAATTTTCCTCCAGAACCAGTACATCGATCGGCTTCACGGACGCCGCGGCCAGTTTCGTGATCTGGTCCATCCAAAGTTCAAACCACTTTTCGAGGAGTTTCTTCGCCTCGTCGGTACGGGTTTCCAAAACCTCCAGCCACTTAAGCGGCTCACGTGCCCCCAGCCCTCCGAAGAACGGCGTAGGCGGTCCGGCCCGGTAAATCAGGGCTTTTTTGGAGACTTTGGCGAACATCCCGATGAAATTCTGAAGCAGTTCCCAGTACGAATCCTCCGGGATCAGCGCGACGGCCGGGTTTTTCTCCTCAAGCTCCTTTTCAACCTCAACGAGAGTCAGTCCGCACGCCCCCGGCCCTTCCGCCAGAGGTTCAAACTTCCACCCCCCGCGCTTCATCTTGGCAAAACGACGGTCCATCAGATCGCGAAGGCACAAATCCCCGTTCAACTCACGCTCGGGAAAGAAATCGACCGGAACCAATACGCCGGTCCCGTCTTCCATCGCGTACGGCTTCCACTTTTTTTTGGTTTGCTCTTTCAGACACTCAATATTCATGAGCGGGACTGGCTGCGGGAGGCGCATCGTATCACACCCGACCGCTTCCTCAACCGTCGGATCCATTTCCGCGAGCCCTTCGTACACATCGTAAAGACGGACGGGGACTTCCGCGCCGATACATTGCCGCAGATGATAGATGGCCGTCACGGAAATACCGGTTTTCCGGGTCCCTCCCAGGTCGGTGGGGAGCCAATCCACTTTTTGATGCTCAAAAACCGCTCTGATTCTTTCTCTTGAATTCATAACAGAAACCTGATGATAAAAAACAAAGAGTTGGGGGTTTACGTCATTTGTAATTATAGCGAAACCCAGTAAAACGCGCAAGAGCAATTCCGAAGAAGAAAAAACAGAATAAAATCTTTGCGGGCAGAAAAACAGACTCCCGCCCGCAAAGCCCTTTTCAGGAACTACCTATTTCTGACGTTTCATGAATTTTAACCCCAAAAGCCCCAGCAGGAGCAAGACCCACGCGGTCGGTTCCGGAACCCCCTCTGTCGAAATCGGCACGAGCATCGGATTCAGCCAGGTGAAGTGGTCCGTATTGGCATCTCCGTATCCCGAATAAGCCAGCGTGAGGAATTTCGCATTCGATCCCAGTGTAATATCGAAATCGGCCGACGCTCCGTTGGTAATGTACTGGTTGTAGTCCGTTCCTGACGAAGTGTCGAAATACCAGATCCCGTTTTCCTGCGTTACGTCGTACTTCACGCCGGAAACATACCCTTCCAGAATTCCCTCTTCGTTGCTGACCAGAATGATGGGCGTCGCCGGCGCGTTGACCGTATGCATTCCGGTCGCCGTCACGGTGAATTGGAGGGGCTGATTCGGATCGAGGCAGCCAGCCTCACGAATATCCGAAAGGTCGATCGTGATCGCTTTTTCCGCATGAAGTCCAATGAAATCATTCGGAGCGTCGGCGGTCCCCAAAAGAGGATTCCAGGCCCGATCGCAGACGTTGGCGCCGCACTTGCAGTTGTAGATGTGCCCTTCGGTGTAATTGGATGAATTGAAGTTTTTGGTGAAATCGAATTTCCAGGGCGCACTGCTGGCGAGCTGCAGACCGTTTGCATTATTCAGATTTCCCAAAATCGTATCCACACCAAACGTGGAAGTCGTAATTTCGGCTCCAACGGAACCATTCACGGCCATTTGCTCGGCAAGAATTCCCGTCCCGGTCGTTCCGCTCGCTCCCATGGAGGCCAGACGGTTCAGGTAAACAGGGGTTTCTTCGGAAATCGGGGCCACGTCCACAAGCCGCAGATGCGCCTGACCGAAAACGCCGTGCGCGCTGGTAATATTCGAGGTGGTCGTCGCGAGCGTCAGGTACTTCGCGCCTTCCGGAAGCAGAAAGTCCACGTCGTAAAGTTTGCCTGCGCCGAGATGCGTCGTCGGAGCGGAATCGAACGAGTACGTGCCGTCCCCACCGCGAGTCATGGGGGCGTAATTCCCGTTGACGTAACTCCCCAGAATATTATGGTTTGCGTCCGAAACGAGGATCACCTGGTCGATCGAGCCGGAGCCTTCGTCGTTCATTCCCGCCTTGGAGCAGGTGAACGCCAGGCTCGCGGAGGGATCCCAGCCGTTTTTCTCGCAAATCTCGGCAACGTCGAACGTCACCAGCGCGTTGGCGTGCATCCCGATCCCTTCGTCGATTTTAATATTCGCGGTCTGAGTATTCGACCCGGCGACCGAAATTGTTTCGTTGAAAAATTTCCCGGTGGTCCTGAGGCCCGCAACGTTGCACTTCGCGTTTTGAACGTTTGCCGAGTACGTGTTCCCGGCATTGATCGAGCTCAGATCGACCATGAGCCCGTCATGCGTGACGTCCACGACCTGATTCAGCGTCGAGATCTCCGCGGCTTTGGTCGCGTACGCAATGCCGAGGTTTCCGGTGGTCGCCTGGGCGCCGAAAGTCCCGCCAGCCGCCATGGCTTCCGGAACCGTACTGTCGGCAGAAACGCCGAACAGCGCGCCGAGCAGGACTTTGTCGCTCGTCTGAACGTAGGGGTTGGCGACGACGAACTCATTAATATTATTATTGTACATCAGACCGTGGACCTGTTGCTCGGTCAGGGCGGAATTATAGACGTACATCTCGTCGAGGGAACCGTTCAGAAGTCCGCCGCCCGCCTGGTCCTGCTTCCAGCCCATGCCCGAGACGCCGGTGCTTTCCCAGAGGGGCCCCATGCTTGGGTAGGTATTTCCGTTGGCGAAGTTGCCGTTCAAATAGGTGTACGTCTTGTTGTTTTCACGGTCAAGAACGACGACCACGTGATTCCACTGATCCGCAACGAGATTGCCCGTGGAGGCCCCGTAAGTATTGTAGTGGGCATAACCATCCGAGCTCGATCTGGCGTCAAAACTGAGTTTGCGCTGATCGTTTGAGAAATAGATTCGGTAACCCCACGAATTCTGCCACGCGCCGATGACCTGCCCGCCCGTGTTGGTCGTTTCCGGGACTTTGACCCAGAACGAGAACGAGACGCTGGTGTCGTAAATTCCCTGCAAACCACTGTAAGTGAGCTGGGAAGAGGCGGTCGTTCCGTCAAACGTGACGGCATTCCCGAATTTGCCCGCGTCCCCGAACGTGATGGAAGTGTTGCTGGGCGTCGCAGGGTACGTTCCGGTCGAGTCGGCGGCAGTGGTTGCGCCAGCGGCTTCATCAAAGGCCCAGTGAGCGACCAGATCCGCGCGGGCCAACGACGCAAGGCCCAGGAAAAGGGCGGAAACCAGGGGAAAAACGGAAATTCTGGAAATGACTTTCATGGCAAAAACCCCAAAAGTGAGGAAATATTCAATCTTAACCTCCTTATTATACACCAGCCTGATGAAAATTTTCACTATTTTATCAAAAAATTCTGAAAAAAAGAAAAATTTTTTTGCCTGTGGGTCCCCCTTTCATTTTCATCGTCATAAACTATAATGAAAGATGAAGTCCTTTCCAACCCAAAATCCTTCCTTTCACGGAGTCTCTTTTATGATGAAACGTTCCATTTCCCGCCGCCATTTTGTCGGTCAGTCTCTGCTTTTAAGCGCTCCTCTGGTCCTTCCCGGCTCAGTCTTGGGCCTCGATGGGTCGGCCCCGGCCTCTGAGAAAATCATCCTCGGCGGCATCGGGATCAACCACCGCGGCGGTTACGACCTCGGTTTCTTTCTGGATCAGCCCGACGTTCGGTTCGCGGGCATCGCCGACGTGGCGAAAACTCGCCGGATCAAAGTGAAGGCCCAGGCCGAAGGAGCCCAGGGGACGAACGACGTCGCGATGTACCGGGATTTCCGCGACCTGCTCGACCGCAAAGACGTGGATGCCGTACTGATCGCGACCGGCGACCGATGGCACGCTCACGCCTCCATCTGGTCCGCCCGGGCCGGAAAGGACGTTTACAGCGAAAAGCCGTGCGCCATTTCGATCGACCTGTGCAAGAAACTGGCCGAAACGATGAAACTCTACGGGACGGTTTTTCAGGGCGGGACGCAGCGCCGGAACGTGCGGAATTTCCGTTATGCCTGCGAGCTGGCCCGAACCGGGAAACTGGGCAAGATCCACACGGTCCACGCCTCGATTTATTACCTGACGCACCTGACCGACTGGCTCCCCGAGCAGCCGCTTCCGGACCGCGAGGAATTCGACTGGGATCTCTGGCTCGGTCCGGCCCCGTGGAGGCCCTTCAACGAGGCTTATGCCGGAGTCGGGAAAAGCAACTGGTCCGCATGGCGCGGCCATTATGATTTCGACTCGGGCTGCAGGCATCTGGACTGGGGCGCGCATACCGTGGACCTCTGCCAGTGGGCGCTCGGCATGGACGGCACGGAGCCGGTAAAATACTGGGCCGAAGGGAACCGGATGTTCGCGACCTACGAAATCGGCGTCCAGCTCGTCATGCGCCCCGATGGCTGGCTCGGGCTGGGGACCTGCCCGGTCCGGTTCGAAGGCTCGGAAGGCTGGGTCGAGACCGGCGACAGCGGCAAGATGCTTCTTTCCAACGACTCGCTCCAGTGCGTCTATGGCGACATCGAGGGGACCAATCCGCGGTACCACATCCGGAACTTCCTCGACTGCGTGAAGACCCGGGAACAGCCGACCTGCTGCGCCGACGTGATCCGGTCGTCGCACATCGCGTGCCACGCCTCGGCGTTGAGCTGGCTCCTGGGGCGTGAGTTACATTTCGACCCGAAGACCGAATCGTTTGTGAACGACGACGAGGCAAACCGCCTGAGGGCGCGGGCCAGCCGCGTGCCGTGGATTTTGTAAGGAAACCCGGAACCTGATCTGAAAATCATTGCGAAGGAGGAAAATTTTATGACCGTCACCCTCGACATTTCGGGAAACACCATCACGATCCGGGACGAGTCTTACGTTCTGTACTCGATTTCTGCCGGGAAAATCGTGGTCCATCCCAGCCAGATCCCCCAACTTCTTGGCAATACAGGCGAAGACCTTTCGAAGAAAATCCGGGAGGCTCCGCACAGCGAGTTGATCACGTGCACCCTGACGCTGACCCCGGGCGGCTTTGGAGATCGCTGCGTTGAGGTTTTCCTGAAAACGGACTCCGTCTCACTTCGGGAAGGGGACCGCGAGCTTTTCTCCATTAATGCAGATAGTATCGAGACGAAAATGGCCGAGTGCCCCAAGTTGGATCTTCACTTTCCGACGGAACTGGAAATTTGCGAATACATCCGGAATAAGCCCGGGAATTACCAGTACGTCCAGGGCATTTTCAACGATATTACGCGCATTGATCTGGATACTGGTGACCGGGTCAATATGAATGCGCTTGAGAAAAAAATCGCCCGCCTGAAAAGTGGCCTTCCCGCCAGCGGCTGCGGCTGCTGCCTCATGATCGGGATCGGCATCGGGCTGCTTTTCGCGCTCGTGTGAAAAACCGGGGGGCCTGCTCCTTCAAAATCATTTTGAATATTAATTTAAATATTAAATAGTCTTTTTCAAAATCCTGGAAATAATCAAATGAAACCTTCCATCCTTTTTTGCCTGATTTCCTTTTTCGCGCTTTGCCTTTCCGCCGAGGCGCAGACGCAGGACGAACTTTACGCGCAGGCCCAGACCTCGTTCGAGGCTTTGCAGACCGGTGACGTGACAAAGCTCCCCGAGCTTGAAAAAATGCTGGCCGACCCGCGGCTCAACACGATGGCGCGGACCACGCTCGAAAATCTTCCCGACCGTGCCGGGCTGGCAACGCTTCGCACGGGCCTGGCCGCCGCGGATGAACACTGCGTCGCGGGCGTGATCGCCTCGCTTGGCTCGATGCGCGACTACGATTCCGTTCACAAAATCGCCGACTTCGCGTCGTGTGACTGCCACGGCGATCTGATCCGGACCGTCGCGCTGAAAACCCTGGGGAAATTCCCCGAAAGTGACGACGCGCTGGCAGTGCTTCGCGGAGGACTTTTCGACGAAAACCCGAATATTCAGCGTGCGGCCGCCGACGGTTTTTTCACCGCCGCCGATGAACTCCGCGCGAAAGATCCGAAAAAAGCCGCCGCGTGGTTCCGGGAGGTCAGTGAGGCCAAAATCGACGGGCCCACCACGCGAATTGCCGCCCAGAACGAGATCATGCTCACGGGCGACGTGGGGCTTTTCCTGAATCTCCTGACCTCGGCCGACGACGCGGACTTCCGCTCTGCCCAAATCATTCTGGCGAAAGCGGCCCAGCCCGAAATTGCGGCGGCGGCCCTGAAAACCCTCGAGACGCTCAACCCGAAAAACCAGAAAAAGACGCTCGCCACGCTCGGCATTTCCGGGAATCAGGCCCTCACGCCCGTTCTTTTGGGCCTCCTCGAAAATGCGAAAATCGCCCGCCCGGCCGTTCTGGAAGCGCTGGGAAATCTCCGCGACGCCCGCGCTCTGGACGCCCTGATCGGGTCCCTTGCTTCGGAAGACGAAACGGTCAGGAACGCCGCAATCGACGCCGTTTGCAAGCTGAAACCGGAGGAAGCCGAGCCGAAACTCGCGGCCCTGCCGTACTCGCCGGCGCTGGTGCAGATCGTCGGAACGATGAAGCTCGACGGACTCGCCCCGAAACTCCTCGAATGGAGCGAAACTGACCCGCACGCGCTGGTCGTTTACTCGCAGATCGTCGCCTCGACGCCGGAAACCATCGAGTCGTTCGTGGGTCAGCTGAAAGCGAAAAACGCGCTCCCGGAGTTTGACGAAGCCTTGCAAAACCTCTGCCGCCGGACGACCGACAAAGCGGCCACGATCGCGTTTTTGACCCGGCATTACGGCGACGCGCCAAATCTGGCGGCCCGTTACATCGGCTCGGTCGGTGGGAAAGACGCGGCGGAATTCCTCGGCACGATGGCGCTCACGTTCGCCCCACAGCTCCCGGCCGACGCCACGGGTCTGGAAACCGCGGCCCTGGTGGTGGATGAAGCGACGAACGCCTTGGGGAATTGGTCAAACGCCGACGCCGGGACG
>JAFTCU010000275.1 GCA_017454585.1 Thermoguttaceae bacterium | reverse complement strand
GGACGTCCCGAGGAACGTTTTCCCGGTCCCGGGCAGACCTTCCACGAGCACGTGCCCGCCGAGGATCAACGCCGCCAGAGCCGTCCGAACGGCTTCGTCCTGGCCGATGACCGCTTTTTTCAGCTCATTTTCGAGTTTTTCGTAATCCGCTGCAACCCCTTGAACGAGCTGCATCAGTTCTTCGCGTGAGTAAGCCATTGGAAGCTCCTGAATATAAAAATGATGAAAGGCGGTAATGGAGGCCGAAGGCCGAAATTACGCGCCGGGTTAAATCGAAATAAAACGCTTTACTTGCAAAAAATCGTCAGCCGGTTTTCCAGCAAACACACATCCACGGAGAGATTTCCTCCCGGATCGCCGTCGAGCTGGTATGGAACGACCGTCCCCTCCCGCTGATTCGGCGCGACCGAAAGCCGGAAGTTTTTGCCGGTCCTCATTCGGGCACGCCACCAAAACCGGTGCAGACCGCCAAGCGTTGCCAGGGAGGAAAGAAGCACGCCGCTCCAAAGGGACCCGCCGCGCCAAAGGAGCGCGTTGAGCTGACCGTCGTCCCCTTTCGCGCCCGGCGCCATGGGAATTCCCCAGCCGTAGTTGGGAATATTGCAGATGAAAACCCACGGAACGTCGTAAAACTCACCCGTCTCCGTGCCGGTTTCATCGAGGAACTTGATCCGGACCTTCGGGAAGCGGTACGACGCGATCGAACGGAGGATCGGCTTCGTGTACGACCAATAATTAATATGCGCCCCCTTCGGATTGCTCATTCGGGCGGCGTGTACCTGCGCGACCACTTCCGCATCGAAGCCGCAACCGATCATCGCGAGGAAAAGGCGGCCGTTCGCCTGCGCGACATCCATCGTCATAACTTTTCCGGCCAGGATCATCTGCGCGAATTTCTCGGGATCAAACGAGTATTTCAGGTACTTGGCGAGCAGATTGGCCGTCCCGCTTGGAAGCAGCGCGATCGGGACGCCAGGCTCGGTGCGATTCGTCAGCTCCGCAGCGGTTCCATCCCCTCCGACCCCGATCAGGGCGCGCAGTATTCCCGCACGATGAAGCTCATTAGCACGGGAGGCCACGACCGCCAGATCGGTCTGGATCTCGACATCAAGCCCCGCCTCCTGAAGCGTTTTGGCCAGCCTCTCCGCCCGTTCTTTGGACGAATGCCGTCCCGCTTTCGGGTTCAGCGAAAGAATGACGTGGGTACAAGCGGCTGGAAGGGTTTGAATGTTGGCCATAGGGGAAGTTAGGAGTTAGGAATTAGGAGTTAGAAATCAGGAATTAGAAAGGCCTTCGGCTTTTTATGGGTTGAACTCATTCTGAAGCCAACGTTACGCGAAGCGTCAACTCCTAACTTCCAACTCCTAACTTAATAAAAAAACCCAACAGCCAGGTTAGCAGGATTATTGGAGAGCCCGTAGGTTAAAGGCGGGTACCTGTGCTTCAATATCTTGTGATGTGCGTTCTCTCGAGGAGTCACGCACAGATACATTCTCTGAAGACAAATAATTCAGGCCCCTTACGAGCTCAGTATCGGCTCACCAATAGGTAGTTCCCGCTCATTAGGCGTTGGGTTATTTGTGTTAAGGATTTCCCTTAACTCTGTCCCTAGTATAACACAATAGGCAATTTGTTACAAGGGACACCTGATAAAAAAAAGACCTTTTTGAGAATTTTTTTGGAAAAAAAGTGAAAAAATTTCAGGGTCGTGAAAGCCTTGATGGGATTTTCTGGAAAAATCGAATCAAATCAGGCAGGATAAAAACTCACGCAAAGTCCGCGAAGTTCGCGAAGTTTTAAATGAGGAAGATGGGAGACTGCGTTTGCGCGGCGTATCGTAAACGACTTTTAAAAACTTGGCGGACTTTGCGTTCTTCAAGTGAGATAAATTCCAAATCGCACTGCTAACGTTTTGAGAATTTCCTTTAATTCTACTTCATCTCGATTGAGTACCGAACGACCGCGCCCAGAATCAGCAGACAGTTCGCGCCAACCACGAGCCACGCGTAGATCAGCGAGCCGGAACCGGCGCCGTATCCGTGCAGCGCGCTCCCCATGACGTAGTTCACGCCGTACCACGCCATGATGATCGCGAACGCACCGAGGACCGAGCCGACCGCCAGCGTAAACTCACCGAGCAGCCGCACATACCGGCCGTGAAGGATCAGCAGATAAACGAAAAGGGAAATGAGCGCCCAGACCTCCTTGCGGTCCCAGCTCCAGAATCTCCCCCACGAAACGTCAGCCCAAAGTCCGCCCAGGATCGTCCCGATGACGAGCAGCAGCACGGCGGCCTGCATGCAACGGTAAAGGAGTTCTGAAAGCGTCCGGCAAATCTCCGGTGGCGTGCGTTTTCCGGCCGCGTCCGTGCCATATCTTCCGAAAATGTAGCACACGAGCGAGCCGTTCGCCAGACCCCACGCGAGCATCCCGGCGCCGTAACTCGCCACGATCGTGATCACGTGGACCGCCAGCCAGTAATTATCCCGCAAAATCGGCGCGAGATTCCGCAAATCGGGCTTGAAAACGTCCGGGAAGGAAACCGCGATCCAAGAGATCAGGAACACGACGAACGCCGAAGCGCACGCGAAAAACGGGCGCTGGAACCGCTGACGCTCCACCCGACCGCGGTCTTCATCCGACCACTGGTTTTTCGTGACGTAAAGCCAGCACCCCGCCAACGGCGCGATCAGGAAAAGCGGGACCCACCACAGGAACACGCCGAGCATCAAAACCCCGGCGAGCCATTCGATCCAGGCGGAAAGGGAAGGCACAGCCGCGCCAACCGCCAGTGCCGGAGTGAGCCGGATCGCGGTGTAGCCGGACCCGTTTCCTAGGCCATAAAAGCCCAGCAGGAAGAAAATTCCCGCCGCCAGCAAAACCCGCACGGACCAGCAGAACGCGCGGAAGGTTTTCCCCGCAGGGGTTTCGCAAGGACCGACTTTGGCCGCGTTCCAGCCGAGCGAAATCATCCGGGCGAACTGGACACGGAACGTCAGGCAAATCCCCAAAACGCCGGCAGACCACGCCACAAAAACGATGGTCTCGAACATATTCGTCACCGGCGCACGATTCATGATCCAGGAACGAAGAGCAAGTCCCACAGTTGTGAACAAGATTCCGATAAAAAAGAGGCCAAAACCGAGCCAGAAGGCCAACGAGCCGAAAGATTCAAAGACTCGAAGCGAATCCGAGTCACCTGAGATTTCACTTTTTCGGGAAAGTATCTGGAAAACACACGAGGCGCCCAGGATCAGTGTGGCGGCAAACGGGAATATCCACGCGAATGTAAACGGACGCAGACGCAAGTACCACGTTTCAAGCCCCATTTTGAACGGGCTGGCCGGGTACTTCGTGTTCGCTAGGGCCTCGACGTCCAGTTCCCCTTCCGGCAGAACGCGCGCCCGGACTTCTTCCAGTTCCTCCGCGGCATTTCGGAGCGCCGACGCAAAATTTCGGCCTGCTTCGTCGAACGCTTTCGCCTCGTTTTTCTTCCACGCCTCCGCCATTTGCTTGAACGCGGCACGCGCCGAGCCCATTTCCGCACGCGCCTCTACCGGCCAGTCCGCCGGGAAACCGTGTTCCAAATCCCCGAAAAGCAGCGCGTTGAGACTCAGCCATGGTTGAAAATTCGGCGAGAATTGTATCGTGAAAACCTGAACCGACTCCGTGCGATTCCGATCGAGCGGCCCCGCTTCTACGGTCGGGAGTATCCCCGGAGCGGAATCTTCATCAAAAAGCGCGTACTGAAGTGACGCGGCACAAAGCGCGAAATTCCGAAGCGAAACGCGGCTCACGACCAGCATGGAGTACCAGTCTTCGTCCGCTTTCGTGAGTTTTTCCGGGAGTTTCCCCCGGGCCGAGGCGCACAAAGCGTTGAAGGGTACAAGCAGAGCATCGACGCTTTTCCTCAAATCCGCAAGCCGGTCTGAAATCTGGATCAGTAAGGTTTGGGTGGCCAAATCCGACTTTAAATCTGGTTGAGTCAACGTGGCATGTACAGCCTCGAAAGCACGTGAAACGTCCTGAGCGGCTTTGAAAAACGCGAATTCCGGCGAGTCCGGCCCCATGCACGAAAGCAGAAAATCCCATTGCGGCGGGGTGATTTTGCCCGTCTGGATCGCCTGGTTCAGCGTGACTTGCGGCGAGACGGTCCGCCACCCGGAAGCCATTTTCTGGAAAAGGGCTGGATCCCGCTCAAGGATAATCGTCAGAAGTTGAACATCAAGCGGCTGTGCAGGACCCATCATGGCACGTCCCTGACCGAACCAGCAGTTAGAGAGCTGGGTAAAATCTGTGTAAAACCGCTCCCCAAGAGGCACGGAATTCAAAAGTTGACCATCCACCCAGTAGCAGTAAAACTGGACCGCCATTTGAAGCCGATTCAGTTCCCTCGCCGCCTCCTCGGAAACCGTCTTTTTCGCCAAAGCGTCCCGAATATTCCCGTCTTTTTCCTGCATTGCGGTCAAAAGTTCGAGCGGCGCGACAAAAATCATGGGGGTTTCCCCCTCCGGCGCGGTCGGAAGGCCCAGAATCTTGCGCAGTTCCACGCTTTCCAGTCGCAAAAACGGGACGTGCTTCCAGAGTTTCGCGTCCCGCTTCAGCGAGACGTAAAGCTCGTGCGGGGTGAAACGCCGATCCGGGCGGTCGGGAACTTTCAGCTCGTCGTGGATCCGAGCAAGTTCCTCGGCCGAAATCTTTTCCATCGCCGCCCCGCGCAGGGAGATTCTTGGCTCGTACTCGCCGCAAAGCATAAAAATCAGATTCTGCTCGACGTACGAAACGGAAACGATCTGCCCCATGTAGTCCACGTACGCCGCGTCATTCAGAACAGAAGTCCAGGCGCTCTGCTCGTTCTGTGCGTTAAGCGAACCAGCCGTCCGCACGGGGTTAAACGTCAGACGAAGCCACGCGACGTACCGGCTTTCCAACTGGTCAAGTTTCTCGCGGAGTTTTCCACTTTCTTTCGCCAGAAGTTTCGCCTGTTCCAATTCCGTCCCGGTAACCGTTCCCTCCGCATTTGCTTTTGCCACAAGAGCTTCAGCCTCCTCAAGTTTCTGAAGCATTCGGGCGAGTTTCGCGTTAAAATCTTTAGAATTGTAAAGCCTTGAAATGTCCGCGGGTGAAACAGCAGTAAGCCGCTCACCGGACTCACTCAAAAGGGGAAGCCCCATCCACTCGCGCAAAGCCACGTCGGTCAGCGGGATGAACGAAATTTCAGCCCATCGTTCCGGCTCGGCCAGCCACGCGAAATAAAGCTCCGCCGCGGTGAATTTCCGTTTTTTACCGTCTTCCATCACGATCCTTGGCGCGTTCCGGCCGCAAATCAGACGTACGTTCGACCGGGCGAAGGCGTCTAATGGCATAATACGTCCGTCCCTGCAAACAGGAAGTTCCGCCCACGTGCGCCAATCCATGGCGTGACTCGGTGAAATGACCAGAGAAAACGCGGAAATCAGGAACGAAACCAAAATAAAAAAGAAAACGAAACGGCTGGGTTTCATAGGGGTTTACCTCTCTAAAAAACGGAAAAATCTCATATTACAGTGTAGCATAAATTCCGTGGAATTCAACCCCCCCAAAGAAAAATTTGCCTAGAAACGCTCAAGAAAATGCGGAAGAAAGCTAAACAAAAAGGAGGCGGTACACGTGTGCCGTCTCCTTTTTTAATCCCTTGTTTATTTTTTTACTTGGGTTTCAGACTCAATTCAAAACCAGTTCCGTCGGTAAAACCCGAGCACGGTGTTTGTATTGCATGACATAAGAGTCTTCGTTCATTTCCTGATTGGCTCGTTTGATCGAAACCGCTTTGAAGCCTAAAGAGCGGAAGAAAAGCTGGGCAGCGAGATTGGACTCACGAACCGAAAGTGTAAGCATCCGGCGCGCCCCGTGGATCAGACTGCAGGCAAGACGCGCGACCATCTGGGAAGCTACCCCCTTGCGGCGAAATTCCGGGAGCACCACGATGTTTGAAATATCGATCGACTTTTCCTGCGTCTCGTAAATCAGGTACCCGATCAACCGGGACTGATACTCAACCACGATCCCTACGCAGTTGGAGTGCATCAGAATGTTCGCGAATTCCATTGGTCCCCAAGGGTTTTCACTGCATTTTTGTTCTAAATCGTAAACCGCGTCCAAATCTCTTTCGGTTAGCCAGCGTACTTGGACCTTCAACAGTTCCGCACTTGAATTGGTCATCCTTTTTTCCTCTTTTTTTGATTTCCTGGTGGGCTTCCCCCCCTCCATCCAATAAAAGAATCATAGTCAATTTTGGAGTTTGACGCAAGAGGAATTTTTTAAAAAATTCTGTTGAAAAAATGTTCCGGGGGGTGGTTTTTCTTTTTAAAAGGAGTAGAATAAAGAAAAGTTTTTCTCCAAAATAAAAAAGAAAGATTTAGAGGAAACCATGGAAAAATCCGCCTACCGCCGCATCGGCGCACTTCGTACCCGTGATGAATTCGTGAATTACCTGCAATCTCTCGGTCTGGAAATCCCGGTCGATGAAAAAATCCTTTCCGAAGCGGAAGGCTCGCCGATGGCGCAGCCGCTAAAGATCGGCAATTACACGCTTCCAAACCGTTGGTGTACGCAGGCGATGGAGGGCTGGGACGCCAACGACGACGGCTCCCCGTCCGACCTTTTGCTCAACCGGTGGAAAAAATTCGGCGATTCCGGCGCGTCGCTCATCTGGGGAGGCGAAGCGTGCGCCGTTCAGTTCGACGGACGCTCCAATCCGCGTCAGTTGTGCCACTGCGAGGAAAAAGCGGATTCTATGTACCACGAGCTCTTTGAAACCGTCACGGGCGCACACCGCGCACGGCTCCAGAAAGAAGGTAAAAACCCGGACGAAACGTTCCTCGTGGGCCTTCAGCTCACCCATTCCGGCCGGTTCAGCAACCCGTACTGGGGGAAAAGCTCGCCGCGCATCGCGTTCCATCACAAAATGCTTGACGCCCGCGTAAAGATCGACCCGAGCGATGACTCGTGCGTCGTGACCGATGGCGAGATCCGCCAGATGATCGACAATTACGTGAAAGTCGCCAAATGCGCGTGGGACGCTGGCTTCCATTTCGTGGACGTGAAGCACTGCCACGGCTACTTCCTGTACGAGCTTATGCGCGCGGTGGACCGTCCCGGTGATTACGGCGGACCACTCGAAAACCGTCTGCGTTTTCTGCGCGAAGTCGTTGACGGGATCCGTACCGAGTGCCCCGGTCTGATGATCGGCGTGCGGCTTTCGATTTACGACGCGATCCCCGGCGAGGAAACTAAAGCGAAATTCGGCACGATCGCCAACTGTATCGAAGACGAAATGCTCGAAATCGTCCGCGTCATGGCCGAGGAGGTGAAGATCGACCTTTTGAACGTGACGGCCGCCACGCCGTACTATAGCGTGTACGCCCAGCGCCCGTCCTTCACGCCCGCGGTGGAAGCGGTCCTCCAGCCCGACGGTTCGATGAAGATCCCGCCGCGGATCGACCCGCCGGAAGACCCGCTTTTCGGCTGCGTCCGCCAGATGGTCAACGCCCGAGAGCTGAAAAAACGCTTCCCGAATCTCCCGATGATCGGGTCGGCGTACACGTACTTCCAGGACTACCTGCCGCACGTGGCGCAGGCCGCAGTAAGGAACGGTTGGATCGACTCGGTCGGGATCGGGCGCATGGTTTTGACTTACGGTGACCTGATTGCGGACTCGCTCGCCGGGCGGGAACTCAACCGCTGCCGCGTCTGCCGGACGTTCAGCTACTGCACGACCGCCCCGCGCAACGGGATGGTCTCCGGCTGCTACACGCTGGACTGCGACTACAAAAACCGCACCGAGGCGCTGAGACTCAAGCAGTTAATGAAACGGTGATTCCTTGAGAAATTTAAGAGT
>JAFTCU010000274.1 GCA_017454585.1 Thermoguttaceae bacterium | reverse complement strand
CGTGCAGCTGGACCGGAAATTTCGCAGTAAAATAGCGGAACTCCTTTTCCCACCCAACGACCTTGCAGAAGTGGAAAATTAGCGCCGTACAAATTCTCCACTTTAACAAAAATTTTACCCCATTCATAAGTTGGCCCTGCCCAGATCAGGCAGGGATTGTAGCAGCTGGATTTTGCTGTGCTCTGAATGTAATCTTTGGTCTGTACTATTTTTGCCAGGTTGCCCAGTTTGGAATTGGGCCTTGCGCTTTCGGAGTGGCGATCGAGGGAGAAACCTGAACACCAGGAACGACCGACGCGGGACGTGAGGCAGCAAGGGATTTTGCTTTCAGATCGGAAACGGTCTGGGCTCCCGTAAGAAGAGCGACACATTGGGCCTCAATGACGAGTTCTTCACCCACGGGACCGATACCTTCACCTGTTTTGGCTTTGATGTTTACCTGCTGAGGGGTTACTCCGAGCGTTTCCGCGATATTTCTCGCGATGTCTGCTTTGTAGCCCGCCAGCTTGGGACGCTGAGCGAACACGATACAATCAAGATTCTGGAGTTTCCAACCCATACTTTGGACTTTCTGCCAGGCGATACTTAGCATTTCCACCGAAGACCGGCCCCGGTTCTTTTCGTCCGTGTCCGGGAACAGGTCGCCGATGTCGCCCGCCGCAGCCGCTCCGAGCAAGGCATCGATGACAGCATGGAGAAGTACATCCGCGTCACTGAATCCGAGCAGTTTTTTGTCATGTGGAATTGGAATTCCTCCCAGACGAAACCCGTCACCGGGAATCAAGCGATGCGTGTCGTGCCCAATTCCAACCCGAAATGGTGTATTCATTTTCAGCCTCTTAAAAAATCTGGAATATTTCATTAATGATAGCAAAAACTTTCAGGAAAAGCAATAGCGATTTTGAGGCTTGTGATCTTCGGGAAAAATTTCCGGAATTTTCATTAAATTTCCGAAAAAAACTCATTACGGGGTTGGTTTTTTTTCAAATATAGTGTAAAGTAGAAATGAGAGTTATTTTTTCGTGAATACATCCTGGGAGATTTTTTTCATGTGTAAACGTAGTTTCACTTTAGTGATTCTGCTGGTTTGGACTTTTCTTTTGGGGGCAGAATCCGTTCAGGCCGCGACTTTCAGTACAAAAAACTTTACAGTCACCACTTCAGACCCACGCGTTGCGGAACAACTCGCGAACCGTGCGGAATTCCTGCGTGCGAAACTGGCGGTTTTCTGGCTCGGCAAGGAACTTCCCAATTGGGCGAAACGCTGCAAAATCCGTATCAAACTCGGTGACAATCTTCTCCCCGGCGGCGCAACCACTTTTACTTTCAAAAATGGAGAAGTTTTCGGTTGGGATATGGACATCCAGGGCTCGCGTGACCGTCTGTACGATTCGGTTCTTCCGCACGAGATCACGCACATGATCCTTGCGAGCCACTTTCGCGTGCCGCTCCCGCGCTGGGCTGACGAAGGGGCTGCGACGTTTACCGAGCATCAGTCGGAACGGAACAAGTACCAGCAGCAATTATACAAAGCTCTGAAATCCCGGCAGGGGATCCCTCTCGACCGCCTTTTCGCGATGGAAGAGTACCCGCAGGACCCGATGCCGCTCTACGCGCACGGGTTTTCGATCGTGGAATTTCTGATCCGTCAGAGAGGCCCACATTATTTCGTCAGTTTTATTGAGGCTTGTATCCAGGAAGAGAAAGACTGGAACACACTGGTTTACGAGTTCTATGGTTACACGACGCTGGCGAAACTCCAGAACGACTGGATCGAGTGGGTTGAAAATGGAACTCCCGAATTTGTCGGAACGAATATGATCGCGGGCAATGGAATTGACGCTCCCAAGCTCACGGTTCAAAAGTCGAGTCTGTTGGAAAACTCAACGTTTAATGAATCGATGCAGGTCGTTTCCCCGTCTAAAATTCAGCCTTCTCCCAATACGGTGGACTGGAGCACGACACACGTAAACACTGCTACCGAATATTAAAAAAGACTGATTCGCCGTCCTTTGCAAACCTTTGAATATTGACGGCTTAATCAGTCTCTTCAGGATTCCCAAGCGGGTGACGCGCTAAAAACACGTCACCCGTTTTTCTTTTCTATTTATTCACAAAATCCCAACCCTCGCGGTACTCGTAATCCGATTTGAGGAATTTGTCCGCGTCGGCGTTGCCGGTCGTGAATTTCACCGGGTCCCACGGAAGCGTGATGTTCCCGGCACGGTGTGCCAGGTTCCCGAGCAGGTTGTTCTCGATCAAACGGCCGGAATAGTCGAAATTGCAGAGCGATTCCGGACCGCCCTTGGCCGCCACGAAGAATTCTTCGTAATGCCCCAGCGAGGACGGAATGAACGGGTCGATCTTGTAGCTCTCGAACTGGGACTTCGGCGAAAGCAGAACTTTGCCGTAGTCGGAGACCACGAGCCCCTTTTCGCCGATGAACGCGACGCCGATCCCCCAGTCGTTGATGGTCGTATCGTCGCCGACCATCGGCTGAAGCAGATCGCTGCGGCGTTTCATTCCTTCCGGACCGTGGTACCAGACCAGCTTGATCTCGCCGTTGGTGTACTCGCTGCAGGTCTTGCGCGGAGCGTGCTTCCAGGTCGCGATCTGCCACGGCGGGGT
>JAFTCU010000273.1 GCA_017454585.1 Thermoguttaceae bacterium | reverse complement strand
TTTTTCATCCAAAAGGATCTCGTCGGAAATCGAAAACGGCGCCTTCTGATTTTCTTCAGGCGGCTCCAGACCAAGCATTTTCCAGTAGTCCTTGAAGCTTTCCACGTCCCCTGCCTCGCCAAAAAGCGCGAGCATTCCCCGGGCGGAGTTTTTCTCCGTGTTGCCATCTTTCGGGAACTGCGCGATCAGGTACGCCCGATAATCGACCCACTTTCCGTCTTCCGTCAGCGGCTCGGTCAGGATCGTCGTTTCGGGCGAGATCTTCAGCGGAACCGACCGGAAAAGCAAAAACCACCCGGCAAGCGCGATGACAAACAACACAATGAGCGTGATTTTAAGGATCTTCATGGAGTAGGCCTTTCGATAGATTCGGCAGGGTTCGTGGCGGGAGCGGATACTTCTTCCAATATTATTTCACGCAGCGGGGGAATGGCAGAAATCAGGAGTTCCACAAAAAAGTCGGCCATAATCTCCGAGCGTGCTCTTCGAGAGAGGATTTTCGGAAATTCCCGCGAAAGATGGTGTACTGGGATTTCGTAAGGCTCGGCGTTTTCATTCGGAAAATAAAGTTTTTGCGTGGTTTCATTCAACCGCTTCGCGACGATGTTCCAGTCAAATTTCGTCTGCATTAACAGCCCACAGAAGTCGTACTCACTCCAAAAAACCTTTGAATAGTCTTCGTTCCTTCCGGTCCTGCATAAATACTGAATGGTACTTGCCGCCGAAATTCGGTCATTCTCTAATACTCGCCTCAGGATTTTTTCCCGGTCGATCGGCTCGAGCGTTTTCCATTTTTCCGGGTCTTTCAAACCAGCGCCCATTCTTTCAACCCTTTTTCCCGTGAGTGCCGAAGGAATTGTCAAACTATTGTTTTGAATTTGACGGCCGAATTTCAGCAGGGTCAGCCAGTCAGCATCCACACCTTCCTGGTCACCGTCTTTTTCACGCTGTAACGCACGCAATTCGAACGCACATGCGATTTTATTGATTTGACCAATGTCCACATTTACAATGCAAAGAAAATCGTCCTGTTTTAGGGAAACGATGGGGAAGAAGTAAAACTCCGAGTTCTGGATGACCTCGGCCATAGCGTCCAAGGCCGGAGAAACGGAGGTGACAAACTCGCGCACTGCCTCGGGATCCGCGGCGAGACAGTCCTCATTCTTCTCACAGCTTTTAAATTTTTCATTCAAAAGCAAAGGTTCAGGAATCTCAAACGGCGGTTTCCGGTTTTCGTCGAACGGCTCCAGACCGAGCATTTTCCAATGCTCCGGCTTGAAATTCTCATCACCAGACCCAAAGAGCGCAACCATCCCACGAGCGGAGTTTTTCTCCGTGTTGCCGTCTTTCGGAAACTGCAAGATAAAATAGGACCGATAATCGACCCACCGCCCGTCTTCCGTCCGCGGCTCGGTCAGGATCGTCGTTTCGGGCGAGATCTTCAGCGGAACCGACCGGAAAAGCAAAAACCACCCCGCCAACGCGAGGACGGCCAGCGTGATGAGCGTAATTTTAAGGATTTTCATGGTTTGGGTTCCTCGTCAAAATATTCGCCGTTCTGAATTTTCTCCCAATCCCTCGGCGTCAGGGCGTCGCCCTTTACGGTTCGAATCGATCCGTCGTACATTCCGAAAAAGTAGGTCCTCGTCGGTGTGAAACTTCGGAACCGGCCCATGCCGCGCGTCGAGTCAATGCCGTGGTTCGGGTCCATCCAGCAGCCGGGATGCGACTGGGCAAGGAGGACGATCCGGGACGCATTCTCGCCGAGGTCCGCAGTCTTTTGCGCCCTGAGAGGAGTCAGAAGGCAGAAGGAGGTCAGGCCCTTTTTCCACCAGTCATAATGTCCAGGCTCGGCAAAAACAGAGGGCATTTGGCTGTGAAACTGGCGGTTCCATTCGCTGTCCCACGGTTCGTTGAGGCGGATCTGCTCAAAAAGTTGGGCGTGTTCAAGGTACGGCAAAATGTACACGCGCCACGAGTGCGGGTAAATGCCGTTTTCGTCCGGTTCGCTGCCGGTGCGGACGGGAGGAAGCTCGCCGTGAGCCGATTCGTAAAACTCCAGGGCTAAAGCGCATTGTTTGATGGAGTTCTTGTTTTGCATCTCCCGGGCAGAGTACCTGATATTGCTGCCAGCGCCATGGGAAATTACGAGTATATACCAAATGAGCAGAAAGCCAAACATAAAGAAAAAAATGATCAGTCCCCCTTTCAGGAAACATCGGTTTGGTTCACTTCGCGTCGCCAGTACTACCTGAATCAGCGAGAAAAGCAGACTTCCCACGATACTCCCGATAAAGATAAACCCCAGTAAAACCTCAATCTCCAATCTGCAGGGGTATGGTGTTACAAAGAGGATTACCAGGGCAGCAAAGAACGCGTAAAAGCAAACCGAAGCGATACGGGCGACGAGTTTCGCGCCGAGGGTTGGACTGGAGGTCATGGCTTTTTAAATTAATATGGTATGGGACATTTTAAAGCCCCCCTCACCGAGGCAGGGCCAACTTATGAATGGGGTAAAATTTTTGTTAAAGTGGAGAATTTGTACGGCGCTAATTTTCCACTTCTGCAAGGTCGTTGGGTGGGAAAAGGAGTTCCGCTATTTTACTGCGAAATTTCCGGTCCAGCTGCACG
>JAFTCU010000272.1 GCA_017454585.1 Thermoguttaceae bacterium | reverse complement strand
TTTCCGGATGAAGGAAGACGTTCCGCTCGTCATTCCGGAAGTGAACCCGGACGACATCATGAAGCACAAAGGGATCATTTCCAGCCCGAACTGCTCCACGACGCAGATGGTGCAGGCCCTGCAGCCGCTGCATGCGTTTGGTAAACTCACCCACGTGAACGTCGCGACCTACCAGGCCACTTCCGGCGCCGGTGTCGGCGGTCAACGCGAGCTGGTGGAATCCTCGAAAGCCCATCTGGCGGGTGAGCCGTTCCAGGCCAAGACTTTCCAGTACCCGATCGCTTTCAACGTGATCCCGCAGATCGGCAATCCGAAGAACCCGAAGGATTTCCCGGGCTACACGAGCGAAGAAGTTAAAATGATCCGCGAGACGTGGAAAATGCTCGGTGACGATTCGATCAAGATCTCCGCGACGTGTGTCCGTGTTCCGGTCGAAAACTGCCACAGCGAAGTGGTGACGGTCGAGACGGAAAAGAAAATCACGCGTGAACAGGCGATCGAGCTCTGGAAGAACACGCCCGGGCTGGTCGTCATGGACGATCTTGCGAATCACGTTTACCCGATGCCGAGCATTTGTTCGGGAAGCAACGATACGTACATCGGCCGCATTCGTGAAGACGTTTCCCGTGAAAACGGCCTGACGTTCTGGTGCGTGAGCGACAATTTGCGCAAAGGCGCCGCGACGAACGCCGTCCAGATCGCCGAGCTTCTCGCGAAGAAAATGTTTGGTTGAGAACTGGAAGGCGGTAATGGAGGCCGGAGGCCGAAATTACGCGCCGGCTTAAATCACGACGGACGAACGGAAGGCGGTAATGAAGCGCGTAGCGCGGAATTACGCGCCTCCATTACCGCCTTCCAATTTGCGCGTAATTCCGGCCTTCGGCCTCCATTACCGCCTTCCAATTTGCGCGTAATTCCGGCCTCTGGCCTCCATTACCGCCTTCCAATTTGCGCGTAATTCCGGCCTTCGGCCTCCATTACCGCCTTCCATTTTCCCATAAAAAAACGGCCCGCGATTTCTCACGGGCCATTCTCAGAAGTGTGTTTCGTTTCTTGTGTTACATCAGAATTTCACGATCGCGTCGAGTCCGAAAGTAAACTGCGTTTTGGACGTTCCATTGTCAAACGCGTAGCCATTCGGCACGCCTTCGATCTCCAGGTCGGAGTAATCCCAGCGCACTTCCGGGCGAATGTTCAGCCAGGTGAAGGGTTCCCAGTTCACGCCGAAGCTCCAGGCGAAGTAATTGGCGGGCGTATTTTGGACGGTTACGCGGTTTCCGCCGGTCAGCACAGTGTTTTCTTTGTCCTGGAACCACTCGAAGCGGGCGCCAAAGGTCACGTGCTCGTTCACGACGTAGAACAGGTAATTGCTGAACCCGTACCAGTTGCGGCCCTGAAATTCATCACCGTCCCACGTGACGACGGGAGCGTCGTTATTGCCGTAGGTGAATTCGCCGACATAGGCGAGGCGATCGGTGAATTTGTACTTCAGGATCAGGTTGAAGAGTGTCGTGTCGTATGCATCTTCGGGGTAACCGTAGGGCATGAAGGTGGCTCCGCGCTGTTTGCCGTTCATTACGAGGGCTGAAACCGCGAAGTTTCCGCACAGGTTTTCGTAGGTGGCACCGACGATGAAGGAGAAGTTCTCATCCCCGGAGGTGCAGAACGCGTTCCATTCATTCACGCCGCCTGCGATGATGCTAAAGCACTGACCGATTTTCCAGTCGGTGATCACACCAGTCATGCTCGTCGGCAAGCCGTAAACGCTCTGGTAGGAGCGGGAGTAGAAGAAGTTCTGCGTCGCCTGATTGGATTCAAAACCCATGATGGAATTGAAATGGCCGAGTTTCACATCGACACCGTTCAAAAGCGGGACGTAGATTTCCGCGAAGAACTGCGGAATGGCCATTCCGTATTTGGAATAATTGGCTCGGTATTCGGCCTGATCGTATTCCTGGCCGTTGATGTGCGGCAGGTTTTCGGTCGTAGTTTCCAAACCTGTTGAGGTCATGTAGTAGTAATCTGTACCGTACATGAGGTCGATTTGACCACCCAGGGACCACTGATCCGCTTTAATGACGCGGCGGCCGAAGGAAAGGTAAAGCTGATTGAGCTGGTAACCTTCATAGTCGTCGGTGGCCATTGGGAGGTTGGAAGAAGTCTTTTTGTTACTGTTCACGTTGAACCCCTGATCGACCCAGCCTTCAACGAACAGGCAGCCGGGGCCCAGAATTCCGCCGCAGCTCGGCTGGCAAACCGGCTCGCAGAAATCCCCAAGGAAAAGACCATCGCAGGAAGTTTCCATCACCGCGCCGTCCATGATCGGGGCCGTACCCATCACGGGAGCCGCTCCGTCAGGCGTGTAAGCCGGGGTGCCTTGAACGGGAGCATTTGGATAGGACATTGGGGAGGCCGCCTGCGGTTGACCGTTTGGCACCGGCGCTGAGACCGCTTCCTGGTACTGGACCTGAGTGATCTGAGCGGACGGCGAGGAAAAACGGCTGTAGGCCGGAATCTCGTCATTGAGCTGGATGGAATCCGGAATGTTGTTTTGAGCCTGCGCGAGACCGCAGAAAAACAACGCAGTAAGAACTGCCGCGTTCCCAAAAATTCGGTACGGTTTGAAAAAATCGTTAATCATGACCGTTTCCTTTGTAACTAAATTACACGATACACACTTCTATCCTCTCGGATAGTAAATCTATCGGTTGTAACGGTCGTGTGGTTTAGGTAAAATTTAACGATTTGTGAAAATTTTTCGATTATGCAGAATTTTCCGGCAAAAGGTTCAGCCAGGTGTGAATTTGGGAGTGCGGCAATACAGAAGCTGCAGGCTTCATTTGCCGCTTTCACTTAACGATCAAAAGATGTGGTGATGAAAAAAGATTTTCACGGGGGAAAAATCAAGAGCAGATTAGCGGCAAATGCCTCTTCGTGGCTGTATTGCCGCAAGGGAAAGCGGTGAATGTCGCTGGCGCGACTGTATCACCGCACTCCAGATGAAACGACGCTGGAAACGTCGTCCCCGCAAGTTTACGGAATCGTAACAGGTTTACCGTCGGCGCGGTTGGCCAGACACTCGTGGGTCTCACCGTCGATCGAGTAAGAAATTCTCTGAACAGAGCCGTCACACATACTCATTCCGAAGGTGCCGGCATGGCAGCTTCCAAATCGGGTCGGGGAACCAATGTCGTAGCCAGTCCGGTCCTGAAGCGGCATACGCGTGTCTTTGACTGCGATGCGCATATTATCGCCGTCGCAACCGGCATAAACGGTCACGTCATCCGTGTAGCAGAAAGTCGAAGCGGTTGAGTCGTAAGCCTCCGGCGCGAGATACTTCTCGCCAACGAGATAGGTGTTCGAGGTTCCGTCCCGAATTTCCCCGACGGATGCGGCCCCGTAGTCGTACGAAACGCCGTTCGCTTTCGGGTCTTTCCAGGTCCGGTTTCTTCCGCAGGCCAGGCTGGCTTCCCATGAGGTGTTCGTGCTCTGGTTCGCGCCATTATTGAAACCACCGCTGTTGGAACCGAAAGAAGCGGCATAATCTCCTTTGACCCCTTGCTGATTATCGAGCGAGTCGCAGTCTTTGCCGAAGTCACGGACAAGGTAAAGTTTTGATGCGCGGCGCGAGGGGCAGTAAAAAATCGGGAGCGGCGTTTGGCAACGGAGTTTCGTCCCTTGTCTCTGGGTCGCGGAAATTTGCGTAGGATCTCCATCCGTCCCGAGCTGGAAAAGCGCGTTCTGCTCGATAAACGGCAGAAGCGAGTACGCCCAGCTCCCGGGCTGCAAGTGCCCGAAACCGAGATCCGGGTCCCCTTTCCAGTAGTAGTACCACCCACCGGCGGGATAAATCTTGACGTTGGACTCGTGGTTCATCGCGCCGAGAGCGATATTCTTCAGGTTGTTGCTGCACTGCATCTGACGGGCGGCTTCACGTGCCTGCTGTACAGCCGGGAGAAGCAGACCGACGAGCATTCCAATGATGGCGATGACGACCAAAAGCTCAACGAGGGTGAAAGCTGAACGGCGCATGGTTTTTGTGGGGGTTAGGGGTTAAAATCAGAGTGAATTATCAAAAAATATTAAAGGCCCACCTGAAAGGGGGGCTGCCGAGCGCAGCGAGGCTGGGGGTTCAGGAAACGGGACGGGTTTCCCCCAGTTTCCGAACCCCTCCACCGCCTTTGGCGGTCCCCCTCCCCTTTCATGGGAGGCTTTTTTTATGTCTCACGACTCCCAGACCGAACAGACCGCCGAGCAGGAGCAGCCACGTCGCCGGTTCCGGGACGTAGTGGAACGAGATCATCTGAATGTTATCCAGCCCGACCCAGCCCCAGTTCGTGTTTCGATTGTCGTAAACCTGGAAGTAGGCGTTCATCCCCTTCAGGTCGGAGACGTTCCAGAGCTGGAACTCGAACGCGTTGTCCGAGGTGGAACGGTTAGCGGTGAAGATCTTCTCGTACGTGTCGTTCCCTTCCTGATCGACCCAAAGCTGGAACTCAACGTTATTGCCGGTGTTCAGCGCCGCCGCGCCGCCGTCGATGAGGAATTCGATCACGTCGCCGTTGATCTTGAACGGTTCACTGCGGAGCGTGCCTGTCGTCGTGTCCCACGAGGAGCCGTTCGCGGTCATGAAATTGCTGCCGACGTACCCGTTGCATGTCCCCGGAGCGCCGAGGCGGAAATTCGTGATGGTGTCCAGCCGATTGCCGCTCGCGTCCACCTCGAACCATTTGGACTCAAATTCCTCCTGGGTGTCGAAGGTCCAGGAACCGGTGACGCTCGTGGCGAGCCAGGTATTTGCTTCGGCCGTGCCGAGCGGGAGGAAAACGTTTTTCAGCGCGGTCATGCCCCAGGACGTGGTGGCAAAGTCCACGACCGTCGGAACGATGAGGTGCCCGGTCAGGCCTGCAAGGTCAATCGTTTTGGTTTCGTAAGCGCTTTCATTCTGGTCGTGAGATGTGCAGCGGTAGGAGTCGATCAGGAATTTCCCCTGCGTTGCATCGTAAAGGGCGAAACCCGCGACGTTGGCGAAGGACTGGATGTTGGCCGGCCCGATTTCAGTCGTGGGAGCCACAAAATGGTCGGCCGTGTCGTCGCTGTTGCGCAAGCCGCCGCCGCTGATCTGGATGGTCAAAGACTTGGAGTCATCGGCCACGACGAACGCTTCGCCCCAAAGAACACCCGTGAACGTGTCGTTGCTCTGGTTATAGACGTTTGTCGTTTTGTTCAGGTTTGTGGCCAGGTTGCCCACGCTTCCGCTTCTTTGGGTGGTGAACATCTGCTTGCCGTTGGAGGCGATCCAGCCGTCGGCGCCGCCATTCACGCCGACCAGTTCCTGACTGCTGTTGAAGGTGAGGAGCATCCCGCCATAGTCCCGCGTCATGCCCTTGATCTGATTCCCAGTGAGCGCCGTGTCGTAAATCTGGAAATCAGCGATCCCGCCCCGGTAGGAGTTCGCCAGCGCGTTCCAGAAGCCGACCCTTAAATTGCCCGTGCCGGTGTTCAGGGCGACCGTGTTGGAGCCGGTCTCGATGCCGTTGTAGTAAATGTGGGAGGTCGTGCCGTCGTAGGTCAGGGCCACGAGCGCCCAATCGTACGTCGTCGGGTACGGGGCCGTCGTGTTGTAGTCGCCATTCCAGTGCTGACCCATGAGCACGTCCGCGCCGTTGACTTTGATCGTGAAATCCTGGTAGTCGGCCGTATTCCCGACCGTCCAGAGGGAGTAGTTTCCCGTTTGGTCGCTCTTGATGATGGCCAGGACGGTTTTGGGCTTCGCGCCTTCGATGTTGAACGCGGTGGTCGACGTGTCGGTCGAGACGTAGTTCGTGCCGTCGAGCTTGATCGCCTTCATGTTGCCGATGCCGGTGGAGACGTAAACCGGGGCGTCGCCCTCCTGGTCATAGAACGAAAGGCCTGAGACCGTAGCGGTGCCGAGGTTCACGATGGAATCGTCGTTGAACGTGATGTGGACCTTCGGCTCCTGCGCGGCCACAAATGCGGAGCAGATCAAGGCGAGGAATAAAACGAAAAAGCAGCGGTGAAACATTTTAGTCATTAAAGGTAAAAAAGGTTTTAAAGGCCCACCTGAAAGGGGGTACGTATTCTCTCCCATTAGGAAAGACATTTATTCTTAATATTTATTTTACGTCAGTCCTTTTAAAAGTCAACAAAAAAAATTAAAATTTCAGTCAAAATTTTGAAAATAGTTAAAATTTATTTCCCCGCCCCTTGATTTCCGGAGGGAAAGGGGTAAAATGAACGTTTGTACTCACCAAACGGTCGTCGTTTGGCAAAATTCAACCTCACTCAACTAAAGGAATACATCATGAATACGAAAATTTCCCGTCGTTCTGCCCTCGCTGGCGGTTTTGGTCTCGCCATGGCCGGCTTCATGGCTGATGTTGCCGCCGCTGCCGAAGCCGCTCCGGAAAAGTGCTGGAAGTACGTGAAACTCGACCCCACCAAAGTCGCTCAGGCCGCCTACGACGCTTTCGGCGCGAACGGCTGCATGTACGGCGCGGTCAAAGGCGCCATTTCCGTCTTTGCCGAAACGACCACCTGCCCGAACGACAAAGCCGCGGCCCAGAACTTCCCGTTCTTCGCTTTCCGCTACGGCCGTTCCGGATGCGCCAAGCTGAAAGAGATCTGTGGCGCGCTGAACGGCGCCATTCTGTTCATGAGCTGCTTCGTGGATGACTACGCCGAAATTCCGGCTCTGGCGAAGCAACTGGCAGACTGGGCTGCCGAAACCGAGCTTCCGACGTTCGTCCCGGCCGACGACAAGTACCCGGATTTCCTGAAAGTGAAGGCCGGCGGGATCACCTGCGCCGTCATGGGAAAAGCCTGGATGAGCGCCGCCACGGACGAGCAGAAGAAGATCGTCGGTGAACGCTGCAAACGCCACACGGCCTCCATCATGGCGAAAGCGGTCGAAATCCTTAACGACTTCTACAAAGGCTAATGAACAATGAATAATGAAGAACGAATAACGAATAATGGGATTTAAAGGCCGACCTCTTTCTCCTCATTATTCGTTATTCGTTCTTCATTATTCATTCCCCTCGCCCCCCCTTCCAATTTGGGGAAAATCGTCTATAATGGTTTAAAACGTGAAAAAGTACCAAACTCAACCAAGGTGAAATATGACGCCGCATATCGAATCTCTGAAAAAGTATCTGCTCGACCGGAAGCATTTCCAGTTTCGCCGCACCGTGGATTGGGACGCGCTTCTTCCGCAGTGGGACATTGACCGCGACAAACAGGCGGCAAACGTCCTGAAAACCGTGTTGGCCGAGGAAGCGAAACACCCGGTTTTCCTCCCGAACGAGCGGATCGTCCTTACCCGCACGTGCGCCAATTTGCCGGAGCGGTACCCGGATGAAGTGATGGAGCGTCTGCGCAAAGAGGCGTATTTCCACGAGAAGGGCGTCGTGTTTAACCTCAGCCCAAATTTTGAGGACGCGATCTCGACCGGTCTGGACGCGAAACGGGCCGAGGCCGTGGCTCGCCGTGAACGGGCGATCGGGGAAAAGGACTACGGCACCGTCGAGTTTCTTGACGCGGTTCTGAGCGGTATCGACGCGATTTACGGCCTGGTGGACGCCTACGCCGAGGAGGCCCGGAAGCAGGGGCTGATCGAGATTTGGTCGATGCTCTCAAATATCCCGCGCAAGCCGGCCCGGAATTTCCACGAGGCGTTGCAGTTTTTGAGAATTTTGCACTACACGCTCTGGTGCGAGGGCGCGTACCATAACGGCGTCGGGCGCTTCGACCAGTACATGTACCCGTACCTGATCGCGGACCTTGAAAAAGGAATTTTGACGCGTGAAACGGCGTTTGATCTGCTTGAGGAGTTTTTTCTGACGTTCAACCGCGACTCGGACCTTTACGTCGGCGTTCAGCAGGGCGATAACGGCCAGAGTATGATGCTCGGCGGCTGCGACAAAGACGGGAAGGACGCGACGAATCTGCTCACGATCCTTTGTCTGGACGCCTCCCGCGAGCTGAAACTCATCGACCCGAAAATCAACCTCCGGGTTTCGAAAAACACGCCGATCGAGATCCTCGAAAAAGCGACCGAACTGACGAAGGAAGGGATCGGTTTCCCGCAGTACGCGAACGACGACATCGTGATCCCCGGCCTGGTGCGGCTTGGTTACGAACTGGAAGACGCGCGTGATTACGCGGTCGCTGCCTGCTGGGAGTTCATCATCCCGGGCGTGGCAATGGACATTCCGAACATCGCGGCCGTTTCTTTCCCCGCCATCGTGAATAACGTCATGCGTTCCGATTCAGGCAAAGCCGCCGACACGTTCGAGTCGTTCATGCAGGTCGTTCGTGAGGAGCTTTTTGCGCAGGCGGACTTGATCGCCGCATCTCTGGAGCGGGTCGATATGCTGCCGTGCCCGATGGTTTCGATGCTCTGCAAAGGGCGCATCGAGCTGGGGCGAGATATGTGCTGGGGCGCGAAGTACAATAATTTCGGGATCCACGGTACGGGCCTGGCTCCGGCGGTGGATTCCCTGGAATCGATCAAGAGGCTTGTTTTTGAGGAAAAGTCTTACACACTGGAGCAGCTCGTGACGATCGTGGACACGGATTTCCAGGGAGAGGAAACACTGTTGGCGCACGTGCGGCATGACTTTCCGAAATTCGGGAACGACGTGGACGAAGTGGACCAGATCGCGGTGCGGCTCCTCGCCGATTTCGCTGACTCGTGGGAGAATCGGGTGAACTGCCGCGGTGGGATCTACAGGCCCGGGACGGGGTCGGCCATGTATTACATCTGGCACGCCAACGAACTGCCGGCCACGATGGACGGCCGACTGGCGAAGACGCCGTTCCCGGCCAACTACGCGCCGAGTCTGGACGTTCAGATTGCCGGGCCGATCTCGGTGGTGAAATCGTTCACGAAACCGGATCTTTCCCGCGTGATCAATGGCGGACCTCTGACGATCGAGATCCACGACAGTGTGTTCCGTCATGAGGATGGAGTGAAGAAAGTCGCGCAGGTCGTGAAACTCTTCATCGACCGCGGCGGGCATCAGCTGCAGATCAATACGATCAACCGTGATCAGCTTCTCGATGCGCAGGCGCATCCGGAGCAGTACCGCCAGCTCATCGTTCGCGTCTGGGGCTGGAGTGGGTACTTCGTCGAACTGGACCGCCCGTACCAGGATCAGATCATTCGCAGGGCGGAAATGCTGGTTTGATCCGGGTTCCGTCAGAAACCGAATCGAAGAAGCGTGACGACTACGCCCACGACTTTCGGCTCGACGATATTAATTTGCTCGTGGCCGATCCCGCAGGAGTAGAAATCCCATTTTTTGCTTTTGGGATTCCAGAGACTTCGCACGATAAAAACCTCACTGGAGCCGTCTGTGATGCAGATCGGCTCCTCGTTTTTTAAAGTTCGGGTCATACGAAGCAGAAGGTAATCTCCCGATCGGACCGCGTACTCATCGAAGAGACTCTGGTCAGAAAACTGCAGCAGAAAACAGCCTTTCTGACCGTTCAGGTGAGGATGATGAAGTTTGACCGGTTCATTCTCAGGCATTTTAGACAGGCGGCAGCCGGAGATTTTTCCCAAAACAGGGATCTCCCGTTTTTCTTTTGGGCATCCTGTGAGCAGTGTAATGGAACGTGAGGAGTGGTTGTTTCTGCGAATGTATCCTTTTCGTTCCAGGGCGTCGAGGTGGCATCGTACCCCGTTTAGGGAGGAGATTCCCAAAGCCGCACTGATCTCACGCAAACTGGGTACAATATTGGATTTCTGTATGTTTAACTGAAGGATTTCCAGTACTTGTCTCTGTCGAGCGGTCAGGGGTGATTGAGGAAGGAGAGAGGATAGATGGATGTACTGCGGAATTTTCATGACGATTTCAAGGCTGCTTTAAGGATGAAAAACTGTAAAAAGGATGAAATCAAGACTCAAGTTTTCTTTGAGCGCTGAATCTTAGTCCAAAAATCGGCATCTGACAAACAAAAAATAGGATTAAATTCCCAGACGTGGGAGTTCTGAAAAAAGAACGAAATGCGAGAAATTAAACCGCTCTAATCGTTGTGACGTATTTTGGCACGATGTGTCACATTCTGTCACAAACCCATTTTTGACATTGCTGTTTAGTGTGGTCCGGCAGAATTTGAGGAATGGAGGGGCTCTGGAAGAACAATTTGGAATTTTCCCGAAAACTTTCAGGAAACAGGGCGATCGATCCATTTATTTCAGAAATTTTTTGCTCCCGGGGGTTGTATTTCACAGAAAATATGCTAAACTTAAAAAATTGCATTGTAACGGTAAAAGGGAGTCAAAAATGCAGGGAGTTTCGACGGGATTAGTCGGGAAAATTCGCGGGTCGGTCGATTTTATCACGACACAGGGCAAACTGGCGCGCTGGTACCAGCAGCTTCAGGTTATTAATGCGCTGGAGCCGAAGTACATGGAATTCAACGACGGCCAAATCCGCAAAGAAGGACTTTCCCTGCGTCATCGTGCGCGCAGCGGTGAGCCGTTGGCGCGAATCCTTCCGGAAGCGTTTGCGCTTGTTCGGGAGGCTGCGCGGCGTGCCAAGGGAATGCGCCATTACGACGTTCAGTTGCTGGGTGGGATCGCGATTTTCCACCGTTCCATCGTTGAAATGCAGACAGGTGAAGGAAAAACCCTCACGGCCACTGCGCCGATGTTCCTTTATGCGTTGGCCGGCCGTGGGGCCCTTTTGGCCACGGTGAACGATTACCTCGCGAAACGTGACGCCGAATTGATGGGGCCCGTTTACAAGGCGGTCGGAATGAACGTCGGGGTCATTCAGTCACAGATGCAGACCCCGGACCGGGCGAAAGCCTACGCCTGCGACATTACGTACGGTACCGCGAACGAGTTCGGCTTTGACTTCCTGCGTGACCGCTTGCTTCTCCGCAAAATCCAGGAAGGACAGAACGACCTGATCGGCGCGATGATGAATCAGGGGCTTTACCAGAATAGCGGCGGTGATAAACCGGTGCAGCGGGACCCGTTCTTCGCGTTGGTGGACGAGGCGGACAGTATTCTGATCGACGAGGCGCGTACGCCGCTGATCATCAGCGCGATCCCGGGTGAGGCCGAGAAAATTCAGGTCGCGACGTACAAATGGTGCGCAGAGCATGCGCTTGATTTCGAGGAGGGCGTTGATTACGACTGGGACGAGGATAAAAAGTCCGTTGAGTTGACGCGGAAGGGCCGCGCCAAGGTCCGAAACCTTGAGAAACCGCCGATCCTCGATTCCGTCGGAATGTTCGACCTTTACACGTTCACGGAACGCGCGGTGAAGGTTCAGCGGGAGTTTCATCTGGACCGCCAGTACGTCGTGCGCGACGGCGAGATCGTGATCGTGGACGAATTCACCGGCCGACTTTCCGAGGGACGCAAATGGCGTGACGGGATCCACCAGGCGATCGAGGCGAAAGAAAATCTCGAGGTCACCGTCGCGACGGGGCAGGCGGCACGAATCACGATCCAGGACTTTTTCCTCCGGTTTGAGAACGTGGCGGGAATGACCGGTACTGCCGCCGCGAGCCGGAAGGAACTCAAAAAGATTTACCAGTGCCAGTTTGTACCGATCCCGACGAACAAACCGCCGCAGCGGGTTCAGCTTCCAACGCAGATTTACGGGAACAGCGACGCGAAATACCGCGCCATCGTGAACGAGATCGCGGACCTGCACGCCGAGGGGCGCCCGGTACTGATCGGGACCCGTTCGATCGATAAATCGCTGATCCTCGCGAAACTCCTTGACGAGAAAAACATTGAGTACCAGATCCTTAATGCTTACCACGTGGAGGAAGAAGCGGAGATCATCGCCAAAGCGGGCCAGCGCGGCAAAGTGACGGTTTCGACCAACATGGCCGGGCGTGGAACGGACATTCGACTCGGTGACGGCGTGGAGGAACTCGGCGGCCTTCACGTGATTTGCACGGAAATGCACGAGTCGGCCCGAATCGACCGCCAGCTCATCGGACGCTGCGGCCGTCAGGGGGACCCGGGGTCGTATCGTCAGTACCTCGCACTGGACGACGAGCTGATTTTGACCGGTTTCGGCCCTAAAAAGGCGAAGCGGATGGAAAAACGCGGCGAAAATTCCGAAGCCCGTTTTGATTCTTATGAGGGAATGTTCCGCCGTGCCCAGAAAAAGGTCGAGAAAAAGCATTTCCGTCAGCGTAAAGCGCTGATGTATTTTGAGAAACAGCGCAAAAAGATGCAGCGAGAAATGGGCCAGGACCCGTACCTCGATTCCACGAACTAATTCCTGATTGAAAAAAATGCCCCCATCGCTTCCAACCCATTTCGGACCTTTTGAAGTCGTGAGCCGCCTCGGTCGGGGCGGTATGGGGACGGTTTATCGCGGCATTCACGTAAATACACGTCTTCCAGTCGCGATCAAAATGCTTGCGGAACCACTGGCGGATGATGAGAACTTCCGTCAGAGGTTCAACAAGGAGATCGAGGCCCTGCGGCAACTGCGCCACCCGAACATCGTACGGCTTTTGGGGTACGGTCAGGAGGACGATTCTTATTACTACGTGATGGAATTGGTGGAAGGCCATTCACTCGAGGAGGAATTGCGCAAAGGGCGGCGTTTTAACTGGCGCGAAACGCTTTCCATGGCGGTCCAGATCGCCTCGGCGCTGAAGTGTGCGCATAATCACGGGCTCATTCACCGGGACCTGAAACCCGCAAACCTGATGCTTGCAACAAACGGCATCGTGAAGCTTTCCGATTTCGGGATCGCGACGCTTTTCGGGTCGAGCAAAATCACGAACGCGGGCAACATCGTGGGGACGCTCAGCTACATGGCGCCGGAGCAGGCGCTTGGTCAGCCGACGAACGCCCGTTCAGATCTTTTCAGTTTTGGAGCGGTTTTAACGGCGCTTATGACGGGGAAACCGCCGTTCAAAGGCTCGACGCTTCCGGAAGTCCTTCACCAGCACGCCACAGCCCGCGCCCGGCGCCCGAGTCAGTTGGGAATCGATATTCCGGTGGAATTCGACGAGTTGATTGGTCGGCTTCTGGAACGTGATCCGGAAAAACGGCCGAAAAACGCCTATTTTGTGATGCGTCTTCTCGAGGCGATTCAGGAAGAAACCACCGACCAGAGCAAGGTCGGGCAGGGAACAGGAACCGGTTCATCGGTACTTGTTCCGCTTTCGACGGATGTCTTGCAGAAGAAGCTGAACGAAAACCGTGCTGCTAGTGAACCTTCCCCGGAAGAGAACATTCCCGCGGGAACTCCGGATTTAAGCCTGGAACTTGAGTTGGAAACGGGACAGGAGACTCCGCCGGAAGTCTTGGCCGTGAATGATAACAAGGCGGAAAATCCTGATGAAACTCCTGCCGCGGCAGATATTTCGACTTCCCAGACAGTGGCGCTTGATGAGTCGGCAAGTTCAGAGACGGAAGAAACGCCAGGCACGGTAAAACCTCAGGGAAAAGTAACAGGGGAAGAACCCAGGAGTTTTTTCAGGGAGGAAAAAGAAGATCCGAAAAAAACGTCCTCGAATGGTGAATCCCCGTGGGCTGCGCTTCTGATGGTTCTCGTTCTTTCTGCGGTTTGTATTTTGTTCATTGCGCATCTGATCCGTGCGTGGGGAACACCGCCGCCGGCTGATGAATTGTACGCGAAAATCATCTCGGAGGCCGAAAATGAGGATTCCATCACCAAACCGGCTTTCATCCGAAACGTAAATATTTTCCTTTCGTGTTACTCGCAGGACCCACGGGCCAAAAAGGTTCAGGAGTTTCAGACTGAAATCGATTTGGACCGGCTGGAACGTCAACTCCTTCGTCACTCGAGAGGTTCTTATTTCCGTTCCGTCTCTGCGATCGAACGGGACTATCTTAATGCCGTGCGCACGCTTCAGACGCAACCGGAAGTGGCGGCTCAGAAACTGGAAGATTTTATTTTCTTTTACGAGGCATCGTGTGATACGCTGAAGAAAAATCCCAACTTTTCACGCGAAGAGCTTTTGAAAAATATGCGCTATCTGGAAGTAGCGCGCCGTCAGCTTTTCCGCATTCGTCAGATCCTCGCAATGGAGCAGGAAGAACGAAGAAAAATTCTGGCACAAGAGGTTGAACATGCTCAGGAACTGCTTCATTCAGATTCTCCTGATGACGTGGAACGTGGAGAAAAACTCCGTGAAGCAACATTAAACCTTTATCAGAACCGTGAGCCGGACCTGGTCGAGCCGCTGCTGAAGCAGAACGAGGATCGGTGACGGGTTCACAAAATTTCTATTGCATCCTTTTTGGTTCTTTGTTATAATACACAAGACTTTTTATTTTTTTCCGTGCAGGTGATGATGCGTCATTTGGTTTTTATCCTTTGTTCAATGTTTTTCATTCAGGTGATTGGTCAGAATCATCTGAATGGGCAGATATTGATATGTAATGAAACACCAGAAACGCCCTTTTTTTACCAGGAAAAAAATATTTCATATTTTTCCAGTGTTAGTAATCAGTCCGAAATTTGTGAGGAGCAGAATTACTGCGGAACGCAGAATCCTTCTGTTATCTCAAAATTTGAAATGAAAACACCGCCATTAAAGAAGGCTTCTAACGATTGGTCTGACGTTCCAGGTACTGAACCCCCGAATTATTTCAAGCAGAATCTGAACTTGATCATGGAGGAAACGACCGCTGAGAAAGAATTCTGGCAACACTTCGGAGATGAGGGACGAGCGTTTTGCCGGGATGTTGTTATGGACTACAAACATTACTACTCGGTCTGGAACGGAATCCGGTTTTTGATCGCTTTAGGAATTGCCGCGCCGTTGGCCAATACGGAGGCCGATATGGATATCCACGAGTGGTATCAGGACAAGGTACGAAGTTCAGGTTCAGACGATTTTGCAGCTTTTTGGAAAAACTTCGGCGAAGGAAAGATCCTTCTGCCGCTTGCGGGAGGTTTGACCCTCATGGCATTTGCCACGGATGAAAATTTGGGCTGGATGGATCAGGTCGTCGGAGAGTACGGGAAGAATCTGGCGCGTTCTTATCTGGTCGGAGCAATTCCGGTACTTGTGATGCAAAACGTCCTTGGCGCTGACAGACCGATATACGGAAGTACGAGATGGACCCCCTTCGAGCATGAGCATGGGGTCAGCGGTCATGCGTTTGTTGGCGCTGTGCCGTTTATTATGGCAGCCAAAATGACGGATCGAATCTGGTTGAAGGTCCTTTTCTACACGTGCTCCACGCTCCCGGCATGGTCAAGAATGAATGACGGTATGCACTCGCTTTCGCAAGTAGGATTGGGCTGGTTCATAGCCTATATGGCGTGTGACGCTGTAGCGGAAACAAATCACACAAGAGTCGCAAATTACGCGTTCACCCCTATTTTCTCGGGCGATACGATAGGGGTGAATTTTATGATCAGGTTTTAGAAAGACTAAAAAACGTCACGTATTGTTTTACGCATCTTCTTCACCTTCTTCGGCATTCCTGCTCGCTTCGCGTTCCTCTTTCAACAGTTCTTTGCGGTCAATCATGGGCGTTATAAACGGACGCTCCCGGTTGAGTTTCGAGTTCCAGATGTTGCAGAACGTGTTTACATTCTGAACGAGCTGGAAGTCGTACATCCCGACGCAGAGGAAGTCTGCGCCACCCTCAAGCGCGTATCGGAACCCATCCTCGGGACGCAGCGCACCCGCGGCCAGAACCTTGAACGCGATCCACGCTTCCTTGCGGTCTTTCATCCACTCGCGCGTTTCATCCGGTTTCCGACAGAAAATATTATCGTGTTCCTGTTCGGGTTTGGCAGACCAATAATTATGATGGTGGAACGTCTTCATCCAGAAATCTGGCTGAACACCCGTTGTGACGGCAGCCCGCAGCGTCTCGATCCTGTGCGCGCCGATACCGCAAGGTATTCCCGCGTCACGGATGATTTGCATTGCTTTCGGATAAAGGTCCAGCTTTCCCTCACGAGCGATTCGGTCAGAGGTTTCGCCCTGAATGTAACACGCAGCCGAACCCATATCGATCGCCTTCTTGACTGTGTCAAGCAGTTCTTCCGGCTGGCAGCCGATGTCGGCGATGAACTGCATTTTGCCCTTGGTCCACTTCCAGTAGCCTTCAACCAGTTTGAAGAGGCTGTAGTGTCCGAGGAAAGTGTTGATCCCGCACTGCTCGGCGAGGTAAAACGTTTCGTAAACCTTCTGCTCGGTGTGGTACGCCTTCACCAGGTCGGAGACGTAGATCAGGTCACGGGCATGCGCCCAGCCGCCGATGAGGTTTCCACCGAGGATCATGCGACTGACGTTCAGGTTTCCGATACGCGACATGGGAACCTTTTCTTTCAGATGAGGCCGTTTCGGTGGGGTGAAACTCGTGCGGGTCGCACCTGATTCGCCCTGAATGGACTCTTTTTTCTCACCAGAGGTGACTTCTTCGGCGAGGCATTTTTCCTCAAAACTCCGAATGACGGAGATGGAGGCGACACCCGCGGCTGGGATCATCGCCATTTTACGCAGCGCTTCGCGCCGGTTCGGTTGAGAGTTTTCTTTGTTCATGATGAAATGAAGTAGGAAAATGAATATTTACGACAAAAAGTTATGAATCTTTATTTATTGTAATCAATTCAGGATTTTTTGTCAAGTTTTTCCACGTAATATTTTAAAAAAAAGAAAGAATTATCTGATTTTGGAAAAAAACTGCTTGCAATTTTAATCAAGGTGAGTATAATATAATAAAAGAATTGATGCCCGGATTAATTTACAGGAATTCAGGTCTTGGTATGTTTAAAGATAAAAAAGGCTTTACGCTCGTCGAGTTACTTGTCGTCATCGCGATTATTGGGCTTTTAGTGGGATTGCTTCTCCCGGCAGTTCAGATGGCCAGAGAGTCCGCTCGCCGGATGCAATGCACCAACAAGCTGAAGCAGCTCGGAACCGCTACGCATAACTACATCTCGGCACATAGCGGTTTACCGCCAGCGTCCGGCCCAACCTATTACGACAAGCATCCGAATCAGTATTGGAAGGGGTATAACGATTACGGAGTTCATGCGTATCTGCTTCCGTATCTGGATCAGAAGCCGCTTTACGAAATGATCGATTTCGATAAAGGGTATATGGGTTTTGTCGCGACGGCGGTTGGTAAATCCGTACTGATGACGGAGATTTCGACGTTCCTCTGCCCGAGCTGGGGGGAAGCTGGTGTTTGTGAAACGGGTGCAACGTATGAAAAAGGCGCTCTGAAAACCTACGATGCTGTGAACGGCGCGTACATTACTGCGGCCGATAATAACGGCGTGAAAGATTCTGAAAAATTCAAAATTCCGACCGGGAAAGATTCCTGGTACGGGAGAATTCCTGATAACGGGATGATTCGTTTTGGGGAAGATACCCCGATCGCTCTCGTAAAGGACGGAATGAGCAATACATTAATGTTCGGCGAAATGATCCAGATCGATTCCCCCGGAAAAGAACACAGCAAATATCCGGGAGGAAACCGTCCTTGGCTTTTCGGCTGCCATGATAATACTTCCAGGACACTCTATTGCGCGAAGGCGGTACGCTGGGGCCTGAATCAGAAGTGCGACCGTAATGACCAGGGCACGACCAAAACCAGTGTGCCGTTCAATCACTTCCCCTTCCGATCGCCGCACTCGGATGGTGTGACGTTTGCGTATGGTGATGCCAGCGTACATTATCTGAATGATGAAATCGATGTGCCGGTTCTGAAACGTCTTGCGACGCGTGACGGCGGAGAAGTGATCGATTTGGAAAAAGAAGTTAAATAAGTAAAAAAAAACGGGGGTCAAACGGCCCCCGAAATTATTTATAGGACTTTTAATTACTGGTTATCGATATCTTTGGTGAGGACATCGTTCGTGATAGCCTCAACTTTCCCGAGGTATTCGTCCAGCGTTAAAGTGATTTTCTTTTCCAGCTCATCCAGTTTTTTCATGACTTCATCATGATGATTGGAAAGTTCCTGAAGGTAATCGACTTCTGCCGTTTCGCTACTCATTTCCGCCTCTTTTCTAAAACCGTTTTCAGTAAATAAAACTTGCTGATTTTATCGGCTTTATAATCCCCGCTTCACCAATCTCTTAGGGAAGCGGGACGCGAAAAAGGAAAAAATCCAATCAGTTAAAACAGTCGGAAAATCTGTAAAAAGTTTGATGATGAGTGGGACTTTAACGAATATTTCAGAGCACGGCTGAAAAATGGCCGTACTCTGAAAGAAGCCTTTTCGGGCAACAATCTGAATGTTTACCTGAAAATCGCGGTTCCCTGCTGGAGCAGATCCAGATGGTACTTTTCGCTCTTGAGCTGGCAGCGGATCGGGTAGTTGCCGCGTTCATTGACCTGTGCCTGAATCTGGAACGTATGACTTTCGCCCGGGACCAGAGGCATGACGTCGAACATGACGATCCCACCTTCGAGGATTTTGCCGCCGTTGAAAGTGGCTTGTGGCTCGAAACCCTCCGAGAAGAAAACATACAGTTTTCCATCGTCGATTTTTTGGGTTCCCGTATTTACGAGTCGGATTTCGTAAGTACCGGGTTCCAGGGCTGTAAGGGCTCCGGAAGGAACGTTCAGTTCCATTTGCACGTTTGCTACACCTTCAATTTGAAGCGGGATCCTGGCTTGGGCAATCGTCCTTGAGTTGGCGAGAATTCCGAGTGGAATTTCCGGATTTCCTTCCTCTTTGATTTTGAGGTCCAGGGTATAAGTCTTTGCTGCGCCAGCGGGCAAGGGCATCATGTCCATCATCATCAGGCCTGAAGCGGAATCCTGTTGGAACGCGCCGAGGGATTCGCCGGCAAATTCCAGCTGAGGTGGGAGTTCCACGCAGAGACTGCACCCTTCAAGCGGAACATTACCCGAGTTGTAAATTTCCACCGGGATTTTCTGGTTAATTCCCACAAAACAGGTTTCCGGATTCTGGATTCGGATTTGAAGGTCTGTGTAATTCACCGTGATTTCCAGGTTGCTTTGGCTGAAAGTCTGGTTTTGAATCATTGCATCGACGTGAATTTTCATCTTTTCACGGGAGGCTGGCTTGATGCTCAGATCGACCACTTTCTTTTCGCCGGGGCCGATGTACGGGATTCCCGGAACAAAGTATTTCTGGGACTGACACCCTTCCGCGCTGCAAACCAGATTCAGGTCACTGACGCCACATTTTCCGGTATTGGAAACCTGAATACTGACCTTGGTCTCTTTTCCTTCCAATACACTGCTCGGGCCGAGGATTTCCATTCGGATTTCCGGGTCCTCGGAAACGATGGTTTGATTACTGGAAACCTGCTGGTTACTCCAGGAAACTGCGATATTGGCAGCATTTTTCCGCTGTGGAACTACCTGAAGTACCATTTTTTCCCGGGCTCCCGGTTTGAGGTCACCAACGAACCAGGTACATCTCTGATCTTCAGAGTTTTCCCCAGGAACGATTTTGACGATCCCTTTTTCGGATTCCATTTTAAGGACCTGCATCCAGATGGGAATCTGAACCTCGACAGTACTTTTTTCCGAAGTGGCTTTACTGGGATTTTCGACTTCGATCTCGAGCTGATTTTTAACTCCTGTGAGCAAATTTTCAGGGATACGAGTGAAAATTCGGAGTTCCGCCTGATCTTCCTTTTTGGGAAGCGCGACCTGCTTGCCTACCCGCGAACCAATTTGGACCTTCGAGCTGCCAGGTGCGGCAGAAAGTGAGCGAAGGGTATTGGTGGCCGGAGTGTGGGATACGGTGTCTGTGGCTTCCGCAGGAGACGTAAGCCGCTGCGGGGAAACGTTCAACGTCGGTTCAGGTTTCTGGGTTTCGATGAAATCCAGGTCAGGTACGGTTTGATTCCAATTATCAAGTTCGTTTTCCTCTGATTTTTCCTCTTCATTTTCCTCATTTTTCTCTTCGGAGTTGATGGAGGATGTGATTTCCTCGTTGATCGAGTTAACGATGGAATCATCCGGTTCCAGTATAAGATTCGGATTCTCTTCATCTTCACCCTTGGCGGTTTTGGAAGCAGAACTGTTTTCCGCTTCTTTCACCAGGTTTTGTACCGTCTCTGGAGACTCTTCGGCTTCTTCAAGGACACCATCGTCAGAAACCTTGGAATCCGAAAGAATGACAGCATCCGAGGGAATGTCTTTCGGGAGTTTATCTCTGGAAATTTTTTGTCCCTTTGCAGAACCTTTGGATTCGGAATCCGAAGCGACTGCCGCATCGCCAGAGCTTTTCTTTTCTCCGCCGGCGGGAACTTTGATTTTTTTGGTATTTTCCGGGGTGTCTTTTTTCACGAAACCACCAAACAGTTTATCGAACGGCTTCCAAGGCTTCGAGGCTTTTTCTTCTTTGGAGGTTACGACCTCTTTAGAACGATGGACTCCCCCGGACTTCGGTTGAGAAGTCTGTTTTCCAGTGGTGGTTTCTTTGGAAGGATGATGAAACGCCCCAAAGAAAGAACCAGATGGCTGTGATTCTGTCTTATGAGTTGCGCTTCGTGGCTGAGGCGGCACTGCGTCCACGTTTTCCGTACAGACGGAGAGCGAGAGACTCAAGACGACGATAAACGTCACGAAGTACAAAATGGAGGTTTTGGGTATAGGGTTAAACTTTTTCATGATTCTGCCCTCAAGCTTGTTGAAGCTCTTTTCTTTCGGCGTAAATCTCAGGTTTAGCGTTTCTGGAAAACCATATCGGTCTGTCTTTTAATCTTTCGGACGTTTTATTTGTAAAGTTGAGTAAAATTTTCGGGTTGTAACGAAATTTCCATTTATTCTGGTTTTAATGAATAAAATGACGTTTTTTAGGGGGGTGGGACGCTTGAAACTTTTTTACGTTTCGGGTATAATTCCAAAAGTGATCCATTTAATCACCGTTTTGTTTACCCTCACCAAGGAGTCAAATCATGAAAAAACTCGCCGTTTTGGGAGCCGCTCTGGCTCTGATTTTTACGTTCTGCTTTAACCTCACCACCGTCCGGGCGGATGACTCTGCGAAAGAGTTGAAGATACTTTCCTTTAATATTCGTCTGAGTTACGGCGAAATCGGCAAACCGACGGAATGGAAATACCGTAAAACCCAAGTTTCTGAAATCATGCGCGCCGGTGATTACGATTTCATCGGGATCCAGGAAGCGATCATCACGCAGAAACCGGGCCTCAATCAGGTGGAAGACCTGAAAGCGCTGCTTCCCGAGTACGGCCTGCTGACCCGTTCGCGTATGGTCTCCGAGACGGAAGGCGAGTCCACCCCGATCATGTGGCGCAAGGACCGCTGGGAAATGGACGAGCAGGAGCACGGTGTCTTCTGGCTCTCCGACACGCCGGACGTCCCGCAGTCGATCACGTGGGAAAACGCCTGCCCGCGCACGGTCGTTTGGGGAAAATTCCACGAACTGGCCGACGGGAAACGCACGGGCCGCGTGGTTTACTTCATTAACACGCACTTCGACCACGTGAGTGAAAAAGCCCGCCAACTGGCCGGTGTCGCCATTTCTGATTTCATCGTGAAGCACGTGAAACCGGGCGAGATCGCGTTCGTTACGGGTGACTTCAACTCGGGTGAACGCTCTCAGGCGCTCAAGTACCTGAAGGGCGAAGAAGCGGAAATTCAGGCTAAAGACGTGAAAGGCCCGATCGCCATGGTCGATACTTTCCGTGTAGTGAATCCCGATGAGAAAGACGTTCAGACCTTCCACGGTTACGGGACGGTCAAATTCAGTGAAAAAATCGACTATATATTAATGTACGGTGATCTGAAAGTCAAGTCGGCGAAGATCATCCGCGACAAGACGGACATTTACCCGTCCGACCACTACCCGATCGACGCGGTGATGGAATTTTAGGGAAAGTTTGACCATTCAGGAGCTTTTGCATGAAAAAATTTGTATTTTTCTTTCTCGCTCTGTTTATGGGTCTGACGGTCTGGGCGGAGGAGTTCGAGGCCATCACGCCCGCCGATTTCGGGCCGATCCGGAACCCGGAGATGAAATTTCCCGCCGGGGACGAACTGAAAGACTCCGAGTGGAAAGCGCAGAAGGCCAAGGACCCGACCGTGGTCTGGTTCAAGGACCGCTACTTGATGTACTTCTCGCTCTTCCCGCGGGACCCGAAAGTTTCCGGCTGCTGTCTGGCGATCGGGATCGCGGAGAGTACCGACCTGACGCACTGGACCTTCGCTGGCGTGATGAAGCCGCTCGGCGACACGGACTCGAACGGCTGCGGCGCCCCGTGCGCCAAAGTCTGGGATGACCAGGTCCATCTTTTCTACCAATCCTACGGGAACGGGCCGAAGGACTCGAT
>JAFTCU010000271.1 GCA_017454585.1 Thermoguttaceae bacterium | reverse complement strand
GCCCACTTCCTGCGCAACGTGGCGGCAGGCCGAAAACTCGGCGACGAGCCGGACCTTGCGCGCGGCATTTACATTCAGAGGCTGATGGCGAAAACAACAGAGAATGAAGAAATGACAAATTAAAAAGAACGAGTTAGTACAAGCGAAAAGCAGACAGCTGGGTGAAAAAAATTTGACATTTAACGTCTGCTTTTCGATTGCGCTTGACTCGTTCTTTATGATCCATTCAATCAGAACGTCAGTCTCCACATCCACTCGAGCCCGTTCGCGTGGGCAGAATCCTCCGAGTACACTCCCGGGCGGTAGTCGGTTGTGTGGTACGTATATTGGAGGCCGGAGGACAGGAACTTCGTAAAATCGTACTTCACATTGATAAATATGATACGATTGTTCAGGATTCTACACTCCTCAATGTCTCCATTATTCGGGTCGTCCACACTGTAACCAACAGCCCAATGGAGCTGGTCGGTCCAATCCCACCAAATCTCAGCCCAACCACCGGTACTGTGAATACTGTTGCGTGTTCCAAGACCCGTCACAGGATTATAGTCGATACTTTGCATGCAGCCGCCCACATTTCCCGCAAGTCCCTGACCGTGGAAGAATTCCCCGCGGACACCAAACCGATCTGTAACCGGGAGTTCAAGGTCCAGGTTCACAGACCAGGACTGGATCCTGTCTGATTCAGCCGGAAAATCATAACGCTGCTCGCCGATATGCGCGCCGATGCCGAATTTGACCGGATATCTGCAGCAATCCCGGGCAATCGTCCAACCGATACGGCTCTGAATGGACGGGTAACTCCCCATCTGGTCAAAGCCCGTATGATCCATCCCGCAAATCTGTACCAATCCGGTCGTCCAATCCATGCGAACGTTTTGCGAAAGATGGAAGTACCGCGTAAAACTCAACATCGGGTTCCGGTAACCAAGGTTTCCAAGCCCATACAAGGCATTATAGTCATAAAAATGCGCGTATAAGGGCGAGATTATATCTTTGGTCTGACCAAAAAGGATCTTGTAACAATCATTTTCCAGGGCCCAGTACGCTTCACGGAGCTGGATCGTTCCTTTATTTTCAGCGTTGTAATTATTCTCGAAGTCGATTTCCACCAGACCGTAGGACCTCATCCCACCCAGAATATTCACATCTGGCGCGTCTATTTTCAACCCCAAACGTGTTGCTCGGGCAGAAATGGACGTGACGGCCCGGTCGTTGGCGGCCCCGGGAAGCGGATTCCCGATCCAGTCTGCCATATCCGTTTTCCGGTCCGTATAAAGCAGCGACGCCCAAATCATCCCGTAAGGCGTGACCCTCATTTTACCCACTTTCCAAGCGCTGTCGTGAATGTACCTCTCGATATAGGCATCCACCTCGGCACGGGTCATTCTTTCCTGTTCCGAGCCGTTGAATTCTGAATCAATATTTGCCCCAACCATTGATTCCGGAACCACCATTTCACCCTGAGGAAGAACGGGTATCTCTTCGGAAACTTCTCCTGAGCTTTTCACCACGCTCTTCTTTTGAGCGTTCAGACGCGCGACCTCTTCCCGGAGTTGTTTTGTCTCTGCCTCAAGGCGTTCAAATCGTTCCATCATTTCGGGTGATACCTGAGCGGAACCCGACTTTTCCTCAGCAAAGGCATTACTCACGGCAAAGCCCAGAAGAAAAAGGATGCATAAAGTTTTTAAGGCAAATTTTTTCATGATTTCAGTCCTGTTTTGGCGTGAAATACAGTGTAATCGTTTTTACTGTATCGACCGGAAGTTTCGTTATTATTAGAATAAACAACAGAACCAGAAAATTTTACGCATTTTACGTATCTTAATCGAAAAACAAAGATTTCCTCATTTTCTCCCCCACTGGACAAAATCCCGGAATGTGGTATAATATGTTTTGATAATGTCCCCAAGTGTTTGCGTAAATACTGGGTCATTAACATCACCAATCAATTTAAGGAGTTACTCAATGGAACGTGTGTTCAACTTTTCCGCCGGTCCGGCTGTTCTGCCGCTGCAAGTCCTTGAAGAAGCCCAGCGTGATCTTCTCGCTTTGCCGGGTGTTGGTATTTCCATCCTCGAAATCAGCCACCGTTCCAAGACTTTCCAGGCCATCATCGACGCTTGTGAAGCCAATCTTCGCAAAGTGATGAATATCCCGGATAATTATAAAGTCCTCTTCCTCCAGGGCGGCGCGTACCTCCAGTTCGGTATGCTCCCGATGAACCTCCTGAAAGGCGGCTCCGCGGATTACATCTGCACCGGTACCTGGAGCACCAAAGCTTTCAAAGAAGGCAAATCCCAGGGTACGCTCCGCTGCGCGTGGGACGGAAGCGCTGAAGGCTTCAAACGCACTCCGGCAGACAGTGAGCTGGACCTTGACCCAAACGCCCGTTACGTGTATTACACTTCCAACGAAACGATCCAGGGTGTGCAGTTCAAGACCGAGCCGAACACCGGTAACGTCCCGATCATCGTGGACGCTTCAAGCGAATTCATGTACAAGCCGATCGACATCAGCAAGTACGGTTGCATTTATGCCTGCGCCCAGAAAAACTGCGGCCCGGCCGGTGTGACGATCGTCGTGATGCGCGATGACCTCGTCGAAAACTCCGCCGACGGTCTTCTCGGTGTTCTTTCCTACAAGAAAATGGCCGAAAACGGCTCCATGCTGAACACGCCTCCGTGCTTCTCGATTTACGTCGTGAAACTCGTGACCGACTGGATCCTGAACACGATCGGCGGTGTGGACAAACTGTACGAACTGAACCAGAAGAAAGCGAAGCTCCTGTACGACGTGATCGACGGATCCAATGGTTTCTACCTTGGCCACGCCAAACCGGAATGCCGCTCGCTGATGAACGTTCCGTTCAAGATGCCGACCGACGACCTGAACGACAAATTCCTGGCCGAAGCGAAGGCGCTGGGTCTGGAATCGCTCAAAGGTCACCGCAGCGTCGGTGGTTTCCGCGCTTCGATCTACAACGCGATGCCGCTGGAAGGCGTTGAGAAACTCGCCGAGTTCATGAAAGACTTCGCGCAGAAAAACGCCTGAAAATGATTAAAAAGCCACCCTCTTTGAGGGGGGTGGCGCGTTAGCGCCGGGGGGAGTTGATGGACGTTTCCACTAAACTCCCCCAGTCTCGCTTCGCGAGCCAGCCCCCTCGAGGATGGGGCCTTCAATTCCATTCACACTCAAGAATTTTCTTTCTTAAAAAGGTTCCCCCCATGCTTACTCGCCGAACCGTTCTGAAATCTTCCGTTTCCGCCCTCGCTTTGGCCGCCTGCGCTACCGCGCGCCTTTGCGCCGATGAGGAGACTGCCGCGCCAAACCCGAAGGAAGACCGCATCGCGCTGAACACGGCGACGATCATCTACAAAAACCTTCCGATCGACGAGCAGATCCGCCTTGCGCATGAGGCGGGTTTCCGGAACATCGAGATATGGTTCCGCGACGTGGACCGGTTCCTGGCCTCCGGCGGTACGCTGGCCGCACTGAGGAAGCAGCTCGACGACTGCGGCATGCGAGTCGTGGGCGGGATCAATTTCATCGCGTGGGGGCACCCGGAAGAAGAGGTCCGGCAGAAAGCGCTCGACGAAATGCGCCTGGCGATGGAACAGATGAAGGCGCTGGGCGGTTCCGCGCTGGCCGCCTCGCCGTCCGGGATCTACAACAAACCGGGCATTCCTCTGGCGGACATTGCCGAGCGTTACCGGGCGGTCCTCGAACTGGGTGACCAGTTTGAGATCACTCCCCAGCTCGAAATCTGGGGCGCGGGCCCGACGCTGATGAAACTCTCCGACGCGGTCTGGATCACGACCGAGGCGGCCCACCCACGCGCCTCGCTTCTGCTGGACGTTTACCACCTTTACCGCGGCGGGAACGATTTCGCCTCGCTGCGTCAGCTCAATGGCCGTCAGCTTCCGAATTTCCACTGGAACGACTGGCCCGGCGGGCGGGAACGCCTGAGTTTGCAGGACTCGGACCGTGTTTTGCCGGGCGAGGGAGTTGCGCCGCTGAAAGAGGTGAGCGCCCTGCTTGACGAGATCGGTTTTTCCGGCACGTACTCGCTGGAGATTTTCAACAAACCGTTCTGCGAAAACCACGACACGCCGGAGCTTCTGAAACTGGCGTACGATGCGATGAAAAAGAATATTTTTTAGAATGATTTTGGTGGGATATTTCCCCCTTTGCTTAAAAATACGGGGTCATCACCAGTTTGTTGCACTTAAAACACACTCAAACCTAAAAAACCTTACAGGTTTTTAAATTTTGAAAACCGTTTGATTAAATGGCCTCAGTGCGGTCGTGTGGGGTGGCTATTTTTATGTTATTTTACCCTTCAACGGCCAAAAGGGTATGAAGGCGCTTAATATTGATCGTTGCAATCAATATTAAGAACTCTTTCGTTACGTTGGCCAATCCTCGCCGAATGAAATCACGGAAGCCAATGCACCATTTCATCAGGCCAAACATAGGTTCGACCTTAGTTTTGCGCCTTTGCAGACTTGCCTGGCCCTACTTGCTTCTGG
>JAFTCU010000270.1 GCA_017454585.1 Thermoguttaceae bacterium | reverse complement strand
TGGAGTTTACGGAGTTCCTCGTGAACGTGCTCGGCGTGACCGATCTGGGCGCGAAATTCTCCCACAAAGTCACGCTCCACATCGGGTGCCACGGTCGGCGCGAGCTGGGGATCGTGAACCAGCCGGTCGAACTTCTTAAGAATGTGAAGGGGCTGACCTACTGCCCGCTCCCGGAGATGGAAGACTGCTGCGGCTTTGGTGGGACGTTCAGCGTGAAATTCCCGAATATTTCGCTCGACATGGGCCGGAGGAAGGTCCAGAATATCGCGGCAAGCGGCGCGGACGTCGTCTGCTCGATCGATTCCAGCTGCATCATGCACTTCGGCGGGATCATGCAGCTGGACCCGGCGATGAAGAAAATCAAAACGATGCACATCGCGGAGATTTTGAACTGCCGGTAATTTCCCGGGCGAGTTTTAAAGCCACCCTCTTTGAGGGGGGTGGCGCGTTAGCGCCGGGGGGAGTTGGACGGCGCATTTGTGGAACTCCCCCAGTCTCGCTTGCAAGAGCTAGCCTCCTCAATGAGGGGCCTTTTTATTAGAGTTTATGAATGATTCCTTTCGGACTCTTGAGTTTAAAGAGTCCGAAAACTTCTTCCTGCGTAAGCCCCAGTTTTTTCGGTTCTTCGCGTGAGCCGGAGAGGATCGTCTCGAAAAGGGCGCGTTTTTCTTCCAGGATCCGGTTGATTCTTTCCTCGATCGTGTTGATCATCAAGAAGCGCGTGATCGTGACCGCCCCTTTGACGCCGATCCGGTGCGCGCGGTTAATTGCCTGATCTTCGATTGCAGGGTTCCACCAGCGGTCGAAGAGGAAGACGTAATTGCAGAACTGGAGGTTCAGTCCTACCGCGCCGGTCGCGTAGCTCATCAGCAGAACATGATGGTCCGGCGAGTTCTTGAATTTTTGCACGACTGCATCACGCTTGGCCGGCGGGATCTTGCCGTGGTACTGAAGCGCGCCGAAACGTTCCAGATGCTTCGCCAACCGGAAAATCGTTTCGGTCCACTGGCTGAAAACGATCGCTTTGCGGCCGCTGGCGGCGATTTCTTCCAGGTCGGCTTCCAGACGCTGGAGTTTGGGACTTTCGCCGGTACATGGGTCGAAATTGCAGATCTGTTTCAGGCGCAGGACCAGCTCGAAAACGTGCTGGATCGTGACGGCGTTTCCCATTTCCGAAAGGCGCAGCGCCCCCTGGGATTCGGCCATCGTGTACGTTTCCTGCTGCTCGGGAGTCATGAAAAGCTCCGCGTCGCGGTAGAGGCGCGGCGGCATGTCCTTCTGGACCAAGTCTTTCGTCCGGCGCAAAATGTAGTCTTGCACCGCGCGGCTCATCACCGACGGTTTCATGTCGCTGGAAAGGTAGCCGGGCGAGAGGAACTCAAAGATCCCGACCAGGTCTTCCGGCGAGTTTTCGATCGGCGTGCCGGTCATCGCCCAGTTTCGGGTGCGGGAGATGGCGCGCGCGGCGGAGGAAGTCGCGCTCCGAATGTTCTTGATCCGCTGGGACTCGTCGAGAACGACCAGATCGAAGTGCTTCGGGATCCCCTTCTTCGGCGCGAAAATGTCCCGGTCCCGGTTCAGAAGCTCGTAATTGGCGATTTTGACCGGAATGTCCTGAAGTCCCCACTGCCACTCCCGCCGAACGCGGTCGCCCTGAATGACCAGGATCGGGATCTCCGGCGCCCAGACCTCGAATTCCCGCTTCCAGTTCGTCACCAGCGGCTTGGGGCAGACGAAAAGAACGTTCCGAATGTCGCCGTTTCTCAGCAGAAGGCGGACGGTCGTGATGGCCTGCATCGTTTTCCCGAGGCCCATCTCATCCGCGAGGATGGCCGAATCCCGGGAATAAAGGAACGAAACGCCCTCCCACTGGTAGTGGAACGGGACGAACGGGAAGACCAGATTTTTGTCCGTGTAAAGCTGCTCAAGAGGCGGCTGGAGCAGGTAGCGCAAGCGGTCCTCGAGCTTGATCAGGTTTTTCGGCGGCAGAAGGTGAGTCATGCTTTCCGGGATCGACTCCTGAAGCGCGGCGGAACTGGCGTCGGTCTCGGCGTTTTCCGCAGATTCCAGGTTTTCCGAAGTTTCCCCGACCGGGAGGTCAAGCGAATCAGGCGACGCGCCGTCCGGAAGAAGGTCTTCGCTCGTCGGCTCCGTGAGGTTTCGCTCGCGGGAAGGAAGCGGGGCCTCCTCCGTGTCGTCCTCGGCGCTTCCCGGTGCGTTTTCGTCCCACGGCAAAATCGAGTCTTCGGGCGAAAAACCGCCGATCGTGCCGTTCCCGGTTTTCTTTTCCCCGAAGGTTTCACCCTCACCCGGTTTTTTCTTTTCGTTAGGCTTGCAGAGCTCGGCCGGGTCGCCGAAGTAAAAACTATTAACCGAGATCGAAGGCGGCGAAATGCGGACGGTCAGGGCCTGCGGCGCGCGCATCGTGGCTGAAAGCGTGCGAATTTCTACCTTGGGCGCACGATTCATCGCAACGTTCCACCCCAAAGTCAGCTCACTGACTCGGGTTTTGGGGGGATTGATCGTTAAAACCTGAATTTCGTCCATAATAACTTAAAAACGGTTTGGATTTGGATATTTCGCTTTCTAAAAAAGACCGTGCAGCGGACCGCCGGGCGCGGCGAGCGCCTCAACGCGGCGCGTAACTTCCGGGTCCTCTTCCAGTTCCGGAGCGTGGAACGATTTTTTCCGCGCGTCGATCACGATGGAGCCTTCAAAACCGACGTGGCGGTTCACGCAGGTCGGGCCAATGCCGAACAAATCGCGGGCCGGGTCGCTTTTCGTGAACGTGGTCCAGAGGAAATCCCGGATGGAAGCCGCCGCGTGGGCGGTCGAGTCCACCAGAACGATCAGCGGGAAGGCGTTCAACGCGTCGTGAGGCGTGAAAGCCGCGCAGAATTCCTCGGCCAGCCGGCCTGCGTCGTGCTGCGTTCCATCGTCGCTCCAGGGCTGAGCCTCCAAAACCAGCACGCCGGGAAGAGGAACGGCAGGATTCCGAACGCCAAGGTTTTCCGGGAGGCGGAGCGCTTCCGCGTCTTCGAGCCGGGCGGGAAGCTCGCGCCGTCTGGGACCGGCGGCCGCGATGATGATTTTGGAGCCGTGATTCAGGGCCCCGCCGGAATAGTCCAGCGTGTCGGTCGAGGTTCCGGTCTGGAAATGGAGGTCGGAGCGCCAGTCCGCTCGTTCCAGAACGTGACGCAGGAAACGTGGAACGTCCCGGACCGTGAGCGTGGGATCGTCTTCGCCTGCCGCCAGTAGCACGTACTTCGCCAGCGAAAGCTGGCCGGTCCCCAAAATGGCGTTTCCAAGGGTCAAAAGCTCCAGCGGCCGGCGTGGGTTTTCGTACGGAACGTAACGCTCCGAGCCGATGGCCAAAAGAAGGGGGTGAACGCCGCAGTCATCGACCGCGTGGACTTCCTTCACGCCCGGGATCGTCTGCGGCATCAGGTCGTGCGTCAGCTCGTGGATGAACTCGCCGATCATCGAATCTTCCTGAGGCGGCCGCCCAACGACCGTGAACGGCCAGATCGCATCGCGGCGGCAGAAAACCCGCTCGACCTTCAAAACCGGGAAATCGTGCGCCAGACTGTAGTAGCCGAGATGGTCGCCGAAAGGACCTTCCTTTTTGACGGTTTCCGGCTCGATCGTGCCGCAAATCGCAAAATCCGCCTCGGCCGAGACCGGCAAATCGATGCCTGCGGGCGCGGCCATGCGGACCCGGCGCTGGTTCAGAATTCCGGCAAAAAGCAGTTCACTCATTCCTTCCGGGAGCGGCATTACGGCGGCGACCGCCAGCGCAGGGGGGCCGCCCACGAAAACATTCACGCGGAGTTTCTCGCCATGAGCGATCGCCCGGGCGTGGTGGATCCCGATCCCGCGGTGGATTTGGTAGTGAATCCCCACTTCGTCGGGGCCGTAGTCGTTTCCGTTGAGCTGGACGCGGTACATGCCGAGGTTGGAGCGCAGAAGTCCCGGCGCGTCGGGGTCCTCCGTGTAAACCTGAGGAAGCGTCACGTACGCCCCGCCGTCGTTCGGCCAGGATTTCAGGCGCGGAAGTTCTGAGAGTGCGCAGGTCGATTGAAAGACCGGTCCGGTCCGGACTTTTTTGGGACGGGAGCACCAGCCGGACCAGGGCGTTTTCCAGTTCAGGTAAAGGCCGGTCCGACGCATAAAATCGGAAGGGTCCACACCAAGCCGCAGGACCCGCGGCAGAATTTCCAGAGCGTCACGGAAGATGAAATGCAGTCGTTCCCGGGTTCCAAAGAGGTTGGAAACCATGGAAAAGCGCGAGCCTTTTACGTTGGTAAACCAAAGCGCGGGGCCGCCGGCGGCGAAAACCCGGCGCTGGATCGCCGCCATTTCGAGGTTCGGGTCGATCGGCGCGTCGATCTCCACCAGACGCCCGGTCCGGCGGAGGTCCTCAACGCACTGGCGCAGACTGCAGTACCCCACGGCGGCCTCCTAATCAAGCGGTTCGATTTCCTGATCAAGCGCGTCTTCCAGGTCCTGGATTTCATCGTCGCTGAGTTCCACCGATTTCCCGTCGGGTTTCGTGTTGGGCTTTTGCTCGTCAGGTTTCTGTTCATCCGCTTTTTGATCGTCGGTATTTAAACCATCCTCCTCAAGTTCGTCGTCATCGACATCATCATCGTCACCATCCTCATCGACGGTTTCCAGTTCCTCATCATCGTAGTCTTCCTCATCACCATCCATATCCTCTTCATCGTCGGAGGAAGTTTTTTCTTCATCTTCCTCTTCGTCCATATCCTCTTCATCTTCGTCGGATTCATCATCCGATTCGGTCTCTGTTTGGTCTTCAGTTTCCTCTGCGGTTTCATCTTCCTCCGGGATTTCTTCGTCCAGCGTGGCATCAGGCTGGGATTTGGAATTCAGCGGGGCTTCCAGCGCGTCGAGGACCATACCGCGGACTTCCAGAAGTTTTACGTTCTTTTCCGGCGTGTTATTGTAGAGGTCGTACAAATCGCTGATTGCCTGGGTTTTCAGGAGTACCCCGTAGCGCAAAGTGTTTTCGCGCAGGATTCGTGCCGCCCGTTTACTCGCGGAGTAACTGAAAGTGCCGGAGGTCCCGATGAATGCGAGAGACTGCTGCGCACGCGGCGAGCCGATCCAGCGGAGAACTTCCAGTGATTCTTTCAGGAATTCCGGGTTAAAGTAAAGTTTCAAAACCGGCGAAACGAGCGGTGTCACGTCATACAACGCAGCCGGTTTGCCCCAGTCGATTGAAAGTCCCGGGCGATTGTCGGTTTTAATCTCGGTCAAAAGATTCACCGGTTCTCTTTTTTTGGCTTCATCCAGGAGAGATTGGATCTCTTCCTGTTGTGGGTCTTTCGAGGGATCCGCAGTTTCCGCCTTGGGTTCTTCAGAACCTTCCTGAGATTCGTCCAAAATGGAAGAATTTGGTGTTTCCGAAGCGCGGATCGGCAGACGTTCCGCCCAACCGCCCTGGTGGGTACGCATGATCTCACTCGCCCAAACCAGAGTAGCCCGGGTTTGAACAACGCGTTGTTCAGGAGTGAGTTTGACCGAAGTTTTGATTTGATTAATGGCCGTAATCAGGAGTTGAATGTCTTCATCCCGGGCAGGAATCGGGAACCAGATACATTTGGGGATGCGGTGGGACATCAGTTCAGCCGTTTTAAAATCGTCTGGCGAGGCAAGCAGAACCAGTGGAATGTCCGCCGTGCGCGGGTCGAGTTTGAGCTGCTGGAGCAGCAGATCCGCCTCGTTCGCCAGAAGCTCAACATTCATCAGGATTGCCGTGTAGTCACTGCTTTCGAGCGCTTTCCCAACGATTTCTTTAATGTTCGTTCCGGTATCAAAATTGAAACCGAATTTGAAGAAGCGGCCCCCGATAAACGTCGCTTCTGCCGAGTTTTTGGCACCGACCAGCACCTCGCTGCGCCCCGTTGTATTCAGGAACCAGGCCATGGTTTCTATGACGCGTGACGAACCGGGATACGGTTTTTGCGGGTTCAACTTCATGATGGTCTGGAGTGCCGCGAAACGAAGCAGGCGGTTCGGAGACTGTATGGCTTTCACCAGGAGTGAATAACTATCGGAGTTCTGCGTCATAAGGGTTGGATCGACTTTCAGATTTTTGCGTTCCGCATTGGATTGGAGGATGGATTCATCCCCATTTTCCCCCAGAGCCAGGACTGCCAGGATTGCCGCGTCATAAAACTGTGAGTCGAGACATTCGCTCAGATACGTTTCCATTTCCTCGATGGAAAATTCTTCAATCAGTTTCTGAAATTCCGGCGTTTTAACGAGTTGGTTCGTTTTCAGGGAAGTTTCCTGGAACTCGTCCATAAAAGTTGCCGTGTATTCCGAGGTGGTCATGAAGAAAAGTTTCCGGGATTCCGGATCATCAGGGTACAGATCCCAGAAAGCACGGGCGAAACGGTAGGAGTCCTGACGGTATTTGACCAAACGGTTGGCCGTTGTCGGAAAAATCGTTTTGCTTTCCGGGTTCCAACGCCACACGACCACGACGGAATCATCGTTTCCGATCGTTTCCAGTACCTGCTTTTCTTTTTGGATCGCCGAGATTTGGTTCTTCAGAATCGTAGCGATTTGCGCCTTCATCATTTTGGGGTTTTTAAAGAGCGGTTCCAGGTGAGGCACAACTTCCTGTGAAAGTTCGTGGTCTTTTCCGTTGATGACCGCCGAATAAAGCAGAAGCATGAGCGCATCGCGATTTTTCTTTCCCGCCAGAATTTTCAGGAAACGGCAAATCGGCGTCAAGCGTTTGGGATCACCGGAATCCAGCATGGCTCCAAGACCGCTGACCAGAGCATCTCCGAAATTCTGAAGAGCCGTTTCGAGGGTTTGAACTTTCCTGGCGTCAGTTTTCGGGTCCAGTTTGGTATAAACCTCCAAAAGGGCCGGAAGGGAAAGAGATTGGTAGGTCAGAAGCTCCGTCAGCGCGACTTTTCGTTCCTGCTCGTCCGGGCTGGAAAGCTGATCTATCATCTCGTTGATGAAATCCGGATCGGTGGAAAAACGTTTTTCCAGTTCACCGAGGATAAATTTCCCGAAAGCGTTTCCGTGAGGGGCAAGATTCGGATTCTCCGAAAGGGTCGCGAAAAACGCACGGCCGTAAATCGTCACCAACTTGGTCACGTCCTTCGCAGAAGGCCCGGCATCAAGTGCTTTTTTATAGAAAAGATTGGCCAGATCGAACCGCGACAAATTCGCAAAATTGTGTGCAGCATCGACCAATTCCAGAACCGTCGTAGGATTCCTGAGAAGGATTTCGCGGATGGACGCGTCACCGTACTGGTAACGTTTTGTTTCGTAAAGTACTTTGTTTTTGTACTGATTCAGAATGGCTTCGGGGTCTTCCTCTTCGCCGACTTTCAGGCGTGATTTTGGTTTGGCTTCCTCATCATCATCGTCACCACTTTCGTCGTCACCACTTTCGTCATCATCATCGTCGCCGAGGTTCTCATCTTCCATATCATCATCGTCGTCATCGCCGAGATCATCGTCGTCGTCATCATCGCCGACGTTTTCCGCGTCATCATCCCCCTCATCCTCAAAGTCATCGTCATCCCCTGCGGCATCGTCATCGTCGTCTGCAGCGTCCTGAGCGGTGACACTGGGGAGTGTTCCTTCCGGGACCAGACTGTTCTGGACCATCAGCGCGTTCTGAAAGAGAAAGACTCCCAGGAGGAGCGTCAGAAAGAAGAGGATGTCTTTCATGGATCGAATGAAATATTTATGGGTCAACATGGGATTTCTCTCTCGTTTAAAACTTCGTTGATTTAACTTGAATGGTCAGGCCGAAGTGGTTTGCAGTTGGTTTTACTCCAGTTCCGGCTGAACGATTTTGCCCTGGCGCTGAAGCTCGCAGTAATCGTAGGAACCGTAAAAGTCGCAGTTATTGTCCATCCAGAGGGTGAAGCGGTAAAGCTCCTCCGGCGTGAGTTTCAGTCCGTGGTGGTCGGACGTCAGGATTTTGTAAAGTTGGCTGGCGTTCGAGCCGAATTTGCCCGGGTAGGTCTGCGCGTCCGTCCACAAGTAGTGATTGTAGAAGAAGCAGTACGGTTTCAAATTCCGGAACGACGTGAAAAAGTGCTCGTTTTCCGGACCGCGGCCCAGGTCGATCGCCTTCGGATCGTTCGATTCAGCGTGGCATTTCACACATTTCGCGTCGATGGTCGGCTGAAGGAGCGTCACGTAGTTGAACGGATTGCTCCCCTCCGGGTCCGGTTTGATGACGCTCGGCGCACGGCGCATCGCAGTCGGTACTTTCGGGCGGGCCGTGATCGCGCTGTGGCGGTCCTCGTGGCACCCCTGGCAAATGAGTTCCTCACCCTCGTGGACGTACGTGTCGGAGCGCATGGTCTGAACCGCCACGCCGTTCGCGTCAAGGGCCTGGAAGTAAAGCGGTATATTGACCGGAACCGTGAAGTAGGCGCTTCCGTCCTCTTCGACCGGGACCGTGCCGAGGATCCGCCGGGCGTTTTTCTGGTCGCCGTAGCCAATTCGCGGCGAGTCGGCGATCGGGTTCGGCTTCGGAAGGACCTGCACGATGCGCAAACGCTCGATTTTTGTTCCTTCCGGGAAAGGCAATTTTGTGTCGTAAACGTTCACCAGACCAATGTTTGCGGTCTTCGGAAGCGTTTGTGGGTTCACGGGCTTGAACGTTTCCCCCGGTGCGAGCGGCAAACCGACGAGCGTCCGGTGAGGAACGACCGGGTCCATCGCGCGGGTCTTCAGCGGGAACGCGTCGCGGCAGGAAATTTCCGGGTCGCGGTAAAGGAGCGTGCGATTGCCGAACGCGTCAAGGAGGTAAATCCCGTAATTATTCTGCAGGAAGTCATTCCAGACGGCAAACGGGTCGTAAACGCAAATGTAAAACTGCTCGGAAAGCGGGTGCGCCGTGGCGTACTGGGCGGGTTGGTCGCCGCCGTACCCCATTTCCGTTTCGGGGAAACCCTGGTCGGGCGTGATGCGGCGGATGCAGCTCATGAAATCGTCGTCCTTCAGCTGCGGGTCCACGAGGATCAGCGAGCCGTACGTCTGGCCGTGATGGGCGCAGGCGGTCGCGGTGAATTTCGGGGAGTTCGGGACTGGACGCAGGCCACC
>JAFTCU010000269.1 GCA_017454585.1 Thermoguttaceae bacterium | reverse complement strand
GAACTTCAGGACGCCGCCTTCGGTGGCCTTCACCTTGGCGCCGAGCGTTGAGGTGCCGGTGTTTTCGAGCGTCAGGCCACCGGACTGCATCGTGACGTTCTGGAACTCGATGGCCCGTGCGCCGGAGTTGAAGAGTTTGCCGCCGTTGACCGTGAAAACGTTGGTCGGAGGAACCACCGCCGGGTTTGCCGCGCGATTGTAACCAAATGCGGCGCCGGAGTTGACCGTCACCGAGGCGGAGTTGTTGATGTGACCGTCATCATTATTGCCGCACTGGATCGTGCCCTGATTGATGATGTAACCGCCGGTGTACTCGTTGGCGCCTGTGAAAACGAGGGTCCCCTTGCCGGTTTTGGTCAGTTTGCCGGTTTGACCGGATACGTTGTCGATCCTGCTCGAGATGTAGGTTGTAACGTTCTCCGGGATGTCGATCGTGCTGGCGGACTGGAAGGTGAATTTATTCGAAAGTGTGACGTTATCGTCCTTTTCTCTGAATGTTCCGCCGTCCAGAACGATTGCCGTCTTGCCGTCTCCAAGACGGGATGCCGCGTAATTATCCAGCGTCCCTTCCTTGATGGTGATTTTCGTCAGATTGGTCCCGTTGTCGTTTCCGATCGCGAGAATACCGGAGCCGGTCTTGATGATCGAACCGGTCACGGAGCCGCGTAGAGCGACTTCACCGCCAATGACGTTTATCGTGCCGGAAGACTGGATGTTATTGTAGAACTGCACCACGTCGGAGCGGTTGAAAGCCAGCGTGCCATTTTCGCCGATGATGATTTTCGTCAGACTGTTGGGGGCGGTTGACGTACCCAGATGGCCGACCGTTCCGCCGTTGCCGAGCTGGATCGTGCCTTCGGTGATGGTCGTGTTTCCGGTGTAGTTGTTCTTGGTGGTGGTTCCTACCGGCGCATTGTTGTAGTACGTATCGTAGTCCGAGGTGAAGGTCCACGTGCCGGTTCCGACTTTCTCGATGGTGAAATTGGAATTCTGGTAGCGGGAGAAACTGCCGGAAAACTCCGTGTCGATGTTTTTCGCGCCGACCTGGATCGAGATCGTTTTCCCGTTGGAGCTTCCCTCGGACCTGAAAATGCCATCGCCGGAGATCGCGCCGATTTTCAGGGTCTTGTTCGTTACATTGAAATTGACGAGGATGCCCGCGTCGATGGACTTGCCCTGGTTGGCGCCTCCATCGTTGACTTTACCGGGATTGGGGTTGAACGTGACGGTGGAGAAATCGGTCGTCGAGCCGTCAAGCGAGATCCAGGTTCCGTAGGAGGTGTTCGTGGACGGGCCGGCCGTGAGGGTGCCGGAGAAACCGCTCACGTCGGTGCACTGCATGTACAGGAAATTCCCGCGGACGGACGTAAAGTAAATCTCCTGGTCCGCGCCACCGGTCAGAGTTCCCGTCAAGTAAGCCTTTTCGCTGGAACCATTGATCGTGAACTGTTCGCCCTGATCTGTCAGATCGAGGTTGTCGTAGGTTGCCGCGGAGGCAGAAGCCAACGGGAGCAAGGTCCCCGCGAGGAGGAAAAAGGACGTCAGCAAGGAGTGGAATCGGATCATTGAATTGTGCGTGATATTAAAAGGATCGGGTTCATGATCTCCCCTGAAATCATGAAGATTTTATTTCACTTTTAATTAATATTGTACGCGGGGATGGGGGAATTGCAAGTGATTTCCAGGGAAAAAAGAGGAATTTTTTGGAAAAACTTGCAAATCAGATAGTTAAAGGATAAAAAAAGGACGGCGTTCTTTTGGAAACGCCGCCCCTGTGTTGAGTCAGGATCAATTCTTACTTCAGATGATGGATCGAGCCGTAGGTCTTTGTGAACGAGGGCGTTCCTGCCGTACCGGGCATGGATGAGGCTGCAGGAGCGGACTCAGGCGCGGCGGGCGCGGCGGGCGCGGCGGGGGCACTGTTGACGGGCGGCAAATTGGGAGCCGCGTAGTTCCCGATGGCTCCGGAAGTTTGGGCCGGCTGGTAGGGAACTGTGTTTCCTGTGAATCCGCCAGCCATCATCTGTTCACCGTAGATGTCGGGATTCTGCTCCGCTTCGGAGTAGGTTGCCAGCATACGCTGCGCCTCACGGTGATTCGGATTGATCGCGACAACCTGCTGCAGAGCGGATTTCGCCCGTTCCTCATCATTATTCATCGCGAAAACTGCGGACATGTTGTAGTAGGTTTCGTCCTCGGAAGAAACACGGCGGAAGTATTTGAAAGCCTGTCCATAATCCTTCTTCAATCCGTAAGCGAGCGCCAGGTTATTGTTATACTTGGGTTCCATCGGAGCCAGCTCAATGGCTTTGTGGAAGTACTCGATCGCTTCATCCAGACGGTGCTGATTCAGGTAGCAGTATCCCATGCTGTTCACCGGCGCAGGATTGTTTGGAGCGACGGCCATTCCTTCACGGTAATACTTTTCGGCCATGTCGTACTGCCCGAAGGTTTCCATGATCATTCCGAGGCGGCAATACGGTTCGGCTTCTTTTTTAAGTTCTTTGTTATCCTTGTTTTTGTCGTAAATGACCAGAATCTGCTCGTAGGCTTTCCGGGCTTCGTGTACTTTTCCGCTTCTCTGGGCTTTTTCAGCCTCTCCGAAAAGCATCTCGATCTGCTTTTCCAGCTCGTTCAGTTTCCGTTCTTTGGAGGAGAAAGGATTCGTGTGTTTCTTTGGGTTTCCTTCCAAATCGACGGACTTGCATCCAACCGAACAAATCATCACTAAAACGAGGCATAAAATTCCCACCAATCCGAGAGATTTTTTCAAGGAATTCTGGTTTTCATTTTTGCTCATTTTTATCCTCTCCTTTTCAGGCTGTTAAAATAGGGTTGTGTTTTTTTAAGGTTGATTCCCGGGGGTTGTTACTCAATTGGACGTCAACATATTGACGAGAATCATTTTGTTGTTTTTCTCGGAAATCCCTGGAACTTTCAGGTTCTGCTGCTCGTTTTTCATACGAACAAAGTCCTTCTGAACGATATTCATCAGTTCATCCGAATGAAGCGGGGACTGCAGTTTGCCTTTCACAAAAATCCGATTCTGGAACAGGAATATGGAAAGGTTTTCATTCCCGGCGTTCTGGTTCAGTTTGGATTCCAGCGTGTGCCCCCAATCTGTGAGGATCTTCGCGTTCGGGTCATTCGCCTGAACCGTCACAAGGAAAAGCATCGGCTTGATGTTTGCGTCATGGAATTCAATTTTAACCATGGTCTTTCCTTCGCACTTTCCAATGACCGCGATCTGATTCCGGCCGAGTTCCACGTAATCGCAGAATTTGGTGTTTTCGATCGAAATCTGACGGACCAGGCTCTTGATGTTCAAAACCATCCCCTGGCAGGACTGGATCGTCAATTCCTTTACGGAACTGCTTTTTTCATTAGATCGTAGTGTCTGCTTTTCAAATTGCAGTGAATTTTGCCTGGAAGCTGATTCCCACGGGTCATGGGAGACCGGAGCGGGCTGAGCGACCGGAGCGGGCTGAGCGACCGGAGCGGGCTGAGCCGCCGGAGCGGGCTGAGCGACCGGAGCGGGCTGAGCGACCGGAGCAGGCTGAGCGACCGGAGCGGGCTGAGCGACCGGAGCGGGCTGGGCTACCGGAGCGGGCTGGGCGACCGGAGCGGGCTGGGCGACCGGAGCGGGCTGGGCTACCGGAGCAGACTGAGCGACCGGAGCAGGCTGAGCTGCCGGAGCGGGCTGAGCGACCGGAGCAGGCTGAGCGACCGGAGCAGGCTGAGCGACCGGAGCGGGCTGAGCGACCGGAGCGGGCTGAGCGACCGGAGCGGGCTGAGCCGCCGGAGCGGGCTGAGCCGCTGGTGTCGTTGAAGCCGTGGTTTTGGGAGCTTCTACGGTTTGTCTGTTCTTACGGCGCCCGGAAAGTTTCACGAAACCTGGAGCTTCTTTTGGCTCGGCTTTAGGCACTTCAAGTGTGTCCAGGGGCGCAGGTTCCTGAACCTGAGTTCCGATCGTGGCGCTCGGTTCCTGAATCATGGGAGCGACCGGTTCTGCCGCGATTTGCTTTTGTTCAGCTTCTTCTTCGGAGGAGAGGGAATTCAGTGACTCCACTTCCTCCAGATTCTCCATTTGAGGAGCTTTCGCTCTGACGGGGGGTGCCAGTTTGTTCGGTGCGACTGCCACGGTCGATGTTTCGGATGGATTTTCTGACGGATCGGTCTGGGGTTTCTGGTTCATTTCGATCTGATTCCTGATCCGGGAAATCATGACTTCCTCGAAGTCGGTTTTTTGAACCTCTGTTTCCGTATCCAAACGATCTTTCATCCGTTTCATGACTTCATCTACCGTTCGTTCCACAACCTGGTCAGCAATCCGATCGGCAATTTGATCCGCGATTTGACCGGAAACCTGGTCGGCGACCTTGTTAGCTACCGGCTCGGCATCAATTTTTGCCTCGATTGTCGTCTCGGCTTTTGGTTCCGGTTTCTCTTCGGCTTTCAGTTCAGGTTCCTGGTTGCTGCTGATTTCCGGCTCGGTGTTCAGTTCGGGGCCATGCTCGTCACTGATTTCCGGCTCGGTATTCAGTTCAGGACCATGCTCGTCTGCCAGTTCTGTCTCAGCCGGTGGTGGGAGTACCTCGTCCTGATCAAGGAGCGGGGCGGGCTGTTCGGAAACTTCATTGGGAAGGTTGGGTTCCACGTCGTTTTCCGGAGGAAGGGTTTTTTCAGCTTCAGCTTTCAAACCCGCGAAGTTCAGAGCCGGTTCGGTTTCTTCTTCATTCTGCGAGGGAACCGGCGGCAGGACCATTGAATTTTCCCGGGAAATCGAATTACGAGAAATCGAATCCTGAGGCATCGAATCGTTCGGAACTTCAGGAAGTGAATCCGTGTTTAAGGCGTCACCGGCAGAGGGGAATTCTTTTCCCGTGGCAAAATCGGTGCGTGCGGGCCTGGAATTCACCATTTCTTTGGCTTCCTGGTGCATCTCGTTCATGCTTTTCGCCTCGAATTCATCGGGCGGAAGGAGCAAAATATCCAGATCTAACGGCTCGTTGGATTCCTCTTCTTCCTCATTGTCCACGACTTTCCAGCCCGACTTGGGGTCTTTTGCCGGGGCCTTGTCTTTATTCTCATACGAAATGGTTCTCACCGAACTGCGGTTTTTGCACGATTCATAATAAATCGCGGAAATCGTCGAAGTGGATTCGGAAACCGAAATGACCTCTCCGTTTTCGTTTTCCTCTTCCACGCAGCACATTGAAGAGGAGGAGAAGGGATCGTTCAAATTGGCGTCCACGTCGGTCTTCTCTGAGGAAAAGTCTTCGTTTTCTTTGAAGACCTGCATGTCCTCGATCCCAAAATCGAAAATGTTGAGCGTTTGCTTCACTTTTTTCTCCGGGACGTTTTCAGCGATTTCCGTCTTTTCGGACTCAGGAAGTTCCACGCTTTGATTCATTTCCACCGTGGCCGGGATCTCGTTGTTTTCGGCTTCGATCGTGTTTTCCGCTGCGGAAATGACGGGTGCTTTTTCGCCGGCGGAGATGATCTCGCCAAGCGCTTTTTCCGAAACTTCAATCTGGAAACGTTTCTGGGAGGAAGCCGTTTTTTCGTGGTTTCCCTTGCGCGGGGCGGCCAGACGCTTCATCCCCGAGCCTGCCGCAGGATTGGCTTTTCCGAGGGGTTCCGGCTGCATTTCCACGTGACTGACCTGCTGAATATTCTGTTTGGGAGCGACTTTCCAGCCCTCCTCCACGTCTTTTCTCGAAATTGGTTCCATCGTGAAGGACTGAATCGGTTCGTTCGTTTCCTGAATCGCGTTGACTGCGGTCTCGTACTTCTGATTGTAAATCGCGGTTTTGATGTCGTTCGTGAAAGCAGTCATTTCCGAAGGCGGGACCAGCTCGTTGGATTGAGCGGGGGTCTGTATTTCGAACATTTCCGTTTCGGCCGAAGCCGGAGTCTGAGCCGAAGCCAGGGTTTCACGTGTAACGGACTTCTGATTTTCAAAAGGTGATTCAATCAAAGCCGGCGGAGCGGGGAGAGCCATCTGGTCCTCGCAGGCGATTTCTTCGTTATCGGACCAATTTTGCGGGATCAGTCCAGACGTATTCCAGGTTTTCAGTCCACGCTCAGACTGTGAGGAAACCGTGGTTTTGGCGTTCGGCTCCGTCTTCGTTTCGGCCTTCTCAGGTTCATCATCCAGGGAAATGGAAGCGGGCACGGCAGAGAATTGGGATTTCTGCTCTTTGGCGGCACGCTCCGCAAATTCACGTGCGACTTCTTCCCGAATGGCCTGTTCACGGGCGGCCTGTTCACGAGCGATCTCTTCCCGAATGGCCTGTTCACGAACAGCCTGTTCACGGATGGCTTGTTCACGGATGGCTTGCTCCCGAATGGCTTGTTCACGGGCGGCCTGATCCTGGGTATTCGCCTGCCAATCGGCCGGAGAATCAGACCAGTGATTTTCACGAATCAACATTCCTCCCTCACCGCGGTACTCACGAACCATACCTCCGGAAGGCAGGGCATACGTGCGTACTGCCGGTTCAGAGGTCTGGACAGGGTTGGATCCCGGCACAGGGGTTTGTTCCTTTTGGACCATGGTTTCCGCTTGAGGTGTCGGGATGGAATTCGCCTGGGTATTTGAAAACGCCGACCCCATGCGCGGAGGAACAGAATACGATTCCACCGGGTCTTGGCTGTTTTCAAAATAATCGCTTAAACGTGAGCCATTCTGACCTTTTGCCGTATGAGCAAGGAGAATCGAAAGGATGATGACTAAAACCGGAATGGAAAAAGTACTCAATATTTCGTTGTAATCGGCGTGAAAAAGGTTTGTGAAGAACTGCGGCCGGTTTAAATTCAGTCTCAAATCTTCGTGGGTCTCTTCACGATTTCCACCAAAAAACGAATTGAAATTCTGAAGGTTTTTCATTGTGTTTCCGATTTTTTACTGGTTTTTGGGTCAAATATCGGGCTGAAAATTGCTTTTAATCAGGTTGAAACGTCTTCAGGGAGGCCCTGACAGAAAATCTCTGTTCGGACGTTATTCATTTTATCGACCAGTTTCAGGTGTTCTGATTACATAAAATGGGAAAAGTTTAACGATTTTTTAAAATTTAACGATTGGCCGATCAAACGAAGGGATAAGTTATGATGGAAAATAACCATCCCCCAATTTTTTTCGTAAAACTTGATCAAAACTCCCCTTTTTTCTAAAATTGGAATTTTCGTTTTCGGGATTTTCGGGTAAAATAATCAGGAGTATTTTTCTGGAAAAAAACAAAAAAACGACTATTCAGGTTTTGAAGATAGTCCCTTCGCGAGAGCCGTATGCTGTACAATTTTATAAAAAGCAAAGTTTCCCAATGGTTGGGCATACTCGTTTTTCTTGGAGGCGGGGTCCTTATGGCAAATACAGACTCCCCTGCGGCTGAACCGGCAATGATGGAAATTTCCGAGGAAGTGATTTCGGATTTTGAAGAGAGCGTTCAAACGAAAACGCCCGAAAAATCCGATCAACCCTCCGGCCCCAAAAAAACTCAGGAAGGAAATAATAAGGCGAAAACCAGCGAAGATGTTGGTTTTTTCAAACCACTTCGAGTGGGTGAAGTTGAAATTCCTCTGGTCCGTAAAGCCGCAGCGCCTATTCTTCCAGAGGAAGTACTCGCCCGGAAAATTTCCGAATTTCGCAGCCAAATCCAGAAAAGCGACAGACCTGGCTGCCTTTTGGAAAGTACGCACTTTTTCATCGAAACAGATCCCTATTGGCAACAGCGCGAGTCGGAACTGGTGAAAATCATTCAGTTGGCGGAAGAAACCCGCTTTGAATCCGAGTTGGTTGCCTCGCTTTGGCGCAAGCCTTTTTTTACATCTTCGAATTCCAGAGATTTATCCTTGATCCCGTCTCGTGATCTGCAATCGGGGAAGGTGCTGACCCCCGAATTCTCTGGTGAACAAATCCGAATGCAGGTACTGAATCCTGAAAATTCACCCTATCACGTGAGTTCCTGTCAACTTTCTTTCATAGAAAATGAGACAGTATTAATAATCACGGCAGAAAATGCGCAGGAATTTTCCCGTTTGGGTATGCGCAGGAATTTACGTCGGGAAATCTTTTATACGACACTCAACGATGGTCAGGAAAACAGGATTTTCCCTCAATGGCTCCAGAACGGCCTGGCGGACGTTTTTGCCGGTCAGGAGGCGGCGCCCTCCCGAGGAAACGAAAATTTGCAATCCCAGTTTTTCAGGTTGGTAAATTCCCCTGAGGACGCCCATGGTCAGACGGCTGTTTCGGTCGTACGTTATTGCCTGACTTCAAATGACGGAAGGATCTTTTTCCCATTTTGGGCACAACTAGCGCAGATGTACTCGATAGGATACGAGTCTTTACAGGAATTGGGAGGGAGTCGTTTACTGGCCGATTTAGACGCCAAAACCCGGGAAAATCAGAACAATTCCCAGGAAATGCTGCGGAGATTTTTCAATAAAATCGAATCGAATGCCCCGTACGACACCTTTGCGAACTGGCAGAACTCCTTGACTTCCATTTCGGCAGGAGAGCCAGTTCGGGTTTTCTGGATCCCGGAAGCCCAGGTCTTGAACGCGGAAACATCGGATGGATCACTTCCTAAAATTGGTCTGGATGAAAGCTGGAAAACCGCATTTCTCGAAATGGCTCGTGTCCTGAAATTGGCGGGACGCAGCCAACAGGGACAAGATGTTCCAAGTTTTTCGTTTCCTCAGGCGGATCCCACTGCCGGGCGGTACGTCTCTGGAGTGAAGATTCAGGAATTTGGCAAAGATCCAACAGAAAATTCATCGGCCACGCCCAAGGAATTACCGAAAGAAGACCCCCAAACCGTGTCGGCTGAGGATTTGCGGAAACTGGAATCGATTTTTGTCTGGCTGAAAAAGAACCCTCAAGGCGCTGTCACTCTGAACTCCGATGGTTCCATCCTTTCTGAATTGTTTATCCCAGGGCAACTTGACGGGATATTTCACCCCGGGGACCGTACGTATTTGTTGCAGGAGTACGAAGGCAACCCTGTCCTTACGGCAACGTTTCACGACGATTATGTATTGCACGTCATCAAGGAAAAATCTCCTCAAACGCCCGGCGTGTCAGAAATCAGGATTCTGGGAATCGAAAAACCTGAGAAACCGGGAAAGGCAGGAAAACAAAAATGAATAAAGGTTTTATCAAAATTGGCGTTTTCGTGGGGGTTGCGGTTTTCTGTTGCCTGGGATTGCAGGGCCTTTTCGCGGATACTGGAGATGAATTCGATCTGGATCTGCCTCAGGAGTTTAATGTTCCTCGATCGGAAAATGATTTCGGGGAACAGGTCAACGACGATCTGCTCCCGGTACCGGATTTGGAATCGCCTGACGAAAAGAAAACAGAAGACTCAAGGGCCAAACTGGAAGATTTTCCGGAAGTGAACGATGAGGACGAGGGAGAACACTCCATCCTGGAAGATTCGGAGGAAATGGAAAAATCTGAAGAGTCTAAAACGTCGAATGTGCTGGAAATAGAACAGGAAACCGATCTGGAAATCCCGTTGGAAGTGGAAGATACGAGCGAACCGGAAATTCGGACGGTCTCCACAGAGGAGATGGAGGATTTGAGAGGTAAAATTCAAACGATCCTGAAAACTTACCAACACATTGGATTGAGCACGGCCGAAAACAGCCCGAATGACATTATTTTTTATGTTATGCCATACGGCTGCGAGGCAGAGATATTTCTGGGACATCGTGAGGATAATACTCGTATCAACGCTATCGGCGCACTCTGCTGGAACATTCCGATGAAAGACAGCGTTGCGTTTACCGGAAGCACGGAAAAACTGATGCCGCGTCTGGGATATGGAATTCAGCAATATTCGGGCCAGTTACTTGCCGCAATGGCTATCGCAAGGGTGCCGATCGATTACCGGTTCCCTGCTGGAGGGGCCAAGACATCTGATTCCGGGACCAAAAAAGAACCGGAAATGGATGTCGAAACCAACTCCCCGGAGATACCCAAAGGAAAAAAGAATTTTGAGATACGAAACCTCGTTGAGTTTGAACAGAAAAACTGTCGCTGGGGGCGCGACCTTTCTTTGACCCTCATCGGCCTTTCGTACTATCTGGAGCCGGACGCTGAATGGGAGGCGAATGACGGGGAAAAGTGGACGCTGGAACGTATCGTCAAAAATGAGCTTGATCGTGATGCGAAGCTGGATGATTCCAGCGCGGTGAATCAGCTTCTCGGCCTTCTCTGCGCGATTCGGTGCCGGAAAATGAAGCTTGGAGACGAGGCCATTACGGGGGAATACAAACGCGCAGATAATTTTATGGAAAGCTACAAAAAATTTGTTCTGGACCTTCAGAACGAAATTGGAGTGTGGCATCCGAAATACTTTGAAATGAAGGGCGTGACTCCAAACCAGCCTACAGAGATGCTGGAAGCGAGCGGGCACATTCTGCGCTGGCTCGTTGCTGTGACCCCGAAAAGGGAATTGAAAGACGAACGAATTTTCAAAGCGGTTAAAATTGTGGCAGAACTTTTGGAGTACCAACTGACCTACTGGGATCCCGGAAACGCCTCGGGCAAAGAACTGGAAGGAGTCATGGCCGCACTGCATGCGCTGGCGATCTACGAAAAAAGAGCATGGTAATTTACGGGAACAACATTTTCAGCATCGTCCCCGCGCAGTTCGGACTGGGTTCGAAGGATTATTCTCGCTTTCCTTCCACGTTTTATACGCATCAAGCTCGCCGTGAACTTTGCAAAGGACGGCGGCCAAAAATGCCAAATCGTCACCGAATCCCAGCACTGGCAGGAAATCCGGGACGCAATCGACTGGCAAAATGACGTACGCCACGGCAAAAATCACCAACGAGAGGGTTGATGTGGAGATCGCACGGTATTTCCCGGTCGAATAATCCTGAAGAAGCGACAAAAGCTCCTTGAACTCCTGGACGTATTGACCGAGGTTACCCGCCTTGCTCATCGCAACGGGCAAATGCGTCATAACATCGGTCAGAGTCCAGTTTTTTACACGTTTTATATATTTTTCGATTCCCATTTTCCAATTTCCGATCGTCAAATTTTAAAGCGCGAACGGATCGTCCTCGTCACCTGAATTATCCTTGGGCTTTGGCTCTTCTGATTTTACTTCCAGGTCATCGGAAGATTCCCCGGTCACGGGTGTTTCAGAAATTGCAGGCGCAGGTGCGGAAAGATCAAATTCGTCCTCTTCTTTTGTTGGGTTCACATTCACGTTTTCTGTGGAATCATTTTCTTTGGTGTTATCATCATTGATCACGCGCATTCCTTCCGGCAGGACGTATGTACCGGTGAGGATTTTGTCGAGTTCCGGCAGGAAAAGCTTCATAAACTCTTCTGCGACTTTTAAAGTATCCACTGTTTGCTTGCTGTATCCGTTGTCCTCCAGGATACTGACGTACATTTTGCAGATCGGTTCATTCGAGTTCCATTTCATACGCGGGAAACGCGGCGCGACCCAGCCTGTTCCAACGCCTTTCCAGCCCCAGAAAACCCGCTGCTTGTAGTGCGATGTGGCATCGCTGAAAATGGCCGTCTTGAACATGGCGGTCCGGTCTTGCAATACGGTTTTCTTCGGGTCAGTTGGATCCGGAATAGCGGTCTGATAATCCACGGTAAACGTTTCGACGGGTGTTTCCTGAACACTTCCGCTTCCCGTGAAACAAACGTCTGGCGTGTGGGCGCCGACATTTCGGCTGTAACCGCACGTAATATTAATATGAACGTCCGGGTGGTCGAAAGAGCCGCGGTAGTGACGCCCCAACGCCCCATCGGCGCCTGCGACCCGGCGGATCAGTTCGTTTTCGATTCCGATCTGATCTTCGTTTTTATCGGAAAACCAAACACCGACCTGGGGCGGGATCGCGTTTTCTACCGCGTCCTTGAATGATTTCAAATGTTCGTCGTGCCCCTCGCCGAAACGTTCGGTCGCGCGGCCTTCATAGTAGAAGGCGATCAAAATGAAGATGGCGCTTAAAGCCAGGATCAGGTAAAAAGTGAGTTGGTTGTTTTTATTCTTCTTATTCATTAAAAACCTCTTTTTGTTCGTAGGAAACCAGGAAACCCAAACCGGAGGCGAGGTGCGCCTGTTACCGCTCGATTTCCCTCATTTTCAGGCAGATATAACCCAAAACGTAAAGTGGTACCGCGTAACCCAGTACTGTACAAAGGTTTATCAATACGGTATTGAACGAAATATTGAACCCCTGCGCCACATAGGCCGAAGTGTCGAACGAATCGAACGCAGGGACAAGATTTGAGAGGAACCGGATGAACGTATGGAACACGGTATCAAACATTTTCGCGAGGATGGTCTCACCCGCGTTCATGTCGAGGTCGATCGTCATATTGTCTTGCCGGAACAGGCGGATGGCCGCTTCAAAAGGGCCGCCCCCTTCAACGTTTTGCGCTCCCATCGCCGCCACGAATCGGTGGAAGTAACCACCAAGCGCAACGAAAAACGTTGCCATGACCGTTACGGGAGTCGAGAGGAACGTACTGAAAATCACGCCGTACATCGAAATCATGACCATCTGGAACCAAATCCCCATGTACCCTTTGAAGAAGTTCCACGCGAACGAGGCGTCCGCGCGCCGCAGATACATATCGGGTTTGGCCGCTCCGAAGTACTGACCGCGTTCAAGGCATTTGACCCAGACCTCGATCACATTTTGCCGCACGATCTCACGGCCTTTGTCATCGAACATGCTGGACTGCGGAGCGACGAAGTCTTTGAAAAGGTCAAACTCGGCACGGTTCGCGCCGCCGATATTCAGTTTATCCTCCGGCGGGTAAGACTGAAGCTCGCCGCCCTGCCGCGCGATTTGCACGGAAACGGCGCTGGCCCGTGAGCCGCTTGTCCCGTTTGGATTCCGCTGGGAGGATTTCAGGTTCATCTTGTCCGCACTGATATTAATGGTTCGGGGAACACGGAAGATGGAGGTACCGCCTTCTTTCGACTGGAAAATCTCCACTTCGAGCATCAGGCCCGTTTCCGGGTTACGGATATAGAATGCTCCGATGATCTGGCGGGAGATGATCCCTTTGTGCGTGCGGAAAACTTCCTGCGTGAACTCAAACTGGAGGGCATCGTCCACCAGCGAGGCGGGGGTGATGTTTTCGAACTGCCAGATGAAGGCCGCATCGGTGTTCCCGGCGATGAAACTGCGGTACTCCCACTCGTCGCCGACGTTTACGCCCTTCGAGGAAACGATCCCTTTCTGGTCCAGGTAGCCGATGTCGCCGTACTGAACGACGCGGGCTTTATACATGTCAACCGGCTGGCTGAGCGTAAAATGCCGCTCTCCGTCCTTTCCTTCACGGACTGTGATCTCGTGCGTGTGGTCGTGCGTTGGAGTGAGATGTACGACCTGGTTTTCTTTGTCGAAAACGATCTCGTGGCGGTGTTCCCGCTCGTTAGAGGTCACACCCCGTTCCAGTGCCGGGTTGGTTTTGTCCTGCGTCAGACCGTCCGGGACCGTGTGCGTATGCGCCTGGCTGCGGATCACGAACCCGTAGCTCACCAGCCCCATCGGGACCAGAAGCATCGTGCCTAGCAGCACAAAACCAAGCACGCGCCCCAGAATGATTTCCGAGATGAGGACCGGTTTCGTGACCACCGTGTGAATGGTTTTATTCTTGAAATCGGCGGGAAGGCTGAAAGCCGTCAAAAGGAGCATCAGCCCGATCGTGAGGTAGGCGGTCGTGCTGAAAATGAAATCCACATACAGTTGAGCGGGATGTGGGCTGGTCGGGTCAAGGAACATTCCCGCAAAAAGCACGATCAGGACAAAAATGATGAAAACCACGACGATTTTTCGTCGAAGGGCTTCTTTGAACGTTAAGGTCCCGAGAGTCCAGATCGTCCTGAACGAAACGGAAAAAATGTCCCGAATCGTTTGACTCGCGGTTTTCATCACGAGTTTAAACGCATTGGCCGGCCCAAGGCGCAGACCCGAAAAAAGCATTCCCAGGAACCCGAGCAGCAGGAAGAAAATCAGGACGAGGATCGCCCAATCCAGCGCAGCTTTGGGAAACCACTCAAAAATACTCGGAACATTTTCCTCAATTACCATTCGAGTCACCTCCATGAGCGCGGCGGCCGGGGTGCTGCTTGCTCTCTTCGACGATGCGCAGGAACAGGTCTTCGAGGGTTGTGCGCGTGTTTCCGATGGATTTTACTTCTCCGCCGTACTTTTTTACGACCTCGCGAATTTCATCGATCGCCGCCTCGGGCAGGGTGCTGGTTTGAATGTCCGTCGTGTCCTTCACGGTCAAGAGCGTATCCACTCGGCCGATCTCTTTCAGCTCGCCCTGGAACAGGATCCCGATTCGGTCGCACACGTCCTGTACGTCGGCCAGCAGGTGACTGCACATCAGAACCGTTTTCCCCTGCTTCTTCAGGTCCAGGATCAGGTCTTTCATGTCGCGTGTTCCGATCGGGTCAAGACCGGAGGTGGGTTCGTCCAGAATGACGACGTCGGGGTCATTAATTAATGCCTGGGCCAGACCTACACGACGAACCATACCTTTCGAGTATTCTTTGAGCTGGCGTTTTTTGGCGTATGTCAGGCCAACCATTTCCAACAGGTCGTTCGCCCTCTGACGGCGCACCGCCGCGGGGATGTGGAACAGCTTGCCGTAAAAATCGAGGGTTTCCTCGGCATTCAGGAATTTATAGAGATAGGATTCTTCCGGCAGGTAGCCAATTCTTTCGTTTCGGCGTACATCGGAAGCGTTTTTGCCGAAAATGAGCGCTTCACCTTCACTCGGGAAAAGAAGGCCAAGGAGGAGCTTGATCGTGGTAGTCTTTCCAGAGCCGTTAGGACCGAGCAAACCGAAGATTTCGCCCTGATTGATTTCCAGATCGAGAGATTTTAGAGCGTGAACCTTGCGTCTTCCCCAAAAATCGCGGTATATTTTGGTCAGGTTTCTTGTTTCAACGACGACTTCAGCCATAAGCGGTTTTTCCTGTGAATGATGAGGGGAGGAAAAATGAGGAACGAATAATGAATAACGAATAACGAATAATGAAATGAGATGAGGAGGGCGCCTCCCCAAGACTTTTGCTTTGGGAAAGGGGAGGCGAATCTGCGAAAACTCCCGCCTCATTATTCGTTATTCGTTATTCATTATTCATTCTCTTTATTATATGCGGTTTTTCGTTTTTTTATAGGGGGCGGGATGAAAATCTTGAAAATTTTTGGGAAATCTTGGGAAAACTTGGGAATTTTTTCCTCGTGGTCCTTGAAAAAGGGTAAAAAAAAGTTTATAATAGGTAAAATTGAACGGGAAGATGTTCTGTAATTTCGTCTTCCACCCCTTTTACCCCAAACCTTTTGAGGAGATTAAAAATGACTCTTTCTCGCCGTGATTTCATGAAAATGGGTCTCGGAGCTGCCGCAGTGGTCGCCTCCGGCATCCAGGTCAAAGCGTACGACCCCGATAAAACCAAGCCGCTCTACCTCCAGATGTACACTGTGGGCGGTTATTTCGGCAAAGACCCAGAAGGTACGCTTGCCAAAGTGGCCGAAATGGGCTACAAAGGCGTTGATTACGCCGGTTACCCCCGTCCGGTCGAAGAACTGCGCAAACTGCAGGACAAATACGGCCTCATCTGCTTTGGAACCCACACGGGCCGCGGCGGAATCGATAATCTTGACAATCTGAAGAAGACCATTGAGGACCACCAGATCCTCGGCGCGAAGTACATCATTTGCCCGGGCATGCACAATGACGGCGCTGAAGGCTGGGCAGAAGCAGGCAAAAAGTTCACCGAAGCCTCCGCGATCGCTCGTGAGGCGGGCATGTACGTCGGTTACCACGCGCATCAGCCGGACTTCAATCTCATCACGGAAGACGGCCGTTCCAGCTGGGAAGTTTTCGCCGACAACTCGTGCCAGGACGTCATCATGCAGATCGACCTGGGTCACTGCTGCAACAAAGGCGCCGACTACGCGAAGCTCATCAAAAAGTACCCCGGCCGCTCCAAGACGGTGCACGTCAAGGAAAGCGACGGACTGGTTCTCGGCGATCCCAAGGGCCGCGTGGATTGGCCGCTTGTGTTTGAACTTCTTGAAACCATCGGTGGAGTGGAAGCCTACACGCTTGAATACGAAGCCGGCGTTGACCGTCTGGTGGCCGCTGATGAATCCATGAAAGCCTGGAAACGGATCCACGGTTAATTGACGATTCTAACAAACGGCAAAACGCGCCTATGTTGAAAATGGGAGTTTTGGGAGATGATATGATCCCCCATTACTCCCTTTTTTCCTGAAAATTCAAACGAGGGATAAAATGGAAAACCGAAAAGTCGTTGGAAAAGTCACATCGGAAGAACGGGATGAGATCCAGAAAATCTTTGAGCGTCTGAACGCGCTGAAAGAACTCTTTCCGACCGTTGATCCGAACCAAAACGCCGCGCTGTATGAACGGGTACTTGCTGATATGGCAGAGACTCAGAAAAATTTTGAGGAATGGTGGAGTGCCCGGTGGGAAGAGTACCTCTGGGAATTCAGCCAGGATGGGAACTGGGAGATCGATTTCAAAACGTGTGAGATCTATTTAAACTGATTTTGTCTCAGGGAAATTAAAAAAGTTTTTGAGGAGGGGCCTATTCAGACCGGCCTCGCTCAAAAACTTTCTGAAATCAACGTTGATTCAGCCTTTGATCAGGCGCAAGGTTAGTTCTTTTTCTTGCCGAAAGCAAATGCCCAAAAGAACAAAAGGATTGCGGCGATCACGAGGGGAACTCCAATTAACGGGCGGTAGTAGAGCCAGGCGATACCGATCGTGAGGCAGGACCCGGAAAGCGCCAGAATGAACGCCACGATGCCTGTTGCGCCTCCGACCAGATTTCCAAGAATCGGCAGAACATCCGCAATCACGGAGAGCGGCTTGAAAATCATATTGAAACCGATGAACATCAAAAACGCGCCGATACCACGAAGGATCCAGCCCATCGTTTTGTTAGCCTGCTGGGCGTCTGCGAACATCTTATCCTGCGCGATGGTTCCAGGTTTCAGAAGAACAACCGTTCCGTTTTTCGATTGCCATTCGATCAGTTGGTCATCCTGTTGACCGGCGACTACGCTCACGTTTCCGTTCGGAACATACTCGAATGAGACTTTCAAGTCGCCAATTTCCGGAATGGCAGGGTTCTTGCCGCGGTAGTAACCCTTATTGAAATACTGAAATCCTTCCGGAAGGTCAGCGTCTTTGGTTTCGGTTTTCGCCTCGGTCTTTTCTTCAGCCTTGACTTCTGCCGGAGTTTCGACGGTTTCTTCAGCTTTGACTTCTGCCGGAGTTTCGACGGTTTCTTCAGCCTTGACTTCTGCCGGAGTTTCGACGGTTTCTTCAGCTTTGACTTCTGCCGGAGCCTCGACCGCTTCCTCCGTTTTGACTTCTGCCGGAGCCTCGACCGCTTCCTCAACGGTCACTTCGGCAGGTGCGGCGGATACGGTTTCCTCAGTTCCAGCCGTAGCGGTGGATTCCGCGGGTTTTTCTTCGGCGGGAGAGGCATTTTCAGCAGGAGCCGGAGCGGAGTCTTCGACCGGAGCGGCGTTTTCAGCAGCGGTGGCTTCTTTGGCTTTTTCTTCCGGCGTTTTCACGACGAACGTCTTCGAGTCGTTTTTGAGGGGAATGAGGGCCGCAGCGTTGAAGACGCCAATCGTGGCAGTTGTAGCGTCGTTTTCTTCGGATTCCAGATCCATCGACGCCGGATTGTCGTGCCCGGCTTCTTTGAAACTTGAGGAGTCGATCGGCTGCTCGGACCAAACTTTCGAGTAACTGTACGTCGTCACGGTTTCTTCACTGCCGCCGATTTTTTTCTGGGTTTTAGTGGATTCATTTTCCTGCCACTGGTACATTTCCACCGTGCGGCGAAGTTTAAGCCCGTTTACGGAAACGGCCGGAAAAGCCGAGTCGGTAAGAACTTCTTCAGTTTTCATCTCGCCGGTCAAATAAACGGGTTTGCCATTATTTTCGGGATTTACCGAGTCAATAGTTACCGGGACACACGCCTCGGCAGCCCCTGCCAGGTCCTGATAACGGTGAAGGGTGCGTCCTTCATTCCAGAACAGCAGCACGACGGAAGCGACGACGAGAATCAAACCGGTTACGATTCCTTTGAATGAGTCACCCAGACGGGAAAACCAGGATTGAGTAGTAGTTTCGGTGACGGCCATTTGCGGGAGCCTTTCGTAAAAAGAGGAAAAAATCGAGCGTTTAGCGTTCAGCCAAACTCTCAAGATCAAAAAATTCAACGTTATTCTACATAAAACATTTAAAAGAGTCAATATTTAACCTGCTAATTTTGCAATTTTTTTATTTATTTTTTCCTCCCCCCTTCCTTTTCAGGGATTTCAGGTTAAAATAGATTGAAACTTTTTTCCCATTGAATCAGAATTTTTACGGAGAGTATTCCATGATTCACAAAATCCTTCTTCTCGGTTCCGGAGAACTGGGTAAAGAATTCGTCATCGCGGCCCAGCGGATGGGGCAGTACGTCATCGCTTGTGATTCTTACGCCGGCGCCCCGGCCATGCAGGTCGCCGATGAGTGCGAGGTTTTCAGCATGCTCGACGGCGACGCGCTCGAAGCCGCAGTCAAAAAGCACCAGCCTGACATCATCGTCCCGGAGATCGAGGCCATTCGTACCGAGCGTTTGTACGAGTTCGAAAAGCAGGGTGTGCGCGTGATCCCGAGCGCCCGGGCGGTGAACTTCACCATGAACCGCCGCGCGATCCGTGATTTGGCCCACGACGAGCTGAAACTCCAGACCGCCAATTACCGTTACGCCAAAACGAAGGAGGAATTCGACGCCGCCGTGAAGGAGATCG
>JAFTCU010000268.1 GCA_017454585.1 Thermoguttaceae bacterium | reverse complement strand
TGTCGCGGCCGCCGCCGATCATCGCCGCGCGGGTCACGTTCACGAAAACGTTTTCGTAAATGTCGGCCGAGGAAAACTGGTCGTCAAGGTAGATCCCCACGCAGCCACGTTTTTCAAAGCCCTGAATGTCACGCAGCTCGTTCCAGCGCAGGACGTTCCCGCGCATCGTCCAGTTCCGGCCCGTGTAGATCGCGCCTGCGTCGTTGGATTCGTAGCAAACGTTGAAAATCTCGTTGAACTCGATCAGGTTATCATTTCCGCCGAAGCCCATGCCCATGTGCGGCGCGTTGTAGATTTTGTTGTGCGAGGCGGTGTTTCCCACACCGTGAAGACTGATCCCCGGGGCGTAAACGCGCTGGGTGCGGGCATAGTCATGAACTTCGCAGTTGGAAACGAGGTTGAACGACGCCTCGAGCGTTTTGCGGTCACCGCCGGTCATCGAGATGCCGTTTTTACCGAGGTTGAAGAGGTGGCAGCCGAAAACGGTCTGCTCCATGCCGCTTGCGGAGATCCCACCGCCGCCAACATTCCTGACGGTCAGACCAACGGCCAGATCGTTCGTTCCGCTCATCGAGAGGGCGGTCCCGCGGCTGAGTTCCAGCGTGAACCCCTGGAATGTCACCCAGTCGGCATTGATCTTTACCACCTGATCGAGGACGGAAACGGCCAGCGAGTTTTTCTTCACTTTCGCCGGCGGGTAGAAGTAAAGGATCCCCGCCTCGCGATCGACGTAATACTCGCCCGGTTCGTCAATTTCACAAAGGAGATTGAACCCGTAAAACCACTGGTTTTTGCGGTAGCCATACGAGTGGTACGGCGGTTTGACCTTGAGCGTTTTCGTCTCCTTCACGATCTCCTGGATCGGGTGCCGTTCCTCAGACCAATCCCAGAACCAGTAGCCGTGGACCCACGGGTCTTTTTCGGCGGCCCACGCAAACACGCGCTCGTCGTCGAACTGGAAATTCCCGACTTTATCGCCCTTGGTCCCGCGCACATCCACCGGCTCGTTCACGTCCACGCCGGTGATTTTCAGGAACCCCTCGTTCGGGTAGCGTGAAATTTGCATCGGCTCCCCGTCGAAGAAAAGCTCCAGCCCTCCGCCCTTGGGCGAGCCGAAATTTTCCACGCCCGCGGCCTTCAGATCGACCTGAATGACTTTTCCGCGCGAGGCTTCGGGGAGACGCGCCAGAACCGCTTCGTCCGTCACGATTTTCCAGTCGTTCAGGTACTTCCCGGCGCACAGGCAAACTCTTTTGCCCGGCTCGGCTTTCCACGTGATGCGTTTCCCTTCCTCGCCCGAATCGCTTGAGCCGAGTTCAAACGGCCGGGTCAGCTCGTAGCGGCCTTTCAGCACCACCACCGTGTACGGCTTCGGGTCCGAAACGGAAGCGCTCCGCACGGCATCGCGGGCTTTTTCGAGCGTCGCGAACGGGCCGTCAGTCCGGTCCGCATTGGGGGCGGAAAGTTTGCCGCTCCACGAGTCATTTCCAGAGAGCGAGACGAAAAAATCGCCGGTTTTCTCTTTGCGAGCGTCGTCGAGGGCGGCGTTCTGCGCAAAGGCGGTCAAAGCGGCGGTCAGCGTCAGGAACGCAACGAGAAGGAGGGAGGGGATTCGCATAATTTTAAAGGATCAAAAAGAAGACTGATTTCAAGGTCCCCTCTCAGAGGGGGCCGTCAGCGAAGCTGGCTGGGGGAGTTAAAGCGGGAACATGCCCTCAACTCCCCCCGGCGCTTCGCGCCACCCCCCTCAAAGAGGGAGGCTTCCATTAACGCACGATCACCTTCACCGTCGCGGCGGCGGCTTTCGCACGGTCACGCAGGACGTTCAGGTCCGTGCCCAGTTCGTCGTACGTGACGGCCACGCCCATGCGGCGCTTTGTGCGGGTGGACGGCTTTCCGAAGATCCTGATGTACGTGTTCTTGAACTGGACCGCCTCCTCCACGCCTTCGTACTCCGGCGGATTCGGACTCGCTTCCGGGGCCGGGATCACCGCGGAGGCTCCGGCTTTCAGGAGCTGGATCTCCGTGATCGGAAGGCCAAGAACGGCGTACAGATGAAGCTCAAACTCGCTGAGGTTCTGCGTGTTGGCGAGCGTGACCATTCCCGTATCGTGCGGACGCGGGGAGAGTTCCGAGAAGTAAACGCCTTTTTCGTTCGAGATGAAGAATTCCACTCCCCAAATGCCGGTCCCGGTCAGAGCGCGCGTCACTTTGTCGGCCATTTCCTGGGCTTTGGCGAGATGTTCCGGTTTCATCGGCATGGGCTGGAAACTTTCCTGGTAGTCGCCGCCCTTCTGCACGTGACCAACCGGCGGGCAGAAAAGGGTTTTACCGCTGCGCTGGGTGACGGTCAGAAGCGTAATTTCATAGTCGAACGGAATGAATTCTTCCACGATCATTTCCACAATATCACCGCGGCTGCCGGAAATGCCGTACTCCCACGCGGCATCGACGCCTTCCGGCCCTTCGATCTTCGACTGGCCTTTTCCCGACGATGACATCAAGGGCTTCACGACGCACGGGAAACCGATCTCCTTCACGGCGGCGTCGAATTCCTCCTTCGTTTTGGCGTAACGGTAATTGGCGGTCTGGAGTTTCAGCTCGTCGTGGGCCAAATCACGGATCGCGCGGCGGTTAATGGTGAAGTTCACCGCCCGTGCGCTCGGTATCACGCGCACACCCTGCTTTT
>JAFTCU010000018.1 GCA_017454585.1 Thermoguttaceae bacterium | reverse complement strand
TCACATTTACTTCTGAATGAAGATCGAAAGACCTTTTTTATTCCCGGAGATCACGTCCGGTTTGCCGTCTTTATTAATGTCGGCGATCGTGATCTGGGTCCCGACGCCCGAATTATCGTCGATCTGGTGCGGGATGAAGCCGGCTTTGCCGTCTTTACGGAAACCCTCGTACCAGTACAAAACGGCCGGCTGGTCCGCCTCTTTATCACCCGTCGGGCCGTGCGCCCACCAGCGTTTGCCGGTCACGAAATCGGTCAGGCCGTCGCCGTTAATGTCGACGTAATCGATCGAGTGCATCTGGGTGTACGAGAGTTTACCCTCCGGATTGTTTTCCGGGTCGATCGGCTGGATCTCGTTTTTCTCAAACGTGACGGAGCCGTCGGCGTTCTTGATCCCTTTCCACCAAAGCAGGCCATAAAGGTGAGCGCTCCACGCGCAGATCACGTCGTTCACGCCGTCACCATCCACGTCCCAGACGCAGATCGTGGAAGCCCCTTGCGCGAACTCGAACGGGTGGTACGTCCAAACGCCCTGGAAGTTCGGAGCGTCTTTTCCCGGGTTTTCGTACCAGCCCTTGGAGTCGATCTGGTCGCAAAGGCCGTCGGAGTTCACGTCGCCCGCGCCGATCCCGTGGAAGTACCGCTGGTATTTACCGTCTTCGTTGGAAAGGCAGTGCCAGTCCCAAGACTCTTTGTTTTCCGGATTGTACGTCGCGAAGCCCATGAACCCGTTGCGGTTGAAGCAGAGGTCCTTGCGGCCGTTGCCATCGACGTCGATATAAACCTGAGACTCGTTTCCGATCTCCTTCGAGATGAAGAACTTACGCCACTCGGCGTCGCGTTTGCCGCCGGGATTGAACCAGCAGTCGCCGCTCTCACCGGGCCACGGGACCTGAATGATGTCCTCGTGACCGTCACGGTCCAGGTCATCCGTGAAGCAGAGGAACTGGTCCGAGTACCCGTGTGGGTCGAACACTTTATTGAACGGGCGGTAAAGGTCCTTTTCCTGGAAGTCTGGCCCCCAGAAAATGTATGGCCCGTACGTAATGTCGTTGAAACCGTCACCGTCGAAGTCGGCGCAAGCGGCGCCTTCGGCGAGGAAGTCGGTCGTGATGGTCTTTTTCTCAAATTCTACCGCAAACGCGGAAACGGCCAGACCCGCGATCACGGCGAGCGAGGCGAGGAAGGAATGGAATTTCATGGGGAAACCTTTTTTCAGTTAGGAGTTAGGAGTGAGCAGTTAGGAGTTTTCTACCCGAGGTACGCGCCCTGTTCTTTCAGCACGCGGCGAACTTCGTCCAAGTTCACGTCACGGGCGGTGCAGTTCTGCTTGACGGCGCACGCGGCGGCGACGCCAGCGGAATGGCCGGAGGACCAGCAGTTCGGAATGACGCGGAGCAGCTCGGACATGTTGGGGGCGCCGCAAATACTGCGTCCACCGGTCAGAATGTTTTCTACGTTCTTCGAGATCAGCGAGCCGTAGGGGATCTGCCAGCCGATGTGGTCGCCTTGCCACGCGCCGCCGTAACCGACGCAGGAGTCGAACGTCTGCCCGGCCTTGGCGCCTTCGAGCGTCATTTCTTCGGTCCCTTCCAGCACGCGCGTGATGCGGACGCCGAGCTGGGGGGCGGTCTCCATCAGGAACACGTCCTCGCAGCCGGGCGTATTCTTGAGGTTCATGTAGTTCTTCCAGATCTGGCGGCGGCTGTTCAGTTCGAGCCTCGTCAGCTCACGAACGTCCAGCCCGTCCGCGTCGGGGCCCTGCATGTTGAGCCAGCGCACGCCTTTGATCGGGGTAATGTCGCCAATGTACGGGACCTTCGTGCCCGGTTCGACGTGAATTTTGTCCGTATTTCCCAGACGGCACGGCAGACCGATGTGGTACAGACGGCGCGTGTAGGCGCAGCCGGCGTAAGCGAAAACGTCGCCGTCCCCCGTCGTATCGATCACCTGTTTGGCGAGGATCGCCTGGGGGCCAAGTTTCGTCTGAATGACCGCGCCCTTGACGACCGGATTACCGGTTTTCGCGTCGGGAGAGTCGTCCACAATCGCGTCGATCGCCCAGCTGTGGAGGAACAGTTCGATGTTCGATTCCATCAGCATTTCGACGAGCAGGTACTTGTAAACCTCCGCGTCGATGGTCGGGTTGCGGCCGAAGTTCCGGTTGCAAATACCGTTCGGGAGTTTTTCCAGACGCTGCATCATTTCTTCGCCGAGGCCTTGAACGACCTGGACTTTTTCGCCGTTTTTGTTCGTCGTCCAGTGGCCCAGAATGATGAGGACCAGCCCGCCGGTGGCCAGACCACCGAAATGATTGTAGCGTTCGACCAGAGTGACTTTCACGCCGGCACGGGCCGCAGCGATGGCGGCACAGCAACCCGCGGGACCGCCGCCGACGACCAGAACGTCCGTCTCGCTGACGGCGGGAATTTCCGAAGCGGGGCGGGAGACTTTACCCTCGGAGAAAGTGCACGGGACCGCGTCTTTTCCGGTGTATTCCGTGCCGCGCTGGGCGACTTTTTTGGTCACGAAGTCGGCGCTGGCGTCCTGGCTGGCCGAAACTCCGACCGCCGCGGCGCCCAGACCCAGACCCACGTTTTTGAACCAGTCACGGCGCGAGAGTTCACTGAGTTTCATCTTTAACTCCTTGTTTCGTCACAAAAGGAAGGGGTGAGGAAAATTTTGTACGTCAGAAAATCAAGTAAGTCAATTTTACCATGTGGGGGGAGGAATGTCAAGTGGGGAGGGAAAAAAAGTGAGGAGTTAGGAGTTAGGAGTTAGAAAAGCCTTTGGCTTTTTACGGCTTAAAATCTTTCTGAAGCCAACGTTACGAGCCAGCGTCAACTCCTAACTCCTCACTCAAAAAAGCCCAGCTTATTGCTCGAACGGCACGAATCGGACCATCTCGCCGTCCTCTTTTTTGAGGCTGATCTCGCTCTTTCGGACGCCATAGCCGGCTCCTTTCAGGACGTAGATCAGGCGGTTGACGCCGGGCTGGGCTTTCAGAGTGATGCCGTGATGGTGGACCTCGACCGGCTCCCCGTTCAGGAAGACGTTCTTCAGATTGTACGGGTCGGTCACCTGGAACGTACAGTCGGCGGCATTCTGCGCATCGGCCTCGAACTGCACGGCATAAACGGCCATTCCGCCGCTCCACTCGATGTGGCATTCCATGACGTACGGCGCGATCTTCCCACTGCGGTCACACGGGAGCCACTTCGTGAATTCCTCGTCGCCGAGGTCCTGAAGCTCCGCGTTCAGCCGGGACGAGGCAGCCAGTTTCTCCTCGTCGAAAAATTTCTCGTCGCAAACGCCGACGGTCATGGCCGTGGTGCGGGGAACGGCCTGCTGGATCTCCGGCTGGTCAAGCGTCACGGTGCTATAGACGCGCATGGGCTCGCCATTGAGGCGGAAGTCGCACTGGTTCACGACGTACAGCGCGTCGCAGGCGTGGATCGGGTCGTCATCCTGCTCGCCCAGTTCCAGGTCAAACGTGGTTTTACCCTTGGAGTCCAGCCGGACCGGTTTCACCTGAACGCCGTTTTTCCAGCGCAGCGGAAGGCGGACGGTGCAGACCAGATTTTCGACTTTCTGATCCTCGGTCTCAACCTCGCAGTGCAGGACGTTTTTCTCGAGGTCCACGCCGGTCAGGATTTTCAGGCCTGGGAACTTCTCGCTGGTGAAGCCGTTTTCGGCGGTCATCAGGCCGATGCGGACCGGGAGGTCGTTTTTCGCCGGGAGGAGGAACGTCCCATCGGGGTTGACGTCGAGGCGGCGGCCTTTGACCGTAACGCTTTTCGGGACGGGGGTGATCTTCAGCCCACACGGGACGCAGGCGCCGACGCTTGCCGGGGTGGCGCGCTTCACGGTGAACTCAACGGTCTTTTTGCCCGCGCTTTTGCGGGAGATTTGGGCATTGAGGAAATTATGCCGCCACGCGCAGTACTCGTCCACGGTGCAGTACCAGTACTCGGGAACGTGCGCTTTGGTGGCGAGGATCTTCGAGAGACGCTGGAACCCGTCCGGGCCGGACTTTTTCTGCCAGGAGTGGACGCCCAGGACGAAGAACGGCCCCATCGCGCTGAGGTTTCCCGCCTCGAGTTCCTTCACGCCCTGGTCGAACGTCTTGTTAAAAACCTCGAGCTGCGGGTTGGCGTCGTCGGCGCGGAAGAGCCAACACGTGACGCACTCTTTCGGGTCGAGCTTGGCGCGCTCCTGCACGGTCGGCGGTTCGGCCATGCCGTTGATCCCGGCGCGGACGAGCATTTGGCCGATCTTCTGCTCGAAGTCGGGGTCGTTGAGCGTGCCGGGGAGCGAGAACGGGAAGGTGAACGTCGTCACGGGCAGATCCAGCGAGGATTCCAGCACAACGCGGTTTTCGGCGATCTCCTGCCAGACGGCGTTCGGGACGAGGGACCCGAGCCACTGGTGGTTCGTCGTATGGGAGCCGACGGAGCAGCCGTTTTCGACCATGAACTTCACGAATTTCTTGCGGTAGCCCTCGTCCACCTTATTGAGGTAGAACGTCCCTTTCCACCCGTTTTCGGCCAGGGTCTCGGTCATGAAGTAGTGGTCACCGTTGGTATCGTCCCAGCGGGAGGCGACGGCGAGCGTCTTGCCGGGAGGAAGCTCGAGTGTTTCCACTTGAGCAGACTGTGCGTCCTGAACGGAGGCAAACTCGGCTGTGATCGTGGTGGTTCGTTCCCCGGCGAAAACCGTGCACGCCGTGAGGAAAGCCAGAATAAATGAAAGGAGGTGTTTCATGATTCGGGTCCATTTTAAAGGGTGAATGAAAACAGAATACTTCAGTTTAACACAAGAGAGAGAAAAATACAAGAGGGGGGGGAGAAAAGGGTGGATTGTTGAGAGTGGAGTTGGAAAAGCCTTCGGCTTTTTATAGGGTACACTCTTTTTTCAGGCAACGTAACGCCAGAGCGTCAACTCCACCCCCCACTCTCAACCATCCACACTGTTTAGAAGTTAAACTGGATCCCGCCGTTTCCACTGTGAATATTGGACTGGTCGGAAAAGTATCCGTCATAACCACCGAAAAGGGTCACTTTGTCGGAAATCATCCAGGAAAGTGTCGCACCAACGTTGAAGTAATGATCGCCGAGCCACGCCCCTACGCACTGCATGGTGTCACGGGTGCTAACGAAACGGGCCTCGGAAGTGGTCGGTCCCGAATCATCGAGTTGAATGGCGTAGAACGCTTTTACATTCAGGACCAGAGTGTCAGTTGGCGCAAAGTCGAGTTTTCCACCCATTCTGGCGTATGTCCAAGTGTCGTCGTTCTTCTTGTAAAACAGGGCGTAGCTTCCTTCTTCGATTGCTTCATCCTGCCAGATACATTCCGTATCCACTGCAAAGAGCGGGCGAATGACGAGCCGGTTGAAGAAGAACGGTCGGGCAATTTCTGCGCTGGCTGTCAGGCCGGAACCTCTAAACGACGATTTGGCGCTTCCGAAATCTGTCAGGTTACGTTCCATATCGTAATCGGAAAGCGTATAGCTCAACATTCCTTTGAGTTCAAAACCAGCCCACAGCTTGTAACCGGCGTAAATACCGAAGGAATAGTTATCCGCGCTGGCGGTTTCATGGTCTTCCTTGAGTTCGGGATTCCCGTAGTGGAAGAACGCGCCGGCGGCGAAATAATCCTCAAAAGCGCAATCCATACCGATGGCGAGGTTAAACGCATCCATGTCGTAACCGTCGCGGCCTTTGGCGTTCATGCCGCGGTAGCCGGCCTTGAACCACGCAGAATATTGCTCGTTATAACTGTTGAAAGGCGATTTGGGACCGAGGTACGCGCTGTTGCCAGCGTTCCACGAAATGCGATCTTCGACGGTGTTCCATAGGCTCTGGCGCGCCAGTTGCAGCGAGTTCGCACGAACGTTGAAGAAATGCTCATTCAGGGAAAGCCCGAGGTACTGCGTCGCGGCGCCCGTTTCGGAGTCCGTCTCGATCCGCTGGCTGTAGCGGAAGAGTGTTTCTTTGTCAGGGGAGGTTTCTTCATCCGGGAGTTTCCACTCGCCTGTGATTCCCTCATCCGCCGTGGCAATGGCCCATTCCGTGTCGGTCGTAATGTCACCGGTGAAGCCCCAGTAAAGTTCCGACCCGTTCTGGATCGTTAACGCACCGTCCGTGACCGTAATTGGCGAGGTTGCAGTTCCGTCCGGGTTCAGGACCAGCGAGTAGGCCGATTTGTCGAAGGTCAGATTCCCGTTGACGTTCAGGCCGTTAGCGTGGTAACCATCCTGGTATGCGTCCACGAAACTGTTCGTGATGGTCACGTCGTCGGCGGTGATCCGGGAGTCCGCACCCGTCAGGCTCAGCGTGGTGTCGGTGATGTTTACCGTCTTGCCGTTCAGCTCGGCTTTCGGGCCGAAATTGATGTACGTGCCGTCGGAAACGGTCAAATCGTTGGCGGCGTTGATTTTCGAGCCGTTATTCATCTGAAGGAACGAGGCCTCGACCGCCACGTCTTTGGCCGCCATCTGGGCGTTCTGATCGAGCAGGGCGTAGGAGTTCAGCGCGCCGGTTTCGTCCGTGCCGTAAAGGTCCTTCAGGGTGATTGAGCCGTTACCTTCGGCCTTGAGGTCTTCCTCAAGCGGGGCGTTCGAGCCGTAAAGGACGAACGTGGAGTTCGGGTCGCCGAATTCGACGGTGCCGCCGCTTCCTTCCTGCTCGCCGGCGACGAGGTTTTGGGCGTAGATGCTTCCTTTCGTTTTCAGCTCGGCGTTACTGCCGTCTTCCTGGCCGACGATGAGGTTTTTGCCCGCCACGCTGCCAGTGCCCGTAAGCGAGGCCGTGCCGGCTTTGCCCAAGACGAAATCGTTGTAGATGTACCCGGAGCCGGAAACGAAGGACCCGCCCATGATAGCTCCGCCGTTGAGCGTGATGTTGGCCGTGGAGCCCGCATCGGCCGCCGCGATGATCCCGGCGTCGCCGCTGACCGAGTTGTTCTCGTTGATCGTCATGTTCACGGTCGAGTTTTCCGTCCCGATCGTGAGTTTGGACTGTTCCTGGCCCTGGATCCCGACCTGCATGTAGCCCCAGTTTTCGGCTTCGAGGTTCACGTTCACGGTTCCGGACCCGGTGCCGAGGGTCATGTTCCCGCAGGAGTCGAGCGAGGCCGCGTCTTTCAGGGTGATGTTGACTTCACCGTTCCCGCCGACGATGGCGTCCGCGTTGGTCGTGAAGACCGCCTGCCCGATCGTCTGGCCTTCGTTTTCGTACATGCCCTTCGCGTCGATGTTCAGTTTGGAACCCTCATCGGCCAAAAGCGAGAGGTTACCGGCCTGGGGCTGGATCCAACCCTCGCCGTCCATGTTCACGTTCAGATTGTTGCCGTCCGTGGCCTTCATCGTCAGCGCGCCGTTGGGCTGGATGTAGCCGCCCTCTTCGGTCGTGATGTTGAGCGTCAGATCGCCGCCGTCGGTCTGGATGAGCAGATCGTCCGAAGCGCTGGCGGTTTCATCGTCGCCGTCGTTCGCGGTGATCAGAGCGCCTTCGGAGAGGTTGATCGTGCCGTTCCCTTTGATTTGAGGGGTGGAAAGGATGGAACGGTACTGCGCACCGTATTCCTCATCGACCTGGCTCCCCTTGACGGTCAGTGTGCTGCCGTCGAGCCTGGTCACGCCCGCAACCTGGACGTTGGAGAGGCCGGAGATTTCCATGTCGCCGGAATGATCGCCCGTCACGGTCACGCCGGACGCATTCGACGCGGTGAGCGCCCCGGTGAAATTCCCGTTCACGTACATCGTGCTCTGGTCGAGCGTCGTGGGGTTGGTGTTCGTGTAGTCGTGCTGGATCTCGATCGTTGAGTTATTCGACGCGCTCAGGCTTCCGGTCGGGGAGAGCGTCGAGTTCTGGTCCACATACAGACCGCCCGACGTAATGGAAAGCGTGTCTCCCATCGCGACGGTGGAGTGGTCCAGAGCGAGCGTCATGCCGCTGATGTTGTTCAGCTTGCCGCTCGAGTCGGTCGGAGAGTTGGTGATGTCGGTCAGACGGATGGTC
>JAFTCU010000267.1 GCA_017454585.1 Thermoguttaceae bacterium | reverse complement strand
TGAGATTCCGATTCTTTTCCGGTCGGCTCGGCGTTCATCCCGGGAATCGGTGGTGCAGAAGGGATTTTGCCCGTAAAAGGTCCGTGAGATTCCGATTCTTTTCCGGCCGGCTCGGCGTTCATCCCCGGGATCGGTGGGGCGGAAGGGATTTTGCCCGTGAAAGGCCCGTGAGATTCCGATTCTTTTCCGGCCGGCTCGGCGTTCATTCCCGGACTCGGAGGCGCGGAAGGGATTTTGCCCGTAAAAGGTCCGTGAGATTCCGATTCTTTTCCGGTCGGCTCGGCGTTCATCCCGGGAATCGGCGGGGCGGAAGGGATTTTGCCCGTGAAAGGCCCATGAGGTGCAGTTTCTTTCATCCCCGGAATTGGTGGTGCTGCTGGAATCGTCCCAGTGAACGGCGCATGGACAGATGTACCCCTCTGCATGCCAGGAATCGGAGGAGCTGGCGGAATGGTCCCCGTAAATTCCGAAGAGGATGGCGCATTCGTGGGGATCTCAGCGCCGCAGTCCTCAAACGGGCAGTGGGTCACATAATCTGGAATCGAGCGATTACATTTGGGGCAAAATTTCATCTGCCGACCTCAATAAAACGAAGGAATTTTCGTGTTCCTGGTCTGGAATCAGTCTTCAAGGAAGCGATTTTTCTTTTCCAGCACTTCACCTAATGCCTCAATTTCTCTGAAATGACCAGAATCTCCAATCAGTTCCGTGAAGCTGGAACGGTATGCCGGGTTCCCAAAAACTTCGAGCATAACATGATTTTCTCTCAACGCCTGAGCGACTTCGTGAACCCCCAGTTTTCCATCCGCTGTTTTGGAGTGAAAGTCCTGATCTGTAATCAAATAAAAACGGGTCGGATGTTTGCCAGGTTCTTTTTTCACCTTCTCGATCGCAAGAAGAAGAACATCCAAAACAGATTCCGGTTCATCTCCGCCCTCAAAATTGGGAGCTTTCGTCAGTTCGTCCGCGATGATCAACGCATTCTCCGTAAACTCGCCTTCCTGAAACCAGTCATTCGCCTGCGTTGCATCGCCAAATGCAATGAGAGCGAAACGCGGGATCAGATTATCATCCTCCAAATCTTTCGCGAACAAGTGGATCTTCTCTTGCAGTTTACGCATCGGTTCGTCCATGGATTCCGTCGTATCGATCAGAATCAAAATGTCAACTGCTGCCGAAGTCGGAAATTCGGCACTCTCCGTTATGACTTTCATCCCTTTACGGCTCATGACCTTCACCGAAATCGGGCTGCCCGGCGTGTAGTTCCAGTTCCAGTGCTGGGTTTCCTTGCAAGGTTTTTTGTAATCAAAGATCACATCGGAATCAATCCCCTCCGATGTGCGGCGGAGATAAACCCGACCGGGAGTCAGTACCTCGTAAGAAATTTCCACCTGGCCCTGATTCTCCTGGTTTTGTTCGATTTGTACATCCTTCACAACGGCATACCGGCCTACACTGAACCAGAAAATCTTCTCCGCGGCATAAACCAGAACGACCGACAGGATGACGAAAAGGAAAAGCATCCAAACAAAACGAAACGCAAGCCGACGTGAATCCGCTCCCAAACTTTCCTTCAACCGTAAGAGGGCGGAAACGCGTTCCGAAATCTGTTCGTCCAGATTCTGATCGTTCTGATCCTGAATTTCTGGATTCTGAACATCAGGATTCGACCCTTCGTTGATGTTTTCCTCAACAGGTTCCGGATTCTCAGGAGGAGGTGGTGGTGGAGTGACAGTCAGCATACAGTTGATCCTTAATCCTTCTGACTTAAATCAAGCGGTTTACGTAGTTTTTCCGAACGTTTGGTTCGTTTCTCTTTAGAAACCGGCTTTCCAGATTTTTCCAGAACACGTGACTGAATTTGGTCATGAGTGCTTTTCGGCCTGGTTTTCTCAGGGCGTGTCGCTTCACTTTGCCGCTGCTGAAAACGGTCTTCCGGCACAAATGCAGCTCCGGGACGTCTGACCCGGGATGGGGCGGACGGGGAGTTCAGAATTGCCTCATCCATCTCGTGCAAATCGATGATCTGAACGGAAGTCTGCATCGAAGAAATACTGTTCGACGAACCATAAGAACGATTTCGAAACGGCAAAATGGGCGTTCCGGAAGAAGTCCCACCAGAGGATGAACGCGTAATGCCGCCTGTGTTCATACTCCCCCCATCCGGGACCATGACGGTCGTGTTCACGTCCATGTGCTGATACTCCGGCAGTTGAACCACCCCTTGAGCGAAAACCAGCGAGGAGGACGCGGCAATCATGAAAAACAGCGAGGAAATGAGGCGTTGCATACGGCAATCCCTACCTATTTAAAATCATAGCCGGGGGCTGAATCAAACCCCCGGCCAAATCATACTAACTAATCAGGTCAGGAATCAATAGAGTCCTTTGTAGGTGTCGCGATGATTCTCTTCCCAGAGCATACGCGGACCAACCACGAAGTCCTGCATCTTTTCCTTATCCCACTGGAACATCAGACGCTGCTTCACTTTACCCTCTTCGTCCGTTTTGAACTCCATGAGGTAAGGAGCGCTGTCCGTGTTGTCAGCATCACGCATCGCAACGACCACACCGGAATTGGCGGCCATTTCTTCCTGATTCTTCGTCGCCGGGGTCGAGAAAGACATCAAGCCGTTCCCGTAGAAGAATTTGTTCGGCGGAAGTTCATAGGAAGTAACTTCGTAATTACCCTGCATGAGCATCACTTTGTTATTGCCCTGCGTTGCGGCCCTACGATCGCTGTACGGGTCAGCCGCGACTCCACCAGCTTCCGGAAGGACCGGAGTACTGCTGGCAAGCGCCGCATTGCCCGAGAAGCGGAACACACCTTTCTGACCGTTCGAGCTGAAGATGATCGCCTTGTCACGACCAGCCGCAACCGACATTTTCTTGTCGGCAGTGGTTTCCATTCCATCGATCTTCTTGTACGTATCAAGCTTCTTGCCCTGAACGTTCGAGAGCGTAATGGAGTCAGTCAGATCGTCAACCAGAGCGAACGAATCGCTGTTCGGCATCATGGCAACATCAACCGGGTGCGCCATGTTGTCGTCCTTTTCAATGATCGGCTCAACAATTCCACCATCATTGATGCGGTAAACTTTACCGCCGTCACGCGGGGAAACGCAAACCAGACCATGCGTACGATGCAGCGCGATACCAGTCGCGGTCTGCGGGAGTTTCGTAACGCCAAGGACGCGGCCGTTTTCATCAACCTGGTAAACTTTGCCTTCGGAACCTTCATCACCGCAGGAGATGTAAAGGACCATTCCCGGCGGAATTTCCATCGGGCCAAGGTTCACGCCGGCGAGATTCGGCGGATAGTCACCGCCACCACCGTAACCATTGCCGTAGCCGCCGCCACCGCCGCCACCGTAGCCGTAGCTCGGGTTGTAGTACGGAAGCTGAGGATTCCAATACGGAATCTGTGGGTTGTAAACCAGGACATCCGGACCGTAGATCGTCGGGACTTCCGGCAGCTTCATTTTCGGAGCCAGATTACGAACGCGCTGACGATAATGCGGCGCGAGGTTCACCAGATTATTGTAACCGTTACCCATTCCAGGGCCATTGCCCGGACCAGGAGCGTCGCCAGGAGCGTTCTTCGGCTCTTTTTCTTCCGAACCTTCTTCAGGACCGTCAGCTTCAGTGCCATCTTCACCGCAGGGGCAGGCTTCTCCCGAGCCATCACCAGGACCAGGGCCATCGCCGGGGCCGGTGCCAGGACCATCACCAGGGCCAGCGCCTTCGCCGCACGGGCAACCTTCGCCAGAGCCGTAGCCAAGGCCAACGCCGTAACCGGAACCGAAACCGCCAACGCCCGCGACATCACCCATCGCGACCGTGCCAGCCATACCAAGCGTACGTCCCAGCGGGTCAATGTCCCACGGAGTCACTTCGACGATTCCATCGCCGCCGTGCCCAGCGCCGCCATGTCCGCCAACGCCAGCAACTGCGCCGTCAACAACGCCGTCGTGAACAACGCCATCGCCGTGATGATAGTGGTGAACCACTCCATCACCATCGTGATGAACGACGCCAACGCCGTCGTGCACAACGCCAACGCCGTCATGATGAACGACGCCAACGCCATCGTGAACAACCACGCCGTCACCGTGATGAACAACACCAACGCCGTCATGAACGACATGCGTACGATCGACCACGTGACCACGGTCGTGGATCACGACATCATCACGATCACGCACAACGACCGGAGCGCGTTCCACGACTTCGACCGGACGATGAATTTCCGGGGTTCTTTCCACGACCTGCACCGGCTGCTGCACAACAGGCTGCGGCGCAGGAGCTTCTTTCGCCACAACGGCTTCCGGCGCGGCATCCACAGGAGCTTCTTTCTGGAAAAGAGGAATCCGCTGGTCGCCATTTTCGAGGTAACGGCCAATCATGTTCGTCCAGTCGCCTTCAAAAACGACGAGATTCTGATTGGGATTGTACCCGGCAGGAGAGGCAATCAGTTCACCCTGCTCATTGACAACTTTAAACTTACTCCAGGACGGCGCAGTTCCGTTCACGTCAACAGTGACGTGCAGGAATTTGCCGGCCTCCTCGGTCGTCCCTGCCGCGTTAGGAAGAGGTGACGACTGTTTCGTGACTTTGTTCACGTCCCAGTCAGCGGCCTGAGCAGCCGCGATCACCAGCAGCAGGCACACACCAATCACAAATTGGAATGCCTTTTTCATGGTTCAGCTCCTGTATAAATCGTAAAAAACTCCGGACTTTCAGATCCGTAATACAAATTTAAGGAAAAGTAGTCCACACGAACTCTTAAAGTTCACTCTGATAATTATATTTAACACCAATTTGAAAAAATTGCAACGGATTCCCCACCCAATTTCTCTAAATTTTTTAAAAAAATTTAAAAATTTTTAAAATTTTTCTTCAGAATTGCGACAAATCTGGAAATTCAACGATTTTTAAAGAAAATTTTTGGTTCCCCCCCTTCCCAAAACAGAAAAATCTGCTATACTTTTTAATCATAGCAGGAGAGGTGGCTGAGTGGCCGAAAGCGACGGTTTGCTAAACCGTTGAGGGTATTGCGCCCTCCGCAGGTTCGAATCCTGTCTTCTCCGCTCGAAGGAGTCCGCAAATTACGGGCTCCTTTTTTTATTTGCGACATTTTAACCATGTTACTTGAGAGGACACTGGATTTTACAATTGTGCCTGTTTTTGTGCCAGAGTTTGATCAAAATCAGGAGTTTTTATGGAAAAAACGAATCATTCTCTGTTTCGGTATTTCGTCCTGTTTCTGATGCTCTGGGGCATATTCACCATTCTGGAATACACGAATGGGGGCATCGGGTGGCCCGCGTGTTATTATCACTGGTTTGCAGGGCTTTTGACGCTCGTCGCGGCGGGAGTGATCGGGCTGCCCGTCGTTCTGGCGATGACCGCTCATCCTTACGGCGGGACTGCGGCGGCGCTCGTGGCGTTCGCGGTCGGGTGCGGGATACTCTGGCTGGCGGTCAGGTACGTCGGAATTCCCGTTTTTCGATGGTTAACGCACCCACGGCCCCGACTGCTGCCGACGGTGACACTGGTTTTGGTCACGGCCGCGCTGTTTGGGGGATTCATCCACGTCATGACGGCGTGCGTGCAGAAGAATCCCCTCCCCGCTCCGGCCTTTGCGGGAAGTCTGAACGGCGGTCACGGAGAGCTGATTCCCAAGTGGAAACCGGCCTTCGGGCTGAGCGACGGCAAAAGCGCCGTTTTTCTGGACCTCCGAAACACCACGCTCGTGGTCTTTTTGGGGGAGGACCGTTTACAATGTCAGATTTCCGGGAAGGAAACCCGATTTTCGGACCCGAAACATTCGGTCAAAGTGCCGTTTTCGCCCAACACCGCGCTGTTCTTCCGGAGGGGCAAGGAGGTCGCCCGCTGCCCCCTGAAGCCGGGAACGCTCGACGCCGATTTGTATTTGAACCTGAGTGACGGCGATCTTTACATCTTTTTGTGGGAGTACGCCGACCAGCAGAAAAACGAAGAGCTGAAAGGGTTTGTAAGCGGGTTTAAGGGGTACTTTGAGTGAACACAAAACCAAAACGGAGCCAATATCATGAAACGTTTCCTGCTGTTATCACTGGGTTTGATCGTCCTGATGTTTGTAAGCGTCTGCATGATCGGGCCGGGGATCGTGGGGGCGTTGATGATTTGCTCGCCGGCGCTTGTACCGGTCTCGAGCATGGCCGCCACCGCCCGATTTTCGCAGAAGATCCTTCCCCGGAAAATCCGGTTTTCCCGATGGCTCGACCGTCTGGAACGCCTGGTTTCGTGGGCCGCGCTGCTGATCACGCTGGGGTTTATCCTGGAAACTCTTTCGATCGGGATGAACAGGACCAACCCCGAAGATTTTCAGCAGAT
>JAFTCU010000266.1 GCA_017454585.1 Thermoguttaceae bacterium | reverse complement strand
GCCGCGACCGAGGCCTGAAGCTGGGCGACTGCGGCCGAAGAAGCCGCCACCTGCTCGGGCGTCGTGCTGAACCGGAAAGTGATTCCGAAATGGCGGGACGAGTTGGGTTCAAGGACCGCGACCCGGCCGTGAGCGTGCTCAAAGGCGCGGGAATTGGGGAAGTTGATGCACGGTTCCATCCCGGTGACGTAGCCGTCCTGGGCAGCGTGCTGGGCCTTCCACTGGCAGAAGAACGGGAATTCCTTCCGGCTGAACGCGAGCGTGACGCCGAAATCGCCGGCAGCGTTCCGCAAAAACGTCTGCGTGTTTCCGTCAGCGTCGGCCGCCAGCTCGTAGTAGTAGCACATTTCCGGCTCGCCGGTGACCGGGGCGTGAAGCTCTGCGACGGTTTCCAGATTTTTGGCCGCCCACGGGCAGCGAGGAACCAGACGCTCAAACGGAATTTCCATCCTTGCGCCGCCGTTCGCCACGGGGTTTCCCGTGTTCACGTGGTACAAAAGTTCGATTTCGGCCGGACGCGCCGCCTGATTTTTCACCACGTCATCAACGCGGAACGTGGCGCCTTCGAACGGAACAGTCAGCGTACTTTCCAGTTCCAGCGTGTTGAAGAAAAGCCGACCCTCGAACATTCGTCCGGTCAGTCTGAGTTCCTTTTTCTCTGTATCCGCTTCCAGGCGAACGCTGAACGCCGGCGTGTTTTGAATGCGGCCGTGAAGGCCAAACCGGAGCGTTCCGTTCGCATTGAACTCGGGCGCGCCGTTCGATTCCAGCCCGCAGCGGGCGACGAATTCGTTAAAGCCGCGGAGCCAGCCCAAACCGTCGGGCTGATCGAGCGGAACGTTTCTCGGGTTGACCGGGAACGGGACGGGCGACTTCCAGCCCACGCGCACGGAATCGTTTCCCTGGTTGACCTCGACCTTCCAGATTCCCATCCCGCGCGTCGGCATGACGTACACGGAAAGCGAGCCGTTGGAAAGAACGAAAAGCTCCACGCCGTCAGACGGGCCGCCCCGGAAGATTTTCCGTTCAACGGTCACGTTGGGAAAATCAGGAAGCGACCAGACAAAATCACCGTCGGCAGAAGGAAGGTTTGTGGTAAAATACTCGATGGAATCATAGGCAGGCATGGTTTTTCCTCGGATTTATGAGTGAAAACGGGAAAGGATTGAATCTTAATCATACATGAAGCAGAAAAAAATTTCAACCCCTCCCCTCGGGAATTTCAGGAAAAAGGGAAGATTTCATTTTTTTACTTTTGCAGGATTCGTGCGCCTGCAGCGGGCCGGGTCACGAACAGGTCTGGGTCGATACCGGTCTGCGCTTTATAATTCTTGCGGATGGTTTCCATGATGGAATCCATTTTGCTCGTCCGGATGAGCGAAACGGTACAACCGCCAAAACCGCCGCCGGTCATTCTGGAACCGTAAACGCCACCCGCCAGACCGATTTTTTGGGCTTCTTGGACCAAAATGTCAATTTCTCTGGTGGTGATTTCAAAATCGTCACGCATAGAGGCGTGGCTTTCGTACATCAGCTGGCCCACGAGCTCGTAATTCCCGGCTTCGATTGCCGCCACGGCGTCGGTCGTGCGCTTGATCTCGCTTATTACGTGACGGGTACGACGGTACTGTACATCTGTGAGTTTTTCTTTATTGGCTTCCAACTGTTCCATTGTGACCTCGCGGAGTGTCTTGACTCCGAGGATTTTGGCCGAATCGAAGCACGCAGCGCGGCGTTCAGGGTACTCACTGCCAGTCAGTTTGTGCTTTTTGTTGGAGTTAATGATCAAAATACTCAAGTCCGGTAAGGTGAACGGAACGAGTTTCGTGGAATAATCGCGGCAGTCGAGCAGCATAATGTGGTCTTTTTCGCCCATCGCGGAAATGAACTGGTCCATGATTCCGCACGGCATATTCGCGTATTCGTGTTCGGCTTGCTGACAGATGAGCGCCTTGCGAACCGGGTCCATGCTTACGCCGGAAATCGCTTCGAGGAGGGTTGCGGTCGCGACTTCAAGAGCGGCTGAACTGGAAAGAGCGCCTCCTAGCGGGACGTTCGAGTGAATCGTTGCCACGAACGGGCCAATTTCGACGGAGGGGTTTTCAGCGAGGCAGCCGGCGATGACGCCCTGCACGTACTCAAACCAATCGACGCGTGGGCCGGGATGAATTTCTCCGGAAACCTTCACCAGCGCTGGGTTTCTTTTGGCAGTCGAGAAGATTTTAGCCATTCCCGAGGGGATTTTGTCTTCCGGCCCAGCGGGAGCCGCACAGATGATGACATTCCGCTCGATGGCCATCGGGAAAACGAAGCCCTCGTTGTAATCAGTGTGTTCGCCGATGACGTTTACACGCCCCGGAGCGGTCACGATCCATTTCGGATCGCGGTGAAAGTTTTTCTGAAATGCGTCTTTGGCTTCCTGAAGAAGTTTTTCAAACATGGATTTTCCAGTCCTTAAAAGGGGTTAAAACGGGTAATAAATTCAGGAAACTTCATTTTAGTATAAAACGGATATTTTGTCAAGAGAGGGGGAAAGAACGATGCAAGAAAAGATCGTGATTTTTCCTTTCCTGCACCCTCTTGCATTTAATCGTGAATCGTGTATAATGAAACCAAACCTTTGATTCCTGATTTAAACCATTCATTAAGATGATTCGAAAATATTTGGAGCTGATTCGGTTCAGCCACACGATTTTCGCGCTTCCATTTGCGCTTCTTTCAGCAATTATGGCCTGGTACGCCAATTTCCACCCTGAGATTTCAGGTGCGCCGGTCGTTCCGTTCCGTTGGCAGGAACTTTTGGGAATTTTGCTCTGTATGGTCTTCGCCCGCAGTGCAGCCATGGCGTTCAATCGGCTGGCGGACCGGAAAATCGACGCGCAAAACCCCCGGACCGCAGGACGCCATATTCCTGCCGGGAAGCTGAGCGTCGCGCAGGTCACCGCCTTTACGCTGGTCTGCTGCGCGGGATTCATCGCGTCCACCTGCCTGTTTTTGCCGATGAATCCGATCCCGGTCGCGGCGTCCGTCCCGGTTTTGCTTTTTCTGCTCGGCTACAGTCTGGCCAAACGATTCACGAATTACGTGCATTTCTGGCTTGGAACGGCTCTGATGCTCGCCCCGATGGCTGCGTGGGTGGCGATTCGCGGCGCGGTCCTGATCCAGAATTTCCAACTATGGCGGGCAGGAGAGCCCCTGACTGTCACGTTGGCGGAGCTTTCCCCGGTGGTTTTGGCCCTGGCGGTCTGCTTCTGGTCGGCCGGGTTTGACGTGATTTACGCGACGATGGACGCCGACTTCGACCGGGAGGCGGGGGTCCACAGCATTCCGGGCCGATTCGGCGTCAGGAACGCTTTAAGGATCGCGGCAGTTTGCCATTTTTCCGTCCCGATCCCCCTTTTCGTTCTGGGGTGGCTTTTCCCCCCGTTCGGGATTTTGTGGTTTGCGGGCACGGCCTTTATTTCCGCCCTCCTTTTTTACGAGCATTGGATCGTCGATCCGAACGACCCGAAGAGGGTGAATGTCGCTTTTTTCAATGTGAACTCGGTGATCAGCGTCACGTTACTGGCCGTCGGGATCCTTGAGATGCTCTTTTAAATTTTGATTAATGTCTTTGTAGTTTCAACATAAAAAGGAATCCTCAAATGGCTAAATGGTTTTACGATCAAAAAGAATTAAGTGCAGCGGAAGGTCTGACCGACGATCAGGTCCAGGCTCTGCGGAAAAAGTTTGGCCGAAATGAGCTTACTCCGCCAAAACGCAAACCGTGGTGGAAAGAGTTGTTCGAGAAATTCGAGGATCCTACCATTTTGATCCTGATGGTTTCGGCGGTTCTGGCGTTGGCGATCGCCTCGATCGAAAAGTGGGTTTTGCACAGTCCGGACGCGAGTTTTCTCGATACGATCGGGATATTCATTGCGATTGGGCTGGCGACGCTCGTCGGTTTTTTCTCCGAACGAAAGAGCGCTCGGGAATTCGAGCTCCTGAACAAAGTGAAGGACGACATTACGGTCAAAGCCCTCAGAAATGGCCCGCTCACGGAACTGCACATCGGCGAGATCGTGGTCGGTGACGTGATCAAGCTCACGATTGGGGATAAAATCCCGGCAGACGGCGTGTTCCTCGATGTTTCCAACCTGAAAATCGAGCAGTCGATGATGACGGGCGAGTCTCTGCCAGTGAGTAAAAAGGTCTTTTTCGAAGACGTAGACCTCGAAGACGCCGGGCAACTCAAAACCATCAATCAGCTTTCCAACCCCTCCTTTGCCGCCCGCGGGACGATGGTCGCGGATGGTTCCGGCTGGCTCCGGGTGACGGCCGTCGGAGACGCGACGCAAATGGGCAAAATCGCCTCGGCTCTGGCGGAGGATTCCTACGAGAGCGAAACGCCTTTGACCCAAAAACTGACACGTCTGGCCAAAACGATCAGCGCGGTAGGAGTCGCCGGCGCTCTGCTGATCTTCACCGTGATGAGCGTTCAAGCCGCTATTTCAGCGATTCATGAAGAAGGAATGGTTTCCACTCTGCTGAACACGAACGGCTTGAATCACCAGCTTGCGCTCGTGATTCTTGGCGCGTTGGTTTTGGGTTTCCTTTCGGTCCGGTTTCTCCTCAAACCGTTTTTTCAGAGCATGGACCTGGAAATGGATGCGCTTTGGAAAAGATTCCTTTGTTTCATCCCGATGGCAGCGGTTTCGTTCGTGCTTCTGCTCGGGATCTGCGCGATGGTCACCTCGGCACCGGGCGAGCCAGAATTTCAGAGCGGGCTAAATCTCTTGCAGGACGTTCTGCTTTCGTTCGTCGTGGCAGTCACGATCATCGTCGTGGCGGTTCCGGAGGGGCTTCCGATGATGGTCACCGTTTCGCTCGCGCTGAATATGATGAAAATGGCCCGGGAAAACTGCCTCGTCCGTAAACTCGTCGCTTCGGAAACCATCGGTTCCGCGACGGTCATTTGCACGGATAAAACCGGGACGCTGACCCAAAATCAAATGTCTCCCGTATGGGGAGTGATGGGCACGACAGAATTTTCGACAGCGCACGAGCTGGAAAAACTCCCCCAAAACCCGAATTGGGACCGACTCGTTCAGGGGATCTGCGTCAATTCGAGCGCGGACCTACACGTGGAAACCGCTCCTGATGGCTCGCGAATAGTCAGCGGGATCGGAAACCCGACGGAATGTGCGTTTTTAAAATTCCTCGATCGGTTGGGGACCGCTTACGGACCAGTTCGACTTCAGGCCCAGGTCCAGGAAGTACTTGGGCATAATTCCCAGCGCAAAATGTCGGCGGTGAAAGTCCTGGAAAATGGAAACTCACTCATCTTTCTGAAGGGAGCCCCCGAGCGGATCCTGCTCCGTTGCTCGAAGATTCTGAACGATGGAACGGTTCAGCCTCTCACTCCGGAAGTTCGGGCGAAACTCGAAAATCTGGTCGCGGAAGCCTCATCGCGTGGTCTGCGGATACTGGCCTTTGCGGAAGGATATTTCCCCGAAAATGGTGTGCCCCTTGGCATTTTGATCGAAGATGAACCTTACAAGGAGTTTACCCTGACAGGGATCCTGGGGATCGCTGATCCGCTGCGCGCAGAGGTCCCTGATGCGGTGGCGCACTGCCAGAAGGCCGGGATCGTGGTGAAAATGGTTACAGGCGACGCGCTTCCTACCGCCCGGGCGATTGCTCGCGACGCAGGGATCTACTCCGGATCGGAATCGGAACTGGTCATGACTTCCGAGGAATTTAACGCGATCCCGGACGAAGAACTTCCCGAAAAGGCCAAGGCTCTGCGAGTTTTGGCCCGTTCCACGCCCTCGGATAAACTGCGGCTGGTCAAGGCGCTCCACGAGGATGGCGAAGTCGTGGCGATGACCGGCGACGGTACAAACGACGCGCCCGCGCTAAAATTTGCCGACGTTGGTCTTGCCATGGGAAAAACCGGGACCGAAGTCGCAAAAGAGGCGAGCGACATCGTGCTGATGAGCGATGATTTTACGAACATCGTGACAGGAGTCCGCTGGGGCCGCACGCTCTACCAGAACATTCAGCGCTTCCTTCAGTTCCAGCTGAGCGTGAACGCTGCGGCGCTCCTTTGTGCGGTGATCGGCCCTTGCGTTGGAGTTCCGCTTCCGCTTACGGTCACGCAACTTCTTTGGATCAACATCATCATGGACACTTTTGCGGCAATCGCTTATTCCACACAACCGCCTCGGGCGAATGTATTGGATCAACCGCCCATCCAACGCAGCGCAAGTATCATCACATCAGAAATGCTGCTGAACATAGGAATTGTGAGCGTTTTTCAGACGTCCATCCTCTTTGCGTCCCTCTTTGGTGGGTGGTTCGTCACGAAAGGCGCCGATGGCAGTTTTGATGTTCAAAGCCTTGAATCTCTCACGATTTTCTTTACGATGCTGGTCATGTTCCAGTTCTGGCATAAATTTAACTGCCGCTCTCTTTCGGGGCATGAATCCGCATTCTGCGATCTGCTGAAGTGCAGAGGTTTTTTGACGATCATTTTCCTGATTACATTGACGCAGATCGTGCTGGTTCAGATTCCGGCTGTTGGAGTTTTTTTCCGTACTGTACCGCTTACGCTTATTCAGTGGCTGGAAATCACGGTTTTGACCTCAACGGTTCTGTTGGTTGGCTGGATCGCGAGGAAGCTGAGTTTACTCATTTCCTGATATTTTAATAAAAATTTCAAAAAAATCAAGAAAAAGAGAACATTAGGGCTTGTTAAAATTTGCAAAAAGGGTAAAATAAAATTGAGTATTTTTTGAAGAAAATCCTGAGCAAAACTTCGTTGAATCAGGTGACTTCATTCCCTTTTTTTTATTTGCTCTCTTTGTCATGCCAGAGGCAGCCCAGGAACCTGAAAAGACGCAAAACCCTCAAGCTGAAAGCGAGCAGCAGTCAGCCATTCCGCCGCATCGATGTTTTTCGATTGATGCGGTGATAGGTCGTGCTGTGTTTTCAGGTCTTTCCCGGTTTTTGAGTGGCGCTACCTCAAGTTGGTACTCCCAGCCAGACACGTGCCAGAGAGTCTATTATGCGAATCATACGAGTCACCTCGATATGCTGGTGATTTGGTCCGCCATGCCGGATTATGTCCGCAAAGTTATACGCCCTGTTGCTGCGAAGGACTACTGGGGCAGTGGAATACTGCGTCCCTACATCGCGAAGAGGCTTTTTAATTGTATCCTGCTGGAACGGCAAAATGTGAAAGTTCACAACAATCCAGTGGATGAAATGCTTCGGGAAATGGGGAATCAGTACTCCATTATTATTTTCCCGGAAGGCGGGCGGCAATCATCCGGACAAATGGCGGAGTTCAAGAGCGGACTGTACTATATGTGCAAGAAACGCCCTGAACTGGAACTGATCCCGATTTATATTGACAACATGAATCGTATCCTTCCGCGTGGGACATACCTTCCTGTTCCGCTCCTGAGCCATGTAACATTTGGAAATCCGCTGTGGCTGGAAAAGAACGAGAAGAGGCAGGACTTCCTGGACCGCGCACGGCAGGCAATTTTAGACCTAAAGAAAAGAGTGTGAAGTACGGAATCGACTTTTCGTATCGAGTGTTTTGTGACTCCAGCCATCACGCTCAACTTTTAGAATAATGGATTATACGTTCATTTTTTTCATTGGAGTTCTGATCGTTTTGGGGATTATTTCCCTCACGACAACGATTCTGAAGAATCAGAAGAACTCCTCGATCGACCCCTTGAGGCTTGATAAATTCTGCTCACGTGTGAACAGTTGGTGGGCACTTTTTGTTTTTGTGGCCTTTGCGTGGTATTTGAGTACCGGGTTCGTCATCTTTCTGTTCGGGGCCATGTCGTTTTGGGCGATGCGAGAGTTCATTACGCTGATCCCCACACGCCAGGCGGATCACCGTGCGCTTTTCCTTCTTTTCTTTTTTTGTGTTCCGCTTCAGTACATTTTTGTTTGGCTTGAGTGGTATGACGTGTATTCCGTGCTTATCCCGTCGGTCATTTTTCTTCTTATTCCGATCATCATCGCGATGTTCGGAGACACAAAATTTTACCTGACGCGTATCACCCAAATCAGTGTTTCCCTTCTGATTTGTGTTTATTCGCTCAGTTTCGCGCCGGCATTGCTGACGCTTAAACTTCCGGAAAACAGTTCGAGTGCCAAGGCTGGCCTCCTCCTTTTTTTCCTCCTGATGACTCAGCTTTCCGAACTTTTCCCATTCCTGACGAAGGCTTTTTTCACCAATCCGCATCCAATCGCGCCGAACGTGAATACTTCAAAAACGTGGGAAGGGCTTTGTTTTGGAATGGTTGGAACCCTTTTCGTCGGCACACTGGCGAGTCCTATGACTCCATTCCCGGCCTGGGCTGATGGCCTTTCCGCGATGCTGATCGCACTCATGGCCTCAGGGGGCTCGCTGACCCTTTCGGCAATCAAACGCGACCGGGGTGTGCGAGATTACGGTACACTGGTCGTTGGGCATGGTGGAATTCTGGACCGCATTGATTCTATTTGCTTCGCGGCTCCGGTTTTCTTCCACACCTCGCGTATCCTGCTGAATTTCCACGATCAGCTCGGCGGGACCGGGTTTAACGCGTGGTTTTAACTTCGAGGACGGTGCGTTTGCCGTCGTTGAAGTGTAATCCCTTAAGTTTCCTGTTTTAACGGCGCTGGATGCGTCTTTTCCCCAGTATTATGGCTACACCTGAAAATCCGAAACAACGCCCGCTTAAACCACAGCCGCTCAAGCCCCAGTCACTGAAACCACAGCCGCTCAAACCACAGCCGCTCAAACCGCAGCCGCTTAAGCCGCAGCCGGTGAAGCCGCAGTCACTTCGGCCGCAGCCGCTCAAGCCATCGGTTGTCCCGGCCAATACCCCGCTCACGTCCCAGAAGAAAACTTCGGGCTTGAAACCGGTTCCAGTTTCTCAAGTGGAAGAGCCGAAAGAAATTTCCGAGGAGGCTGCTTCCCTCGCGGCGGAAATCAGTCAGGTGGACACGAATGAGTATTTGCCCGTTCAGGACGAATATCTCGCGGAAGAGATTCATGTTCGGGAAGAGCAGGAGGAGGAAGAGGAGGAACTGACCGATAAAATCGCGAAGGGTGCTCCGCCGTGGTTCCTTTCGACAATTGGTCACGTCATTCTGATCCTCATTGGCGCTCTGATTTTCTCTGCTGTACCGCCAAAACCGAAGCCAATCGTCATCGAGTGTGTTGTCGAGATGGAGGAGGAAGAAGTCCAGGAGGAAGAGGAAATCTGGAACGAGGAAGTCGGTGTTCAGCAGGAGCTTGAAACGGAAACAGCTTCTCCGACAGAGGAACCGGAAGTTTCCGAAATGGCCGAAGAGGACAATCCGGTGGAAGACCCGATGCTTGAGCCGGAATCCGCGCCGGAATCAGAGGATGGAACTCTTGCTGCCAGATTAAAAGAAGCGCCTGTAGGCGCACGTTTTGACGGACGAAACCCAGGCGGGCGAAAAGGTCTGCTCGGAAAATACGGGGGAACGAAATCGACCGAAGACGCAGTGGAGCTTGGCCTTCAGTGGCTCGTGAAACAGCAGGAAAAGAAAGGCCCGAACAGCGGTTCGTGGAGTTTGGAAGGCCCGTATTCAGGAGGTCTCGATGATTGCCAGAATCGTATTGCCGCGACGGCCATGGCTCTTCTGGCGTTCCAGGGAGCGGGTTATACGCAGCATCCGCCCAAAATTGAGGAAAAAGACCGAAAGTCCAAAAAGCGTTACGAACGCAAAATGAAAGAAATCAAGGACATTGGCAAGTATCGTCAGGTCGTTGCAACAGGGTGGAACTGGCTCCTCAAGCAGCAGGGCCCGGATGGCCAGTTTTTCCCGCAGGATGGAATGTACAATCACCCGTTTTATACACATTCGCAGGCTACGATCGCCCTTTGTGAATTGTATGGAATGACAAAAGAACCCAGATACCGTAAACCTGCCGAGAAGGCGGTCGCATTCCTTGTGAGCACACAGCATACCGATGGTGCGTGGCGGTACACGACACAAAAGGACGAAATGTCTGACCTTTCCGTAACCGGCTGGGTCCTGATGGCGCTCCAAAGCGCACGTATGGCAGGGCTGGAAGTTCCACAGGAAACACTGGACGGGATTACACGTTACCTTGACGCAAACAGTGCGGCCAATGATTTGACCTACTACCGTTACACTCTGGAAGAAACGTATCCAAGTATGACGATGACTGCCGAGGGAATATTATGCCGTCAATATCTTGGTTGGGAACAGAATGACCCGCGTATGGAAAAGGCTCTGACGAGGGTTCTGACCGAGCCGGTGAGTTTCAAGGGAGAAACGGACGTTTACAAGTGGTACTACGCGACTCAGGCGATGCACCACAAAGAGGGGCACTGGTGGAAGGACTGGAACGCGATCATGCGTCAGGAACTTCCTTCCCATCAAGTGAAAACTGGCCCTGAAAAAGGAAGCTGGAACCCGGATTCGGACCGTTTCGCAGACGATCAGGGGGGGCGTCTTTATATGACGTGCCTGAGTATTTATATGTTGGAAGTTTATTACCGCCATCTGCCGATTTACGCCAAACTGTTCGACGAAAACGGGAAGATGAACCTCGACGCGGTTCCTGATGAAACTCCTGAGGCCCCTGCGGCAACGCAGACGGCTCCGGCAGAAAATCAGGCTCCGGCTCCTGCCCCGGCGGCTCAGTCTGCTGAACCGGCAGGATTGGACGCGGAAACTACGAAAGGCGCAATAGAAACGCCCGAGAATATCACTGGGAATTTTGAGTAAAATCAACGCTGCCCTTCTGAATCATTCAAAAGGAACCAAAATGACTGAATTGCGCAAAGCTGAAATTGAACGTAATACGAACGAGACGCAAATCCAAATGACTCTGAATCTGGACGGGACGGGCAAGTCGCGGCTGGATTTGAAAGTTGGTTTTTTGGAACACATGCTGACGCTCCTGGCCAAGCACTCGGCGATGGATATTAATTTAAAGGCCAAGGGTGACATCCAGGTCGATTTCCACCACCTCACGGAGGATGTAGGGATCGTTCTGGGTGAAACCATGCGCAAGGCGTTGGGAAATAAAGCGGGAATTCGACGTTATGGGTTCTTCCTGCTCCCGATGGACGAAACGCTTGTCGAAATCGCTGTCGATTTTGGCGGCCGGCCGTACTTTGTCTTCAATGCGGAATTTCCCACGCCGAAAGTGGGTGACTTTGACACGGAACTGGTTCGGGACTTCTGGCACGGTTTTTCCTGTGCCGCTCTTTGCAATCTGCACATCAACGTGAAGTATGGCCAGAACAGCCACCACATTGCGGAAGGAATTTTCAAATGTGCTGCCCGTGCGATCCGTATGGCGGTCGAGATGGACCCGAGACTCCGGGACATTCCAAGCACCAAAGGGGTCATTTGATTATTGGGACTGACTCTCTCTGAATTTTTTGACGGTCGTTGAAATCTGAATTCAGCGGCCGTTTTTCTTTAGATTTTTTGCTCTTGACTCCTGTTTTGGTTTGTGTTAAAATCCCTGAATTGAATTATATGACGTTAAGACAGATTTTCAGGAGCGAAAAATGAACGGGTCCGAATCGAAAAACGCGTTTTCCAAAATCATGACATCTCCCATTTTATGGGGCGCAGCGGCCACAGCGGTTTTCTACGGGTTAATCAAGGCTCAGGTCCTTCAGGTCCAGGCTATTCTGCACTATTTCATCTCGCCGACTGGTGAAATACTGACGATCCCGTTCGTCGAGATTTTGATGTTTTTTATCGGTTTCGCGGCACTGGCGTTCAAATTTTGGGACATTCGTTTTCAGGCCTACTGGGTCAGGCGTCAGGAGCAATCTCCCGACACGTTTTTTAGTGCGCCGAAAAACGGTTTTTTTCAGCCGGATGACGCAGTAGTTATGGTCGAGAAATTGGACGAAATCCCCGCGAAAGTTAGGTCCGGGTATTTTATTCAGCGTTTGAAGGCATCGCTCGATTTCATCATTCGGAACCATTCCGCTCGTGGTTTTACGGACGAGATGAAGTACCTTTCCGACCTCGACGCGGCACGGATGGCGCAGAGTTACGCGTTTATCCGGGTCATTATTTGGGCGATCCCGATCCTCGGTTTCCTCGGGACGGTCATGGGGATCACACTCGCGATTGGAGGTTTGGGTGGAAATCTCTCCGATACGGAACAAACGCTTCCGAAAATGATTTCGGATTTGAGTTTTGCCTTCGATACGACGGCCCTGGCACTGAGTTTTTCAATCGTTTTGATGTTCTTCCAGTTCTACGTTGATAAACTTGAACATCGTCTTCTGGACGCAGTGGACGTTCAGACGAATCGGGAGCTTGCCGGCCGGTTCGAGGAATTTTCCAAAGCCGAAGATGGCATGGTTGAGGCTGTTCGTACGCAGGGAATGCGCCTGATTTCCCAGATGGAGAAGCAGTCACAAAGCCAGACTGAAATGTGGGAAAATTCATTCAGGAAAGTCGAAACAGAATGGACACGCCGTCTTGAAGCGGTTGGTACACAAATGGGAAAAGTTGTGGAGGAAGCGTTCACTCAAGGGGTTTCCCATTTTGTTGCGCAGACGTGTCAGGGACTTTCCCGCGAAATTTCGGCTGAAATTGAGTCCCAGCTTCAAAAAACGATCGGGATCCAATGGAAGAGCCACGTTGCAGAACTAAAAGACGTTCAAAACGCCGTTCAGCGTCAGTGTGATACGCTGCAGGCCTGCATGAACAAGAATAACGAATACTTCAGCCTTTGTAATTCAGCTCTTGCGGAAAATGGGCAGAGGCTTGCGCAGTTCGCGCAGACGGTTTCCCAGCTCAACGCAGTTGCTTCCGCAGTGAAGGAAATGAGCGAAGCCACTGCTAAAATCGCCGAAGGGAGCGAAAAAATCGTCCGAATGGAAAATGTGCTTACGCAGAACCTTTCCACCCTTCAGGGAGCCCGGGATTTTGAGCACACGGTTTCCCAGCTTGCGGCAGCAGTGACGGTTTTAAATACATGGCTCAATGAAGTGAAGGCGGCGAAGAAGCATTAAGCAACCAATCCATGAGTAATTATTCCTCCAACCGACGCGCCGGGACCGGTGGAAATCCGGTTTCGCTTTTCCCGTTTCTTGCGGTCTTGCTCTGCACGATGGGGGCGCTTATTGCTATTTTGCTCATCATCGCCCGGCAGGCTCAAATCAGTGCGGAGCGAATGTTTTCGGAGGACAGTAATTCTGCCATTGCGAAAGCTGAGACGGAAACTGAACAGGAAACCGATAATGAACCGGAACAGCCAGTTGCAGGCCCCTCACGCGAGGAACTGGAAAGCACGATCAAGAAACTCAAAAGCCGAAACGAATTGGAACAGTGGCGCAACGAGGAGCTTCAAAACGTACGTGCCCAGCTTGAAAAGGAAACGCAGCAGGCTCGGATCGCGCTGAGTACCACACAGGAAAAACGAAACGAGCTTGTACAACAATTGAAAAACTTGCGTGAAGCGCTGATTCGTCTTGAGAAAGAGCACGAAACCCTTTCCGCGGAAGATTTGAAAAAAGAACTGGCGGAAGGCAAGAAGAGGCTCGAAGACTTAAAAAAGGAGCTTGAAAAAGCCGAAAATACGGCTAAAAATCAGAATGGTTCTTATGCGATTCTGCCGCATGAAGGTCCGAACGGGACAAGACGTTACCCGATGTACATCGAATGTCGCAAAGACGGGGCATGGTTAATGCCCGAAAAAGTACGACTTGGCGCGGGTGATTTTGAGGGTGTACTTTCGATGGAAAACCCTCTCGAAATGGCACTGATGGCCAAACGGCAATATTTACTCAGAAACGGCATCTTTCAGGAAACGCCTGATGGGGAACAGGAACCATACCCGCTTATCATCGTGCGCCCGGAAGGAATTCTTTACCTCTATATGGTGAAGCAGGCGCTGCAGTCGTGGAAGTCTGAGTTCGGATACGAACTAGTAGAAGATTCGCTTCCTGTGGCATATCCGCCGAATGATGAAGTGTTGAAAGGAGAAATGGCTAATGCGATTGCGGAGGCTCGTGTGCGCCAGCGCCAAATCGCGGCCATGGCGCCGACACTTCCGCAAACCTCTGGAGGTTCTGGGGGAAGTGTCGTGTACCACCCGAACAATCAGGGAGGGCAGGCTGTTCAACTTGACCAAAACAGTCGTTTGGCGCGTACACTGCGGCGTTCTGCGGAACAGGCTGCTCAAGGAGCGTCACTGCGAAAAGGAAACGGAGGCTCTGTTCCCAATGGGATGCCTCAAGGAACTGGAACCGGTGGGTTGGCAGGGGGTCCTAAATCGGCTCCAACCAGCGGAGCGTTTGGCTCGAATGGAGGTAATATGAACCTACAGCCGGGCAGTGGGGAAGACGTTCAGCGTGTTCCGAACGCAACGACTGCAGCGGCCAACGATTTATCCCTTTGGGCTGCCGCTACCCAAAGTGAAGGGGATTCCTCTGAAGAAACTCCTTCAACTGGGCAAAATGAAAAGGATTCCAGAATTCAGGGCGGAAAAACAGCTCAGGAATACGCGGCCGGAACGGACAGCACGGGCAGCCAAACAATGGGAATGAACGGAGATCAAGGTCCCGTTTCGGGCCAAGCCGGTCAGATGCCGCCCCAAGCTCCGGGTGGTCCCGATGTTCAGAGTGTCGCGGATATGGAAGGACAAAACTGGGCATTGGCAAATTACCGTCCCAATATGACCTCTCTGACTCGCCCGGTTCCGATGGAGTGCCGGAAAGATCGAATCATTTTGAGCGCCACGCCCGGGACGGACGCAGTGACGATTATGATCGGGAAACCGATTCCCACGGTGAAACGTCTCGCGAAGGAAATTGGAACCCAGATCAATCACTGGGGAGACGCTGGCCGGGGTGTATATTGGAAACCGATCCTGCGTGTTCGCGTCGCGGAAGATGCCCGGCTTCAATACGAACATCTTCTTCAAATGCTCGAAGGAAGTGGGTTAATTGTTGAGGAAGTGAAATGAATTTAGGTGGGTTTTTTCGGGGATTTTGAGCTTAAAATTCTCAAAACCTCTGAAAAATGGGGCCAAAACGTAAATTTTTTTCATTTTTTTTCACTTTTTTTCGATTTTTTGGGCTTTTTTGCCATAATCCCACTTGTTTTTTTTCGAAAAAAACGATTTAATCATAATTAAGAAAAGGATCTGGTTTGTTTTCGACGGGAAATTCCCCGACTGAAATCAATTTTCCTTTCCCATTTATTTTTTTCCTGTTTCCATTTTTTCATCCCAAGGAGGGATTCAAACCATGGCTAAAAAAGCAGCCCCCGCACCCGTCAAACCGATGACGAAGTCCGAAATTCAGTCCGCTGTCGCGGAAGCCACCGGCCTGACCAAAAAACAGGTCGCCAGTGTCATTGATGCTCTGGCCGATCAGATTCGCAAGAGCGTTGCCTCGAAAGGCGCTGGATCTTTCATTCTTCCTGGTCTGCTGAAGATTGAGAAGAAAACTGTCCCGGCCAAGAAAGCCCAGAAACACGTCGAGAACCCCTTCAAAAAAGGTGAATTCCGTGACATTCCGGCCAAACCGGCTTCCAGCAAAATCAAGATTCGCCCGCTGAAAGGCCTGAAAGACTCCTGCGTCAAGTGAGACTGAGTTAAATTCGACCACGAAAACCTCTTCGGCTGTACAGTCGGAGAGGTTTTTTCACGTTAAGAGGTTACCTGACCGTTCACCATCGCCCACCCTCCGCCAGGATTACAATGGAAAATCTCTCAAAACCCGATATTCAGGCCGGAAAGAACTTTCGTGACTACCAGCCGCTGATTCCTGTTTTGGGAATGATCGTGACGGGTATTCTTGCCGATTCAATTCTTTTTTCGTCTGAAACGCCGGGTAACGCTCTGGGTTTTGGTGTCTGGTTCTGGTTTGGAATCCTGCTGGTGTGCTTCGGACTTCTTGCAAAGTTTTTCAGGAACGAAATTCCGCGCTATTTGCTTATCCTTTCTGCCATCGCTTCTCTTGCGGGAATATACCACCAAGTGTACTGGAATTTTTATCAGTCGAACGAAATCGCGAGGTGTGTTCAGGACCCGTTTTCGATCGAGTCCATAGAAGGAAAGATCTTGAGCCCTCCGCAATTTTCAAAACCCCAGAGTGGAATGTTTCTTCAGTCGGACGACCCTGACAAGGAATTTGTGACGGTATTCACGCTTCGTATTTATGCCCGTCGGACAACAAAAGGTTGGGAAAAGGCTTCAGGAAAATTGCTCGTTCGTTCGGTTGGGCGTCTGAATGATGCGCACACAGGTGACGTTGTACGTGTGAATGGTTTGCTTACGGGGATTTCGGAGGCGATGAACCCCTACGCTTTTTCCCCGAAAGTTTATTACCGTCAACAAAGAATTCTGTCGGTCATGAGGGTTCCATCTCCCGCAAATGTGAAAATCATACGCCAACCGAGCGTTTGGGGAATTCTGCGGACCGTTGAGACGCTTCGTGCCAAAGCGTACGAGCAGTTGGATCGTTTTCTGAACGATGAAACTCGGGCGATGGCTTCGGCTCTGATTCTTGGCTGCCGGGAAGAAGTTTCTGACGAAAACCTGAATGAAATGCTTGAAACCGGTACCATCCACATTCTGGCCATTTCGGGTTTACACGTCGGTCTTTTGGCAGGAGGTTTTTTCCTGTTTTGCCGTCTGTTGGGGCTAAAACCATTCGTCACGGTGGTGATTACACTTTGGGGTGTTTGGCTTTATGTGCTGGTAAGCGGAGGCAGACCACCGGCTCTGCGCGCGGGAATCATCGTGACGATCGTAACGGTTGCGTATCTGTTGAATCGCCATCACTCCCACATTAATTCACTCGCTGCTGCGGGAATTCTGATTTTGATCCTGAATCCCACCGCGTTGTTTTCAACGGGGACCCAGCTTTCGTTTCTTGCGGTAGCGACGCTCATGGTCACGCCGTCTCTTTACGACCCACGACTGAGCCACATTTCAAACACTCCAAACGTTCCAAACCTTCTGGATGAACCAAAAGTTGAAGCGGCGTGGGAGTACCTTCTCGTGCCGAACGCGCCAAGGTTGGCGATTCTCAAAGTTTTGGTGAGAAAATGGGTGCTTGGTTTCGTAAATTTGATGTACGCCTCGTTCCAGATGACGGTCGTATTGCTTCCATTGGTCGTGAAGGCGTTTCACGTGGCGGCGTTCATTGGGATTTTTATGAACATTCTCCTTTGGATCCCTCTGATGATTGGAATGATGAGTGGCGCAGGAGTCGTGGTTTTCGGGCCGGTTCCGTTCCTTGGCCCTTTTTTCGGCTGGCTGTGCTCAACATCTCTTGGACTTATGGCAGCGATCATTCACTGGGGAAGTACACTTCCGGGGCATTGCCTCTGGCTGCGGGGAACACCAACTTTCTGGAACGTTCTGCTCTATACACTCCTGGGACTCTGGATCGTATTCCCGGCTTTACGGCGTCGTGCACGAGGGAAATTCGCTCTGATCCTCTTCATGATGGTTCTTCTGCTCATCCCTTTTATGCAATTCGGGACTTCGCGGAAGGGAGAATTGCGATGTTCGTTCATTTCCGTTTCGCACGGGCTGTCGATTTTGCTTCAGCTTCCCAATGGTGAGACGATCCTGTACGACGCTGGTCAGTTTGCTCCAGCGGCCTATCCATCCAGAACGATTTCAGAATTTCTCTGGAATTCGGGTGTACGTCGGCTTGATGCAATCGTCATTTCTCACCCGGATATGGACCACTACAACGCAGTTCCAGGAATTTTGAACCGTTTTCCTGTTGGGAAAATAATGATGTCGCCGCAAATGTACACGGCGTTGAACAAGTCCAAACTTTCCAGGAATATGGCCCTTTCGCCTGCCTCTATCAGACTGGTGGAAGCAGAAGAACAGACGGCCAAAATGCTCCAAAATCTTTCGCGGTCGATTTCGGCAAAGAAAATTCCGATTGAAATGCTTGTCGCGGGCGATAAGATTTCCGTCACGGAGGAGTGTACAATTTCGGTCCTTCACCCAACGCGGGCGTGTCTGGACGTAGAGCCTGACAAAACGAACGCGAATTCTCTGGTTCTTTTGGTTGAATATCAGGGAGTTCGATTTCTTCTTACGGGCGATTTGGCTCCGCCGGGACTGGGTTACGTGCTTTCAGCCCCGCCAGTTCCTTGTGACGTCGTTCAGGCTCCTCACCATGGGGGAAAGACTTGTGCCACTCGGGAATTTGGTCTCTGGTCCCAGCCGAAGTATTTCGTGATTTGTGAATCGTTCGGAAATGAACAGAAACTTACGACGAATCTCTACCGTTCATTAGGAGCACAGGTCTTTCATACAGGCCGCGAGGGTGCGGTGATTTTCACCGTTCGGGATAGAAAGCTCAAGATCGTGACGCGGGAAGAATGGAAAAAATGGCATTAAAGAGGCTTTTCTGCAATCTTTTCTGAAATTTCCAAATTTTCTCCTTTTTTTAAGATTGAATCCTTTTCTTTCCTTGACTTTTTAAGATTTTTTAGTATAATGAAATTGTGGTTGCCATTCGTGTTTTTACATATATTACCCATTATTCCCGCCTTCCTGAGAGGAACCTGAAATGAAAAAATTAATCTCCGTTTCCCATTCTTTCCAGTCAGTGGTTTTCACGTTCTGTTTCCTCTTTTTTTGTTTGGCGCTTTCCGGGTTACTGAAGGCGCAGACTCCAACCGAGCCGGATGTTCTGTTCCAGATTGGTTACGCGGATGGTTACTGCTCCGAATTCCGCCATTTTATCAAATGGGAGGACTTTTTCGATAAAGACGAACCGATTTCGCATTACGTAGTTGGGAAAAGCCGTCCGCGGGATTGGTATCGGCAGCATAATTCGACGCGGGATTGGCACGCGGCTGGCCGTTCATTTTACTCACTGATCGAATTTGAGGCCCAGAAGGACTACGACATTCCACTTTATTTTGTCGTGGCGACGTGTTATGGTCACCCGACGGAACCATCTCAGGTGGAACTGACTGTGAACGGGACGGTTCTGGAACCGAAACGGGTCGTGCCGGGGCCACCGGGTTTCCCGAAATGGAACTCGGAGCTTGATCACGGCTGGCCCGAAAATATGCGCATCACGATCCCGGCGGGGCTGGTAAAAAAAGGAAAAAACCTCATCAAAATGCGTCTCTTCGACGGGAGCTGGTCGTTTTGGGATTACCTGGCCTTGCGCGAGAAAGACGAGCCGCTCCCGGACGATCAGGTCGGGAATATGCTCGCGAAATTCCGCGCTCCCGGCGGTCCCATGGAGGAAGTACACGAAATCCTGTTTGCCGAGCGCGAGGCGAGTTACGACGGGCATTGGTACGCGAATTTCGGCTACTATGCCTGCGAGACGAATAATTTCCCGTTCCCGCTTGGGGGCGGCGGCGCGCTGCGGATCCTGAATCTCGATACGGGTGAGGTGCGGACGCTTTTCGAGGACCCCCATGGAAACATTCGCGACCCCCAGGTCCATTACGACGCGCAGAAGTGCATTTTCTCGTACCTGAAAGCCGGGACGAAGCACTACAACTTGTACGAGATCAATCTGGATGGGACGGGCCTGCGCCAAATTACCTCCGGGGACTGGGACGACATTGAGCCGTGCTACCTGCCGAACGGAGACATCGTGTTCCCGTCGAGCCGTGCGAAACGCTGGGTCCAGTGCTGGCTCACGGGCGTGGCGAACCTCCACCGCTGCGGCCCAAATGGGGAGAATATTCACGCGATTTCAGCCAATCCCGAGCAGGAAAACACGCCGTGGGTGATGCCGAACGGCCAGATTTTGTACATGCGTTGGGAGTACATTGACCGCTCGCAGGTTCATTACCACCACCTCTGGACGACCAATCCGGATGGGACGAAGCATCAGGCCTTTTACGGAAATCAGGCTCCGGGGATCTGTATGCTCGGCGCGAAACCGATTTACAGACGCGCGGCGAGCGGGGATTCCGCCGGTAATTCCGACCCGAAAGATTCCCACCGGTACGAAGTCTGCGCGACGTTCTCGCCCGGTCACGGAATGCGCGAGCACTACGGTACGATCACGCTCGTGGACCCGAAAAACGGCCCGGACGATCCGGACGCCGTACGGCCGATTTCGATTCGGAACGAACACGCGGACTCCTGGGCTTTTGGTGAAGGGGCGTTCCTTTGCGTCAAAAAGACTTCGATCGTCGTGCTGGATGAAGAAGGACGCGAGCAGGTGATCTACACGCTCCCAACGGCCCAGGAGCAGCCGTTCCGCTGGTGCGCGGACGTTCAGCCGATCATCAAGCGGCCGCGTGAGGAGATCATCGCCGATACGACCGACCCGACGCAGAAAACCGGCGTCTTCGCAATGGCGAATCTGTACGAGGGCCGCAAAATGAAGGACGTTCCGAAAGGGACGGTCAAAGAACTGCTCGTTCTGGAAGCGACTCCGATCCCGGTCCACTATAACGGCGGGATGATGAGCGTTTCGAGCGGCGGGACGTTCGCGATCCCGCGTATTCTGGGCCGTGTGCCCGTCAATCCTGACGGCTCGGCTTACATGGAACTGCCGGCGAAACGGGCGGTCTATTTCATCGCGCTGGACGAGAAAGGAAACGCGGTGAAGCGGATGCACAGTTTCACGAGCCTGATGCCGGGCGAGGTGAACATTTGCATCGGCTGCCACGAGGATCGCACGATGACGCCGACCGCGGAAGACCGGCTCCAGCTCATGACCGCCATGAAAACGCCGCCGGCAAAGCCCGAAAAAATCGCCGGGATCCCGGAAGTTTTCGACTATTTCCGCGACATCGTGCCGATTTTGAACAAGAACTGCCTCGAGTGCCACAACGAATCGCGGCGCGACGGCAATGTAAACCTGGATTCCGACCTGCGGACGGGCGTTTTCGTCAACTCTTACAATTTGTTAAGTGGTAGGCAAATGTTCGGCGATAATCGGAACCGCCCGATGAGCAATTTCGAGCCGTACGAGATCGGAAGCCAGGCGAGTACGCTCTTCCAACTCATGGAAAGCGGCCACCCGGATAAAGAAGGCAATCGCCGGGTCAACATGACCCCGGAAGAACTCAAAACGGTTCAGTACTGGCTCAACGTTGGCGCGAACTACGCAGGAACGTACGCCGCGGACGCTTGCGGCTCGATGGTATGGGGGTACTCACCGTATAATCTGGAGCGTAGCCTGGATTACGGTCGCGTTCCCGACCCGGACGTGGACTGGCCAGAGCGTAAGGCGATGGTGGAAATGTTCGAGCGCCGGTGCGTCCAGTGCCACAAGTGGGACGATCAGCAGCGGGCGCGGGCGCTTCCACGCTCGATTTCCCGCGGGTCGACCAAGTACAGCAGTCAGTGGGCGTTCAACCTTTCCTTCCCGGAAAAGTCGAATTTCATCCGCTGCCCGCTCGCGGCTGAGGCGGGAGGGTTCCAGCGCTGCAAACGGCAGGACGAAAACGGGAAGTGGGTCCCGGAAATCATTTTCAAGGACACAAATGACCCGGACTACCAGATCATTTTGGCCGCCATCAAGCGGGCGCAGAAGTACATCACGGACGAGCGGACTCACTTCAGCCTGAAACCGTTCCATCCGAATCCGTGGTACACGCGGGAAATGGTCCGCTACGGTGTCCTACCGCCTGATTACAAAGAGGGCGACCCGATCGACCCTTATGAGACCGACCGAAAATATTGGGATTTGGACCATTAACTATTCATTCGTTTTTCAAGGAGATTTTATGATTCCTAATTTTTCTCTCATCGGTGAGTCCATCAATGATTCCGTGCCGTCCACGCAGGCACTTTTTGACGCGAACGACCTGGATGGGATCCGCGCGCTGGCTCAGTTCCAGGCCGAAAAGTCGGCTTACATCGACGTGAACGTTGGCGTGCGAAGTGCCGAATTTCTCGCGGAGATGGTCCAGCTCGTGCAGTCGGCCGTTTCACTTCCCATTTCGATCGACACGCCGGACATGGCGATGGCCGAAGCGGCACTGAAAGTTTATGATTCTTCTCGCGGAATGCCGATCCTCAACTCGATTTCCCCTCTGCGGACCGAAATGTTCGAGCTTTACAAAATCTGCCCGTTCCGCCCGATCCTGCTCGTGACGGAAAACCGGGTCAACGGCGAGGATATTCCTTGCCATACGGCTGAAGAAACCTACGATGCGGCGCGTGCCATGCTAGAGAAAGCTCATGAGGCGGGGATCCCGACCTCCGACTGCATTTTCGACCCGGGAGTCGCGCCGATCGGGACCGACACGGAGGGGAATTTTGCCCGTTTGTACAAGACGATGCAAATGATGCACGACGATCCAGCTTTCAAAGGCTTTCACGCGTCGGTCGGTCTGAGCAATTTCACGGTCATGCTCCCGCCGCGCCGCTCAAACGGTGAGCTGGTCAAAACGCCGCTGGAAAGCGCGTTCCTCACGCTGACCAACCCGCTCGGGATGGACTTCTGCATCGGCTCCGTCCGCCGCAAGTACGAGCTTCTGCCCGAAGGTCACGACGCGCTGGTCTGCCTGCAGGACTGCCTGAAACTCGATGGTTACGACGTGTTGAACCGTGTGATGGAGTTCTGTATGTGAGAAGAGATTTTAAATATTTTGATTTTTTCAGCAGATTTTAAACTTTTAACTTGACAAAGCATTTTGGCCTGCGTATAATAAAATAAGATATATTGGTTTTGATGTCATCATCTTCGCCATGATTATGTTTAGGAAAGGATCTGCAATGCGTAAAACCTCCGCATTTACCCTCGTTGAATTACTCGTTGTCATCGCGATCATCGGGATGTTGGTAGGCCTTCTTTTGCCGGCCGTTCAACAGGCACGTGAGGCGGCCCGCCAAATGCAGTGTTCCAATAATCTGAAGCAGATGGGTCTTGCGACGATGAACTTCGAAGCTGCGATGAAGTACTTCCCAAGTGCTGGCTGGGGATGCTACTGGGTTGGAGATGCGGACCTCGGAACCGGGCCGAAGCAGCCGGGAAGCTGGGAATACCAACTCCTCCCCTACATGGAGCAAACTGCCCTTTATAGTATTATGGCGGATGGTTCCATCACGACGAAGAATACGGCCAAGGCGGACGTTATGGTCCAGACTCCGCTCTCGTTTCTTTACTGCCCGTCCCGCCGCTCGCCAAAGAATTACCCAAGTACAAGTGGAACGGCAAGCAACTACAGTACGAGCATTACCGAGCGCGCCAAGTCGGACTATGCGTCCTGTATGGGCGACTACGATAATCCTCAGACGCACCAGTACAGTTCATCCTATGAGGCCGTGGCCAATGGAACTTTCAAGCGATCTGATTGCTCCGCAGAAATTACGGGGGTGATGTACTCCCAAAGCCAGACCTACATGGGTGAAATTCGGGACGGAACGACGAATACGTACCTGGTCGGCGAGAAGGGGATCAACGCTTCCTGCTACGAAGTGAGCGTTTCAGGCGACGATTTGGGCTGCTATTCGGGATTTGATGACGATAACAGCCGGACGTGCGCTCGTGGCCAGAGCGGCGGTTTACCCCGTCAGGACCGGGCAGGGTATGACTCGCACTTCCTCTTCGGGAGCTGTCATGCCGGTTCCTTTGGCATGGTCATGTGCGACGCTTCGGTGCAAAGAATCTCCTACAGCATAGACATTGACGTACACGAACGCCTCGGAAACCGCCGTGACGGTCAGGTCGTGACGATCCCGAATTAGTTTTTAGATCCAAGAAGTCCGTGGTCAGTGTTGCGGCTAACCACGGACTATTTAATTATAAGGACGAATCTTCCAACGACCCGTCGAGCAGCTTACCTTCCAGAAGGGTCAGGGAGGTCCAGTACTTGCACAACGCGTCGTAGTACTCAATATTGGTTTCTCTGTAGTTCTTTTGGGCGGTAATGAGGTCCAGCATACTGGTTTCCTGGTTCTCGTAGGCTTTTTTGGCGAGTTCAAGCGCCTCGGCAGCCTCGGGGAGCAGGGATTCACGGTACATCGTCAAATCTTCACACGCAGTGGCGTATTCACGATAAACGCCCGCCAGACGGTGCTGGATGTTCAGCTTCACGCGCTCGAGATCTTTCTGCGCCTGGATCACTTCGCTGCACGCGGCAGAAATATTACCCTGGTTCCGGTCGCGGATCCGCAGGGGCATACTCACGCCGACGGAACCTTCAATCACGTGTTCTTCTGTGTTGTACATGAGAGCGCCGGATACAGTGAAGTTTTGGCTGTTCTTCGAGTTTTCGTAATTGACTTTTTTCTGGGCTTCTGCGACCTTTCCTTCGGCGCGGATCACTTCGGGGCTGGAATTGATCAAATTATAAGCATAGGATTCCCACGATTTTTGCTCCGCAGTCTGGTTCAGGTCGGCCTTGAGTATTTCAGGCTCGCGCTCTGGCTGGCCGATGAGGCATACGAGACGATCCCAGGCTGCGTCCAGTTCATTCTGAGCGGCACAGAGCTGTTGCTCGGATTTTCTGGCGGCGATGCGCGAGTTGACATAATCCAACCGGGAAGCGTTCCCGTTTTTGTAGCTGGTTTCAAGGCTGGCGGCCATTTGCTGGTCATTTTTCAGAATCTCACGAAGGTGAAAGAGTTTGTTCTGGATCGCAAGATATTCATAAGCCGCGACACGGACGTCGGTCAGGACGCGCGTTTTCGCGATTTCAAGCTCCTGCTGAGCCGTTGCGATCTGCTGGCAGACGACCTGCTGGGCGTGATGAAGCTGATTACCACCAAGGAATTCCTGAGAAAGTTCAAACCCCTGACGACCGCCGGGATTCGCACCACTCATTTCCTCGCCGACGTAACCAATTTCTGGATTGGGGCCAAGACCTGCCTGGACCCAATAGCCATTCAGAGCATTGATTTTCTGTTCATAGCCTTGAATGGTCGGATTATTAAGCAAAGCAGTCTGTTCCAGTTCAGCGAGAGTCACCGTTTTTGCAGAATCCTGGCTGAAGGACTGATTTCCCAGTACACAAAACAGTGCTAGACCAATAGTCCAAACTACATTTCTGACTGACGAATCCTTTCGCAGCGTAATCATCTTTACCTCTCCATCTAATTATAGTGGGGTTTATGTATTCACTATCGGAATGGTAAAGTTTATACTTGAGGAAAAGTGTTAAAATTTGTTGATTTTGAGGATTGTCCCAAGCTGGCGCCTTTATTGATTGACACTCGGCTTATAAATTCAAGCCTCGAATCCACGACATAATGTCCAAATCGAATTCACTGACCATGTGGGCTTCTACAAGGGAACGCAAGATTCGTCCGACTCCTGATTCATTAATGATTGCGTCTTTCGCAGAATGGAATCGAAATCTCAAATCAGGGTGAACCATTCCGATCAGGCAGTTCACGAGCATGGAATTACCCTGAATGTCTTCCGGGAGGATCTTTTCCATCTGGTCAACGAGGGAGATTTTCTGGTCTATTAAATCTTGAGTCGAAATGGGTTTTCCATCTTCTGTAAACAGATTGAAAGGTACCTGACCTGAAAGAAGTTCGATCAGGACGTACCCCAAACTGGCCAGGTCAGACTGAGGTGTTGGGGGTTTTGATTTGTCGATAAGGAGTTCCGGAGCGGCATAAAGCGGCGTGCAGAACTTCAGTGATGGTGCGTCCTGAAGGAAAATGGTTGAACCATAATCGATGATTTTTACACCACCAATCTTTTTCAGCATGATGTTGGCCGGCTTGATGTCGCCGTGAGCGATCGAGTGTTCGTGGAGAGCTGAAAGAGCGTCGAGGCAGCGGCGAATAATCGTCAAAGCCACTCCAGTTTTGAGTCTCGGCTTAATTTTCCCGGGGGAAATGACAACTTCCATCCGATAAGCCAGTTCATCTTTCGGAAGATTTTTTTGCATCTGCTCAATCGTAGAATTTTTCATGAGCTGATACAAATCGTAACCGTCGATCCACTCCATTTCCATGATTTGAATATTATTGCATTTGTACCAGTTACGAATCGCGAGAAGATTGTCGTGCTGGATCGCGCCGATGGTGGAGAGGACTTTCGCGTTGTACATCATGCCCTTTTCGTATTCTTCCTCCGACTTGTATCCTTCGGGTGAGAAAAATTTTAACGCGACAGGAACCTGAAAATTATCACTTCCTGAGCTTTTGCAATAAAATACAATTCCCTGACCGCCTTTTCCCAGTTCATATTCCATCGAAATGTTTTCCTGATCAGTCAGATTTTTCGATTGAATCAGATTGAGATATTCATTCATCAAAAAATTCACCGGCTTGCCGCAGTCAAGAGAGGTTGCCGAGGCAGTTTCTGCCATAAGATTGGTATTTCGATCGAGAGGAATCGCCGAATAATCTCGAATGTTCTGAGGCCGATGCATGATGACGGTCGAATCTGTTGGACGAGAAGGTTTTGATTGCTCCATAGTTTCAATCCTTTGAATTAGAGAGTCTGAAGTTTGACAGAAGAGTCAAGGTTACATTGAGGTCAGGAGCTTCATGGGAGGTTAATTCCCAATCCGCTCCTGAGAATTGTTTCGGCATTTATTCACATTTTACACGGAAACCCACGTCGAATGTTTCCTGACCTGCCGAGAAGTGCCGCTCAGACTGAACTCCTGAGTAACGCGATGGTGTGTACCACGAACCGCCCAGAGCGATACTTTCACCGGTGGGAGTTTTGCTGGAGGTCCACTCCGAAACATTACCATGTACGTCATAAAGACCCCACGGGTTCGCACTGTAACTTCCAACAAGGGCACTAACCCGACAACGGTCATTGACGTTTCCGTCCGCGATGCGCCACGGCGGGATCGCATCGACGCGGCCCTTCCACGAGCGTGGATTGATCAGCTGGTTCTGAATGTCCGAAAGATTTTCGAACCGGGCATAATCGGCGTTCAGGTCTCCAAACCAGAAATCTTTTTCATCCGGTTTACCGGCCAGAGCCGCAAAACGCCACTCTTCCGCGGTTGGAAGGCTGAATTTCCGACCCGTTTTAGCGCTGAGCCACTCACAGAACGCCTCGGCCTCGGCAATTGAAATACGCGCCACAGGCTGCTGCTTGCGTGAAAGAAGCCAACCGGCCTCGTTCGGGCCGAAGTGGATAAAGTCGCCGTACTCAACGCCCGTATTGTGTTTTGGGTCGAAGGCCGAGAACTGTTCGTTCGTGACCTCAAACTGCCCAATCTTCCACGATTGGCCGGGGACTTTCACCAGATTGAGCGTCACGCCCGGCGCGATTTCCAGCGTTTCAACCGACCCGGCAGGAATCGAACCTGCGTCGATCGGTGAGGCTGTGGGCTGTGTGCGCTCCACAAAGTGGTCTTTGTGCGGCGGTTTCGGTGCCTCGCCTGGTGCCGGAGCCACGGGGAATTCGACCGGGTCGTCGGCGTCCGTACCCGTCGCGGCGGTGTAGAGAAGTCGCAGAGCCTTGCGGCGCTCAAACTGGTGCTTGACCTGCGGCGCGATGGCGTAGTTCCGCGACTCGCCCCAGCTTCCGTAGTACGGGCAGTTCAGGTCGATCCACGTGTTCAGGCGCGCCCAGTCGTCTGCCGAAAGCTGAACTCCGAAATGCCCCTGACGCAAAATCTGACCCAAAAGCGTCGATTCCACGTGGAACTCGTACGGCTTCAGGACCGGCATTTGGCTTTCTTTGGTCGGCGTCCTGACGTAACGGCGCAAATTGTAGTACGATGGCGAGAAACGCGACTGCGTGTTGTACCCGCTCGTCGAGTCAAAGGCCGGGACCGGGGGACCGTTCCGGAACGAAATATCAGATTTCTGCTCCGATTTCGAGTCTTCGTCGTGGCAAACCGTACAATGCTTTTCCAGAATCGGCTGGATCTCGTGCTGGAAACTGAACCCACGGACTTTCTCAAAGGCTCCGGCTCCTACACCGAATTCGGGTATTACGTCCACGGGCGGCTTACGCGATGCCATGGGGCTGGGCATTGTCGGGACAACGGAGTTCTGTTCCTCGTGGCAGCCGGTGCAGGAAACCTGTTCGCCCGGCATGGCGGTGGTCCAGGAGCGCATAAGCTGGATCTCGCGGCCTTCCGCGTCGAGCGCCTGGAACGCGACCGGCGTGTTGGCCGGCATCCTGAAGCTGGCGGAACCATCGGGGTAAACCGGGACCACACCTATCACACGTTTCGGGTCCCACGGACCGTCAAGCCCCACGCTGTGCGGCTCGGCGCCCATTCCCTGATACGCGAATTCGTAAGTGAAGAGTCTCAGGGCTTTCACGGTTCCACGTGGAACATTGGGAAGACCCTGGCCGTAGTAAATGTCCGCGATGAAAACGTCGCAGTCGCTCCGTTCCCAGTTCGTGCGGTCGGGCCGGACGGGCGGGCATTCCGTTTTACGGATGGGGGTCGGTTCCTGGAACGTATAGATGTTTCCAGCTTCGTCTTTTTCTGGCCGCGCGATTTCCAACATATTGTCATAAGTGTCCACGAGGTAGATCGACCAGGGGCTTCCGGCGTTGAACTGGCAAGCCGCCAGGAACAGCGTGTCGGAAATCGGGAACGGCTGGCTGAATTTTGGCCATGTCTGAGCGATCGGGAAATCAAGACGAATGGGCAAAACCGGCTTTCCGGCCCCGGGGATCCGCTGCACCGCGCCTTCCGCTTCCTTACGGCCTTTAGATGGGTCGAAAATCACCAGGTCGCCCACTCGCGGGATCTCGTGGTGGCCGCTGATGATGGCCGAGAAACGGGACGTTCCCGGAATCGGCCGTGCGTAGAACATCGTGTTCGGGTAGTACGAGCCACTGCCGTAGTACTCGGTCTGGTTCGTGCCGTCCGGGTTGGCGTGCATCATGATGCGCGAGAAGCCATGCGGAAGGTCGGAATATTCCCAGCGCAAATACAGGATTCGTCCATTGGGAAGCAAAACCGGATTCCAGTCATGGTCCTGCTCAATGGTAAGCTGGGAAATTTTGCCGTCCGGAGCTTTCCGGTAGAGATTACAGACGTGGCCTGAACCGTTAATGCACGGAACGCCCGTAAAGCAGGCCGTCGAGCAGAAGCACAAACCGCCGTCAGGCAGGTAGCACGCATCGTAATTATCCACGTCATCCGCCTCGATGGTTTCCATGAGTTTCGGCTCGGCAGGCGTTTGGCCCTCAGTCAGAGGCAGTTCCCATATCCTCCAGCGTGAGTCTGTCAACGTCGGTGACGGCATGGAGAAAAGTACCCTATCCGCGTCAAAGTGGAGTTCCAGGTCACCGACCCAGAAGTCGTTCGGCGGAGTGTAAAGGGTTCGTTGCGCGCCGGTTCGAATGTTCAACTCGCAAATCGTGTTTCCGTAATTCTCTTTCGGCAGTGAGGAGTTGCTGGTTGAGTTCCTCGGAAGGCTCAGCCCCGCCGGGATGGTTTTGGGAAGCACGCAGTTACTGTTGTAGTTTTGCGGAAGGTTCAGATTCGACCCTCGGCGTTTCACAAAAAGGATCCGGTCAAAGTTTATATCCGGGTGTGTGAGCAAGATATCCCATTTCAGGACCTCAAGCGCAGCGAGGTCTGGTTCCTGTGCGTTGCGCAAATCGTTCAGTTTCTTCAGGAATTCTTCTTCATTCGGGTAGGCTTTTCCGGTTTTTTCCTTGTAACCCGCCATCATATTGCCAAGAGAATCGATCCCCTTGAGGAATGTATTACGCTGGACGATCTTCGGGTCCACGTGTGTGGTTAGTGCTTCGAGATTTTCCGGTGTGAAGTCCCACGTCAGCACGTTTTTCAGGAAAGTCTCTACGTTCACGCGGAACGGTTCTGCGGCGTGGTCGTAAAGCTGGGAGAAGTACCACGGGAGCACGAAGAACAGACAGTTCCCGCGCTTCACGAGGAAAAGTGGAAGATAAGGTCCCCCCGGTACATCGGCCGCGACGAGGATTTCTGTCCCGTCTTTGGGCACGAGGTCACATTTTTGGAAGGCCTGGTAAACCGCGTTTGTGAACCAGAAAACATCCCGATCGGAGGTCAGACCGTTCCAAAGCGCGTTTTGGCCGCCATCCGTAGGAATCAGGCCGACCTGGTAGCGGTCATTCATGATGGTCATTGGGGGAGCCGTCACATCCGCGAAACCAAGCGTCTGGAGCATCCGGACCGCACCGCCCGTCAGCAGAACGACACGAGGTTTATCAGCCGTGGCGCCTGCGACGTACTTCTGAATCGCCTCGGTCCATTCCGGCGAGTAAAGCGGCCCGACGGCGTCCGCCTCGTCACCCTGATGGATCCAGAGTGCGTCGGGAAATTCCCCGATGACCTGAAGTTTCTCGTCGGAGTCCTGCGTGAAGAACGGTTTTACCGTCACGCCGTTTAACTGGGCAGAAACTTCCAGCGCAAATGAGCTTTCCAGATCCGGCACTCTACCGGCCGGCTGGTCTAGCAGGATACCCGCGGTCTTCCCCCCCTGTGCGAGGGAAAACGACGCGGCAAACAAAACGAAAATGAAGGATAAAATGCGAGTTTTCATGGGAAGTGGAGGGGGAAAAAGGGCACGAAAAATGGTCTTGGTTTTTCTTTCCATTCTTCGTTATTCGTTATTCATTGTTCACTCTTTTAGAGTCGTTCGATCTGCATCCCGCCATCGACCATAATGACCTGGCCGGTGCTGTAGCGCAGATCACCTCGGGCGAGCATGGCGGCCGCGCGCCCAATATCGTCCGGGAAACCCCAGCGGTTCTGGATCACCAGCCCTTCCGCGATAAGCCGGTCGTATTTCTCGGTCACGGCCGCGGTCATGTCCGTCTTGATGATGCCCGGACGGATCTCGTAAACCTGAATGTCGTGCGGAGCCAGCCGAACCGCCCAGAGCTTCGTCGCCATGGAAATGCCGGCCTTGGAAATGCAGTACTCGCCGCGGCTGATCGAGGCGACGGTCGAGCTGATCGACGACGTGTTGATGATCGTGAACGGCTCGGTATTTCCCGCCTCCCGGGCCGCGATCATCCGCTTTGCGACGGCCTGCGTCAGGAAGAACGGCCCCTGAAGGTTGATCTTCATGAGCCACTCGTAATTTTCCTCGGTCATTTCCAGAACGTCGGCCCGAACACGCGCACCTACCCCCGCGTTATTCACGAGGAGCTGAACGGTTCCAAACTCCTTTTCTACCGCGTCGAGGAAAGCGGCACGGTCGGTCGCGGACGAAACATCGCACTGGAAGTAAAGGACTTTTTCGGAGGTGAGGGCGGCGATCTCCGCCACGGCCTGAATGACTTTGGGTTCATCAGCGGGTTTCGAGCCGCATAAGGCGAGAGCCCAGCCTTCTTTCGCAAGGTGCTCGGCGATACCACGCCCTATCCCGCGCGCCCCGCCGGTAATGATTGCAGTTTTCATGAGTCAAATCCTGAAGAAAAAGGTGGGAAAATTTCAACTATGGTCTATTATAGAGGATTTGATCGGTTTTGAAAAGAGGGGGCGGGGAAAATTTTAAAGTTTTCAGTTATCAGTTGTAGTCAGTAACTGAAAACTGAAATCTGAAAACTGAAAACTCACTCACTTCTGGTTGAGGTAGTCCCTCACGTACTCACACGCGGGCGTTGCGACCGTGCCGTGATTCGTCCCTTTGTAGGACTGGATCTCGACCTCGTTGTGGTCCTTGACCGTACGCAGCATCGCGGAGATGAGGTAATTTTCCTCCACGCGCCCTTTCCATTCCAGTTCCGGGTCGCCGACGAGGAAATGAATGTTCGGGCAGATGGCCGACGTGTAGTGCAGCGGCGCCATCTCATCGATCTGCAGCGGATTATTCGCGCCGTGGGTTTTCGTCGGGTCTTCGCGCTCGCCGACCACCTGGAAATGCGTCGTCATCTGGCCGCTGACCGGGAACGCACCCGCCAGGTCTATGCTGCTCTTGCCGAATTTGGCGAGGTAGCGCGGATCAAGCGTGACCATGGCACTCAAGTAACCGCCGGCAGAGTGGCCTGAAACGTAAACTTTTTTCGGGTCGCCGCCGTACTCGGCGATGTGGTCGAAAACCCAGGCGACTGAGGCCGCCGCGTCGAAAATCGCGTCCTGGCAGTGCGCCTTGGGGTAAAGCCGATAGTTGACCGGGACGACCAGGAATTTCTGGTCCTTGAACTGGCCCGGAATGTGGCGGTTTCCGCCCGACAGTCCGCCGCCGTGGAACCAGACCACGACCGGGGCGTTCTGCGACTCGACGGTCTCGGGACGGTAAACGTCCAGCTTGCATCGCTCGCGGGCGTACTCCGCGTCGCCGGTGATCTCAGCCTCGGGCCCGTAGTACGCCAGATCGCGGGTGATTTCCTCGGCGAAAACACATAGGGAAACCAGCCACGCACAAGCAAAAATGAAAAACTTTTTCATACCGTTTCAACTCCAGATTCTAATTTGTCGTAAAAGGCGGAATCGACCAATTCTTTATCCGGCTTGGGTGTGCAGAGCGTCACGACCGGGATCACGATGAACGGAACCAGAATGGCCAGCGAGGCGGCCAGCGTCGAGTTCACGCCGCACAGGAACAGGACGATGTTCAGCGTCAAACCGGTCACCATTCCGGCGACGGCCCCGTATTTGTTGAGCCGCTTCCAGTAAAGTGAGTAAAGGTACGGCGCCATAAACGCACCCGCGACGCAGCCCCACGAGAGGGACATCATCGCCACGATGAACGAAAACTTGAAAAGCGCCAGCAGTGCCGAGATCAGAATGAAAAGCCCGTTCAGGAACCGGATCAGGTAAAGCGGTTTCTGCGACGATTCGTCAAGATCGGCGTGTTCTTTGTAAAGGTCGATGGCGATGGCGCTCGACGCGACCAAAATCAGCGAGGAGAGCGTGCTCATCGTGGCAGAAAGGACCAACACGACGATGACCGCCATGAGTGCCGGCGGAAGCTGCGTCTGAAGCAGACGCGGGACCAGCTCATCGTACGCGATGATCGGTTTGTCGCTCTTTTTCTTCTGGCTGCCGTCCTCGTTCGTAACGTACGGCGCGGGGGTCGGGACGATCTTCCCGTTCTCATCTTTCAAGGTCCCGGTTTTCTGAAGGGCTTCTTCATACGCCGCGGCCTCTTCGGACGTCGTAACGACCGCCGGATTCGTGTAGAAAATGTGCATCATGCTGCCGTTGAAGTAGCCGGCAAAAACCACGACGAAGGAGAAAACTGTCGTGACGATCGCCGCGCGCAGGATTTGCTTTTCGTCCTTGATCGCGTAAAACTTCTGGACCATCTGTGGGAGGCCCCAGACCCCGAACGAGGTCATGAACGTCGCGCCTGCGATGATGTACCACGGGGGAAGTTTCCCGCCGAGGTGGGCCGGGTAGTTCGTCTGGATCGTCGAGATGGCCTCGGAGAAACCACCCACTTTGTGCGTCAGGATCAGGAACATCAGGATCGACCCGACGAGCATGACCGTCCCCTGGATGAAGTCGTTCAGGCTGATCGCCATGTAGCCGCCCAGAATGAGGTAAATCGCCGTCACGACGCACATCCCGATCAGGGCGTACGCGAAATCGATCCCGAGCGTGACCTTGAACAGGTAAGCGAGGCCCGTGAATGCCGCGGCACTGTACGGAAGGAGGAACAGGAAGATGATCACGGCCGCGAAGATCTTGAGCATCGGAGCGTTCAGCCGCCGGTCAAAAAACTCCGGCATGGTCATCACGCCGAGACGCTGCGTCATGCGGCGCGTCCTGTACCCGAGCACGAACCACGCCAGCAGGCACCCGAGGAACGTATTCCCGAAGGAGATCCAGAGGACGTTCAGACCGAACCCCCACCCGAGCTGACCGGCAAAGCCGATGAACATCACGGCGGAATAGTAACTTGTGCCGTACGCAAAGGCGGAGACCCACGGGCCAAGCGTTCGCCCGCCGATGAAGAAGTCGCCCAGCGTCCGGGAACGTTTCATTCCCCACACGCCGACGCAGATCGTAATGAAGACGAAAAGGATCGTTAAAAGCCAGATCAGTAACATAATCGTTTAAATGGTTAAGGATTTCAGGAAATGGAAACTATACGATTTCAGTATTATAAATGATTATGAACGTTTGAAAAGAGGGGGGGCGGAAATTTTTGATAAACATTCATTTTTTCATGGTCCCCACTTGACTTTTTTCAGGGAAAATGGTTTAATTCTTATGGAGGTCGATCATGTTTGAATATTTTAAAGATATTTTTGTTCAGATTTTTGCTGAATTTCTGGTTTTCCATGATAATACCCGCAAAATTTTGATCTGGATTTTTTACATTGCGGGCTTTTTGTCCTTGACTGCCATTCTTTGGTACATTCAGCCGTGGCTGTTGCTTCTCCTCGTTCCCGCGGTAATTTTTGGAATCTTTTGGAGAATGAAATCCACCTGAAAAAAAGGGGCATCCGACAAGTGCGTACCGGAGAGAGACTCAGCGCTACTTTTTTAACTCACGCGGAGATGCGGAGGCGCGGAGTTTTATTGGTGGGAATACTTGGGGCCGTTTAGCCTTTGGCAATTCGCGCCCATTCTCAAATCCTCCGCGGCTCCGCATCTCCGCGTGAGGTAAAAACAACATACACGGAACCAATCAACAGAAATCCTTTTAATCCTCCTAATCCGTGAAAATTCCTGTTTAAATCCCGACCCAAAATCCTGCTCCGTGTCCTTTTGAGGCCAAGAGAAAAATCAAAGGAGGGGGGCTTTTCTTAACCTGAAAACGTGGTAAAATAGAATCTTCCCTTTTTGAAAACGATTTCCGGAGAGCGGTACTGCCCGTTGTGCCCGGAATTAATTGACTTTCTGAATCGATTGTAAAATGGATTTTCAACTCGTTTCTCCTTTTCAGCCATCAGGCGACCAGCCGGAGGCGATCGAGCAGCTTGTGGCGGGGCTTCGCGCCGGTGAAAAAGTCCAGACTCTCATGGGCGTGACCGGCTCCGGGAAAACGTTCACCATGGCCAACGTGATCCAGGCGGTTCAGCGCCCGACCCTCGTCATGTCGCACAACAAAACGCTCGCCGCCCAGCTCTATTCCGAGTTCAAGCAGTTCTTCCCGCATAACGCGGTGACGTATTTCGTGAGCTACTACGACTACTACCAGCCGGAAGCGTACATTCCCCAGCGCGACATTTACATCGAAAAAGACGCCTCGGTCAATCAGGAGATCGACCGCCTGCGCCTGGCGACGACCAGTTCTCTCGTCAGCCGGCGGGACGTGATCGTCGTGGCGAGCGTTTCCTCCATTTACGGCCTTGGGTCGCCGTCCGATTACAAGGACATGATGATCAAGATCCGCGTGAATGACCAGCTCGACCGGGATGAATTCCTTGGCCGGCTCATTCAGATCCAGTACGAGCGCAACGACATGGAGCTGGAAAGCGGGAAATTCCGCGCCCGGGGCGACTGCGTGGAACTCTTCCCCAGCTACGAGGAATTCGCCTTCCGTTTCGAGTTTTGGGGCGACACGATCGAGCAGATCTCCATTATCGACCCGACCTCCGGCGAGGTCGTGGAGCGCATGGAAGAGGCGGACGTTTTCCCGGCCAAGCATTTCGTCCTCCCCGAGGAGCGCGTCGCCAACGCTCTGGTGAAGATCCGCAAGGAACTGGCCCAACAGCTCGAAAAGTTCAAGGACGAAGGAAAACTTCTGGAGGCGCAGCGCCTCTCCGCCCGTACCCGGTACGACATCGAAATGCTCCAGCAGGTCGGTTACTGCCCGGGGGTCGAGAACTACAGCCAGCCGCTTTCGGGCCGAGAGCCGGGGACACCACCGGACACGCTTTTCAGTTTCTTCCCGGAGGATTACCTCCTTTTCGTCGATGAGTCGCACGTGACCGTCCCACAGATCCGCGGGATGCAGTCGGCGGACCGGAACCGCAAGAAAACGCTCATTGAGCACGGATTCCGCCTTCCTAGCGCGCTCGATAACCGGCCGCTCACGTTTTCGGAGTGGGAGGACCGCGTCAATCAGGTGATCTACGTCTCCGCCACGCCGGGACCGTACGAGCTGGAAAAGACCGGCGGGAAATACATCGAGCAGGTGATCCGCCCCACGGGCCTTCTGGACCCGGTCATCGAGGTGATCCCTGCGACCGAGTGCAAGGCGGGCGAGTCCCCAGTCTCGCCGATCGCATCCCCCGGCCAGGTGCCGCACCTGCTCGAGCAGGTCAAAGAGCGGGCGGCCAAAGGCGAGCGCGTCCTGGTCACGACTCTGACGAAACGGTTGGCCGAGGACCTTTCGGCGTACTTCCTCAAGAAAAACGTCCGGTGCAAGTGGCTCCACAGCGAGTTGGACGCGTTCGAGCGGGTCGAACTTCTGCGCGAGCTGCGTCAGGGCCAGTTTGACGTTCTGGTCGGCGTGAACCTTCTGCGTGAAGGGCTGGACCTTCCAGAGGTCTCGCTCGTGGCCATTCTCGACGCGGATAAAGAGGGCTTTCTGCGCAGTGAAACGTCGCTGATGCAGACGATCGGGCGTTCCGCGAGAAACGTAAACGCGAAGGTTCTGCTCTATGCCGACAAAATGACGGAGGCCATGCGCCACGCCATCGACGAGACTGCCAGACGCCGCCAAATGCAGAACGAGTTCAACCTCGCGCATGGCATCACGCCGCAGACGATCAAGAAAAATATTGACCTTGGGATCGAAAAAGAGGCGGAAGCCTATCGCCGCGCGAACGCCGCTGTAGGCCGAAAGAGCGAAGAAGAGATCGTGACGCAGGAATTCATTTCGGAGCTGGAAGCGGAAATGATGGAGGCGGCCGGGAAGCTGGAATTCGAGCGCGCCGCCGCCATCCGCGACCGTATCGACGCGCTAAAAAAATCGGTAGGAAAACCAGTCTCGGAGGTGAAACCGGAAAAACGCCCCCGCGGCCGCAGGCGTTCACGTTAATACGGGGGACAACCCATTCAGCGCCGTCCCCATAATTTTTTTGAAAATCACTTTACAGCTTTAATCGCTGCGGTAATCATCCACACGAGCACCAGAACGCCCAGGACAAACGTGCCGAGGAACAGACACATCGGGCCAAGGTCCGTCACGACCTTGAACTGATCGATCGGGAGGAAGTCGTTCAGCTGGGCCGTCTGGATCCACTGACGCACACAGGCGAAAACCGCCAGCGAGACGACCTGAAGCACCAGCGCCACAAGCGCAAGCAAACCAGATCGGGCTTTTCCAAATGCCAGAACGACGAGTAAAACGAGAACCGGTCCCGCGATCCAGGCGTTGACCCACGTGGGGAGTTCCACGCCGGTGATCATCTTTGTAAAGGCTACACTGCACACCGCGAAAATGAAGGCCCCGACGAAAGCGCAGACTCTTGCGAAACGTGCTGACCACGTGAGATACACGTCCGTCACGTCCTTCTGGAAGAAGTTTCGGTCCACGAGAGTCCAAACGGCAGTCGTTCCGAAAGCCAGGCCGAACATCATGCCCCAGCGCGGCCAAATCACGGCGTCACGCACGGCGGAGCCGATTCCCAGCGCAGCGCCGGCGAACGATTTGTTCAGCCAGATCTCCTTCCACATTTCGGGCTGGGCGGTAAGCGTCAGCGCGTTCACGAAGAAGAAACCAATGCAGAGGAACAGGAACGCAGAGAACCAACCTGCGGCACGGCGGTAAGCCGGAACGTTTTCCGGGTCACGCTTCACAGCGTAGGCGTAAAGGTAAACGCCGTAGTAGGCCGGGATCAGCAGGAAAATGATCAGGAACCAGTGCCACGCCATGAGGATGGTCGCCGGGTAAAATGCCTGCGGGTAAATGAGCTGGATGAACAGCAGAGGCACGATCCCGAAGTTCACGCCGAACGTAATGTAAATCGGCATCTGACGAATGAGCTGGCTCCCCCAGCGGCGCGCGTTCTCGCCGCCTTTCCAGTGGAGCAGGACCGCAAGCGGCAAAGCCACGAGCCAGAGATTCATCAGGAGGCAGTGCAGCACAAAACCCAAAATCTTGAAGAAAAAGATGAACCAAACCGGGGCCGAAAGCGGCTGAAGCGTAGTCATATCGATCGGGGTCATTGGGCGCCTCCTT
>JAFTCU010000265.1 GCA_017454585.1 Thermoguttaceae bacterium | reverse complement strand
TGGCTCGTCGAGCTGGTCGATACGGCGGGGCTTCATCTCGCGCAGGACGAGATCGAAATCGAGGGGATCCGCCGCGCCCGGGCGGAAATCGAACGGGCCGACCTGATCCTCTGGCTCCGCGATGCGTCCGGGACAAACGAGGACGCGGAAGAAATCCACTTCCCGCCCGAAAAGAACGTTTTGACCGTCTGGAACAAAGCGGACCTGGTGGCTCCCGGTACGCTCTCGGCCCTTTCAGGCTCGGAGATCGCGGTCTCCGCCCTTCACGAAACGGGCATTTCGATGCTTCTCGACCGCATTGTTCGCGCACTGGTCCCGGAAGAACCGCTTCCCGGCACGGGGATGAGGCTTTGATCTTCTTCTAAAGTTCCAAATCTTGTAAAGAGTTCACCCCAAAAAGGCCCCGCGGATTAAGCGGATTAGGCGGATTGAGACGGATTTTAAAAGGAAGTTTTAAAAACCTTAGACCTTTTTCCAAAGAGTGAGCGCAGCCTGGTTCAAGCCTCCATTTAAACACGGATTTTCACGGATTCAAAGGATTTCCGCAGATTAATTAAAGGGTTTTTCAAGCGTTTTTGGGTGATCCACCGTCTAAGAAAAAGAAATCCTTTTAATCCATTGAATCCGTGAAAATCCGTGTTTAAATAAAGGGTGGAAGTGGAACGGGTCTGGTGTTTGGAGTGGAAGATTTTTAAAATTTCCTTAAGACTCTAAAAACTTCGTCAGTTCCTGCACTTCCTCGAAGCAGCGGCTCGCGACGTCGTTCTGGTCCCACCAGTCTGCCGGCTTCGCGTAGAGTTCCGGCGCGTCGGCCTCGGCTTCCTCCTCTTCCACGTTTTCAAAACCGGTCAGGAACCAGTCGGGGGTCACGACGGCCCAGCGGTCGTCGTCGGTCAGGATCCGAATGGAGTCTCGAAAAACCACGTCGGGCGTGCCCGCGTCCAGGATCTTCTGAAAGTCGTCCGTCGTCACGAGCGCCGGGCAGTGCGTCCCGTCGTAAACCGGGTCGGGGAAGCGGATCCACCACGGGAGCTGGATTTCGGAGGAGTAAAGCCGCACGTCGCCGGCGGGCAGCTCGCCGCTCGTCCCCAAAAGGGCGAAAAGGTTTTGGGCGGCCGCGGAATTCAGGAGCCAGGAGTCGAGCTGATCCGCGTCCCAATTCCGGAAATGGACCCAAACCAGGCCAGTTTCTTCGGGGGAATCGGCGGGAATCGGCGTAAAGTCCGAGAAAAACGCCTCGGAACTCAGCGTCTGCCCCGCGTCGAAAAACTCGGGCGCTTCGACGGGCAGATCGGAGAGAAAAATCTTTCGGCCGGCAAAGCGTTCCGCGGAAAAGTCGCACGATTCCCAGAGCTGGAAAAGGGTTTCCAGCCCGTCCGCGCAGGTGCTGTACGCACGGTCAAACGTGGTACTTTGGAGCGCCCATCTGTCGAGGCCGGGCGTGGGGCGCGTTTTGTTTCCGTACGCTCCCGCGAGAAAAATCGGGAACTGCTCGAGGGTGAGGATCAATTTCATTGTTACAAAATCCGGAAAAATGTTAAGACGCTCAAAAAATGCCCTTAATCCTCATGGGCCATTCCAAACGTTCGGGTCATTCCTTTGGCCAGATCGTCGTACAGAGTGTACAAAACGGGGACGAGGAAGAGCGTCAGGACCGTCGCTCCGGCCGTTCCGACCGACATGGTGAAGGCCATGGGGATGATCATTTTCGCCTGGAACGACGTTTCGAAGCAAATCGGCATCAAGCCGCCAATGGTCGTGACGGTCGTGAGGACCACGGGACGGAAACGGCGTACACCCGCTTCCAGACACGCATCGCGAATGGCCAGTCCCTGGTTCCGGACCTTATTATTGATGAAGTCCACCAAAACGATCGCGTCGTTCACGACGATCCCGGCCAGGGCGATGATTCCGAACGCACTGAAAAACGTTAGTTGCATCCTGAAAATCGCGTGCCCAAGGACCACCATCACGATTGCAAACGGGATCACCGACATAATAATGAATGGCTGAGTGTACGATTTGAACTGCATCGTAAGCAGGACGAACATTCCAAGCATCGCGACCGAAAAACCGATTTTCATCGAGTTGAACGATTCTTCTTCCTGTTCCCGCTGACCTTCCCAGCGAATATGAATATGCGGGAATTCTTTTTGTAATTCGGGCAGAAAAGCTGGAAGCGGGTTTCCGTTCGTGTCCCGTTCCATGATTTTCCCCTGCAGGGCCTGGATGATGCGGTTGGGTTGGACTTTGTTAAAATCTGCGTCTGCCGTGATTTTAATGCAGCGCTGTTGGTCGATTCGGCTGATGGTCGAGTAGCCGCGTTTTACTTCCACATCGCAAAGCTCGCCGATGGGTCTTTCCACGCCGTTGATCCGGACGCGCAGTTCGTCGAAGCTCGCCAGAGATTTTCTCGCGGCTTCCGGGTAGCGGACCATGAGTTTTACCTCGTGGCGGCCACGCTGGAGCCGCATGACTTCGGCACCGTAGTAGGCGTTTCTCAAAACGTCCGCGATGTCCGCCTGCCGTACCCCCTGTGTGACGGCAAAATCCCGGACTTTCGGCCGAAATTCCCATTTTCCCGGCAAATTGTCGTCGTGAATGTCGTACACGCCGTCGTACGTGGCGAGTTTTGCCTTGCACTTTTCAACGGCGGCTTCCAGTTCATCCGCGTGCTGGGCGGGGGCCGTGACGCTGAACTCGATCGCGCTTCCCCCCGGGCCGCCAAAAGCCGAGTCGAAAGTCAGGACCAACGCGCCGGGAATCGTTCCGGTCTCTTTGCGCCAGCGGTCGATGATCTCGAAACTCTGAATACTTCGGTCTTCCGCTTCCACGAGCTGGATCTCAACGCTTGCCATGTGCGA
>JAFTCU010000264.1 GCA_017454585.1 Thermoguttaceae bacterium | reverse complement strand
GCGTCGTCTTAAAAATATTTGATGACGCTGGAAGCGTCATCCCCGCAAGTTTTATTTTTGAGGCGACGCTGGAAGCGTCGTCCCCGTAAATCGCGAAAAAAATTCAAATATTTCCGCAAAAAAATCCCATTCGCCCCTTTACCCGTCGTGCAAAATGTGCTAGAATACAGACGTTTCCTTTAATTTCAACCATCCGGAAGGTACTTCATGTTCACCGAAGACAAAATTCTCGTCGGCGTCACGGCCGAAGGCAAACGTTTATTCCTCAATCCCCGTATGGCCAACCGTCATGGCCTGATCGCCGGTGCGACCGGTACCGGTAAAACGGTCACGCTGAAGGTTCTGGCCGAATCCTTCAGCGACATGGGTGTCCCGGTCTTTCTGGCCGATGTCAAAGGCGACGTTTCCGGCATGTGCCAGCCCGGCGACGCGACCGAAAAAATGACGCAGCGTCTGACCGCGCTCGGGGTTTCTAACTTTAAATTTCATGCTTGCCCAGTGCGTTTTTGGGACGTTTTCGCCGAAAACGGGATACCTGTCCGTACAACCATCAGCGAGATGGGGCCGATGCTTCTCTCCCGTCTCCTCGGTCTGACGCAGGTTCAGGAAGGCGTTTTGAATCTCGTCTTCAAAATCGCCGATGATGAAGGGAAGTACCTCATCGACTGGAAAGACCTGCGAGCCATGCTGGTTTACATCGGGAACAAAAATCAGGAATACACGCTAAAATACGGCAATATTTCCAAACAGAGCGTTGGAGCCATTCAGCGTTGTCTCCTCCAGCTCGAAACAGCCGGAAGTGAAATGTTCTTCGGCGAGCCTGACCTCCAGCTTGAAGACTGGATCCAGTGCACATCCGACGGTCGCGGATACGTGAATATTCTGCACGCGGTCGAGCTTTACCGACATCCGGTCCTTTACGCAACGTTCCTCCTCTGGCTGCTCGGCGAGCTGTTCGAGCGCCTGCCGGAAACCGGGGATCTGGACAAACCGAAGATGGTCTTTTTCTTCGATGAGGCCCACCTCCTTTTCACCGACGCGCCGAAAGTCCTGGTTCAGAAGGTCGAACAGGTCGTCCGCCTGATCCGTTCCAAAGGGGTCGGCGTTTACTTCATCTCGCAGAAGCCGTCCGACATTCCGGACTCGGTTCTGGCGCAGCTGGGGAACCGCATCCAGCACGCACTTCGCGCCTACACGCCTGCCGAGCAGAAAAGCCTCAAGTCGGCGGCGTCCTCCTTCCGCAAAAACCCGGCATTTGATACCGAAACCGCCATTTCGGAACTCGGAACCGGCGAGGCGCTTGTTTCCTTTCTGGACGAAAAAGGGCGGCCGGCAATCGTGGAAATGGCGAAAATTCTTCCTCCTGCGACCTATCTCGGCACTGCGGATGAAAGAATTCGTGCGGATTTGACAAAGAACAATCCATATTACCGCCACTACTCGCAAACGATTGACAAATACTCCGCCTACGAAATGCTCGCCGCCGAAAGCGGAAACGAAAGCGAAATTTCCGAAGAGACCCGACACCAGGCAGAAATGCGACGGGTGAAACCGACTGCGACCCCTGAGCCCGCTCCGGCCAGACGTCCTTCTCTCCCCTCGTACCCACGTCAAATGCCAGAGATGCCGCAGCAAACCCGCGCTCCGAAGCAGCCCACGGCCCCAAAAAAAGTAGGCCGCCCGAAAAAGACCACCTCGGAAAAAGTGACCGACTCGGTGATCCGCACGCTCGGCAAGTGCCTGGAACGCACGCTTCTGGGGATCCTGAAGAAAAAATGAGCTCAAGAAATGAAAAGCAGGAGCGCCCCAAAAGACGCTCCTCTTTTTTTGCTAAAATGTAAAAGTTTTGTTTTTATCGTAAAAATCCTGTAAAAACTCATTCAGGGTGGTTGATTATTTTCAGATTTGTGTCAAAATGACGAAAGAAGAAAAAGAAACAAAGGAGTTTTACGATGAACTGTTCAAAACCCGTTCCCTTGCCGTCCGTGGCAGAAGAAATCACCAACGCGGTCTCTCACGGAATCGGAGCGCTTCTTTCGGTCGGGATCCTTCCGATCCTCGTTCTTTGCGCTGAAGGAACGGCCGCCACGTGTGGAGCCATTTTGTTTGGCCTATCTCTGATTTTTCTGTATCTGATGAGCACCCTGTACCACTCGTTTCCGAATGGCACTGCGAAAAAAGTGCTGCAGCAGATGGATCACGCGGCTATTTTCGTACTGATCGCGGGCAGTTACTCGGTTTTCTGTCTTTCCCGTTTTTATGAGACGATCGGTCCCCGGCTCTGCATCGAGGTCTGGTCACTCGCGGCCATTGGGATCCTTGCGCAAATCATCTGGGGACGAAAAGCTCATATATTCGCGCAGGTCCTTTACCTTTTGATGGGTTGGCTCGTCATTTCCCACTTTCATGAAGTCGTAGCGACGTTCACCCCCGCCCAGTTTTGGTTTTTGCTCACCGGTGGTCTGTTTTACACAGTGGGATTCGTGTTTTACGCGCTCCAAAGGATCCCCTGGATGCACCCCACCTGGCACTTTTTCGTGCTGGGGGGAAGCTTTTGTCACGTCATTTGCGCGATGCTCATTTTTTTATGAAAAAAACAGGAAAAGCGACAAGTTCACCGGATTCGTTGGAGAAACACGAAACCGTTTAACTTTGCGCGGCGGCTGCAAACCCCCAGTTGGCTGCGCTTGCAATCAAAGGAAGCACCCATGAATTTTCTTAACGCCCTGATGAACCTTCTCCTTGAGATGGCTCCGTGGATCTTATTGGGCTTTTTTGC
>JAFTCU010000263.1 GCA_017454585.1 Thermoguttaceae bacterium | reverse complement strand
GTCTTCTATGTGCAGGGTCCCCTCCGGCACGGTCAGTTCCCCGGCTTTGGCCGAGGGCACGCAGATCAGCCGCGTCCCGCTCTTGTCCGTGAGCAGGCCTTCGGCCGCGGCGTAAGTCTCGTTTTCCTGCACGACCCGGAACCGAGTCACCTCCAGGCTCTCAAACGCGCTGTCGCCGATCTGCGTAACGTGCGGACCGATGATCAGTTCAGCTTCGTCCGTCATGGGCCTTGCCTCGCTGCCGCCGAACGCGCCGTCGCCGATGACGCGCAGGCTGTCCGGCAGCTTCACGTTCCGGACCGCCGTATCATAAAAGGCGTACGCGCCGATGGTCAACAGGCCCTCCGGCAGATCCGCCGCGGCAAGCAGGCCGCAGCCGCGGAAAGCGTTCGCGCCGATCGTTTCCGTCGTACCGAAGTGCACCGCCGTAAGCGCGTCGCAGTAGGCAAAGACGTATTTTCCCAGGGTGACAGGCCCGGAAGCATCGGAAAACGTCACCGACGCCAGCTTATCACAGTTAGAGAACGCATAGTCCTCCGCCGCCGCAAGCGACGCCGGCAGCGTGACGGCGGCAAGGCCTGTGCAGCCGCCGAACGCGTGGCTTCCTACGGTCACCACGCCTTCCGGCACCGAAACCTCCGCTGCGCCGCTGTCTTTGGGATAGGCGAGAAGCGTGCTCCCGTCCGCGGAGTACAGCACGCCGTCCCGAACGGAAAACAGCCCGTTTTCGCCCTCCTGTGCAAACGCCGTCAGGCCGCGGCACGCCGCGAAGGCCTCCGGACTCAGGACTTTTAACGACGGGGTCACCGTAAAGCCGTCCGCCAGCTTCCCGCTGGTAAAATTGCGGTCCAGCCGCTCGATCCCGGCGGGCAGGGAAACCGTGGTATTGAGATCCAGCCCGCTCTCTCCGATCCGCTTCAGGGTGGACGGCAGCACGATCTCGGTCTGTCCCACCCAGCTCAACGTGCCGATCGCTTTGGCGGAGATGCTCTCCACACCCTCAGGGATCACGATCTTCTTCAGGTTCGGCGCGTCCTGGCGCTGCTCCAGGGTGTCCCAGTCCGTGCCGTTTATGGCGATCGGCGACTCTCCGTTTCCGATCACCAGCACGGGTTTTCCCTGTACGCTTGCCGGCAGGATCAGTTCCTCGTCCTGGCCCTCATAGCGCTCGATCATCGCGTGCGCCGCGTACAGGCGGACGGTGAGCATGCCGGCCGGCGTGGCCTGCTGCACGGTCTCAAAGCGGTATTCGGTCTGATCGTCGTAGGGGATATCATGCCGCAGCGCAAAGGCTTCCGCCGCGGAACCGGCCGGGCAGTGGAACACCGAGGAAGTGATCGCCGACGGAAGTCACATCACGGTCAAAATCAACGGTGAAGTCGTGACCGACGCCGACATTGCGAACATCAAGGAGACGATGGACCACCGCGACCACCCCGGCCTCCACAATGAATCCGGCGCGATCGGGTTCCTCGGCCACGGTGCGAAAGTCATGTTCAAAAACGTTCGCGTGAAAGAACTCGACTAAAAAAAGTGAGGAGTGAGGAGTTGAAACGGCAGGCGGTAATGAAGGCCGGAGGCCGGAATTACGCGCCGGCCTGAACCACCACGCTCCCACTCACGCGTAATTCCGCGCTGCGCGCTCCATTACCGCCTCCCATTTACACCACTTCAGGAGATCAATAATGAACCATGCCATCCACCAATTCGTTGAAACGGCGCGCAGCCTTGGGTACGAAAAAGGTGATACGCAGAAATTCTGGAACGCACTGCTCCAGGGCGTGTATGGCATAAAGAATCTGAACGATTTTATTGAATACGAGTATCAGGTCCAAGTAAAAAATATCTGTTTCATTGACGCCATCATCAAGTCCATGAGTGTGCTGATCGAACAGAAAAGCGCCAATGTGAATCTTGAGAATCCGAGCCGGCAGTCGGATGGCAAGTTTTTGACCCCGTTCGAGCAGGCAAGAAAGTATAACGATCACCTTCCGCACTCGGAACGCTGCCGGTGGATCATCGTCTGTAATTTCCGGGAATTTCACATTCACAACATGGAAACGCCCAACGCGCCTCCAGAAGTTGTGTACCTGGAAAAACTCGAAGAGGAGCCTCACGTTCTGGATTTCCTGGTGGACAAAACCCAGACCAAAGTGCACCGCGAGGAGAAACTTTCTATCGCCGCGGGTGAACTGGTTGGGAAACTGTACGACGCGCTGCTGGCCCAGTACATTGACCCAACTTCCCCTGAAACGCTGCGGAGTTTAAATATCCTGTGCGTCCGACTCGTCTTTTGCTTCTACGCCGAGGACGCAGATATTTTGGGGAAGCATAACTGCGTCTGCACGTACCTGGCCAAGCGGAAAAACGACATTCGGCGCGCGCTGATCGACCTTTTCCACATTCTGAACCAGAAGCAGGAGGAGCGCGACCCGTACCTGGACGACGATTTGAAAGCGTTTCCATACGTCAATGGTGGGCTTTTCGAGGGGGACGTGGAAATTCCACGAATCACTCCCGAGATCGCCAAACTGCTGACGGAGGAGTGCTCGCTGAATTTCGACTGGTCCGGCATCAGCCCGACTATTTTCGGGGCCGTTTTTGAATCGACTTTGAACCCGGAAACCCGACGCTCGGGCGGGATGCACTACACCGCGACCAAAAACATTCACCGCGTGATCGGCCCGCTATTCCTCGAAGATTTGCAGAAGGAACGAATGGAAATTCTTACCATTCCGGTTGATAAAACGCGCGAAAAACGGCTCAAAGAATTTCGTAATCGTCTCGCCTCGCTCACGTTCTTCGACCCGGCCTGCGGCTCCGGAAACTTTCTGACCGAGACGTACCTTGAAATCCGGAAGTTGGAAAACGCCATCCTCCGTGCGCTGGTCAATGGCCAGATGCAAATGTCGGACGTCGCGATCCAGGTCGGGATCGACCAGTTTTACGGCATTGAGATCAACGACTTCGCGGTTTCGGTCGCACGCACGGCCCTCTGGATCGCGGAGAGCCAAATGCTCAAGGAGACCGAGGGGATCATCAACCGGACGCTCGACTTCCTCCCCCTGCGCACCCACGCCAACATCGTGGAAGGAAACGCCCTGCGGCTCGACTGGGAAACGGTCGTTCCGAGAGACCGCCTCAACTACATCATCGGGAACCCGCCGTTTGTGGGCGCGCGTTTCATGAGTCCCGAACAGAAAAACGACCTGGTGAAAGTTTTCGGCGAAGATTGGAAAAACGTCGGGAATCTGGATTACGTCTGCGCGTGGT
>JAFTCU010000262.1 GCA_017454585.1 Thermoguttaceae bacterium | reverse complement strand
GCGGATCGTGGTCTCCCACTGGACCGGCGAGAGGATCTGACGTACAAGGATCGCGCGGATCTCGTCCGGATCGTTATGCGCTTCCGCGTCCACGTTGGAAATGACCGGGAATTTCGGGGCCGTGATCTGCACGCCCGCCAGGACCTCCGCAAGTCGTTCATCCGCAGGGTGCATGATCGGCGTATGGAACGCCCCCGCCACGGCCAGTGCGATCGGCCGGGCCGCACCGGTTTCCTCCGCCAGCTTCACGACACGTTCACAGGCGGCTTTCGTGCCGGAAACGACTGTATTTCCCGGACAAAGCAGATTGGCGATCTGGAGGATCTCCCCCTCGCGGGCCTTTTCGCAAAGTTCTTCCACGACCGGAATTTCGGCACTGAGCAGACTCACCATTCCGCTGGGAGTTGCGTCTGCAGCAGCCTGCATCGCTTTACCTCGCTCCGCGACAAGGCGCAGACCGTCCTCGAAACTCAACGATCCGGCGCACGCCAACGCGGTGTATTCGCCCAGGCTCAAACCCGCGGCGCACGAACACGCCTCGACGACCTCCGGATTGGTCTTCTTCAGTGACTCCAACGCCGCCAGTGACGTGACAAAAAGGGCCGGCTGACTGATGACCGTCGTGCTGAGCTGCTCGATCGGACCGTTGAAGCACAAATCAGTCAGTGAGTAACCCAAAATATCGTCGGCCTGGTCAAACAAGGCCTTGGCTTCGGGAAGTGTATCGTACAGGGCCTTCCCCATCCCAACGACCTGGGCACCCTGCCCCGGAAACAAAAAAGCGGTTTTTCCCATGATTTTTAATGATGAAGTGTAAAGCCAGAATCATAAATTAAAAAGATGAACCCCAGATTCCTCTGGTAATTCATAATTCATCATTCATAATTCATAATTTAAAAAAAGCCTCACCACGAATGAACCAATCATCCTGTGATGAGGCAGCCATCTCCTGGAATCAACAGTAGGTTTCCCTGGTGGAAACTCATTTTTCGTTGACTTCAATGACTTTCATATTCCGATACTGTCCACAGTTCGGGCAGACGACATGAGACATGACCGCCGAGCCGCAATTCGGGCAGTAGGAAATCTGTTTAGCGGTTTTTCCGTCATGAGCACGACGGGAACCAGTACGGGCATTGGAGTGCTTACGCTTCGGAACTGCCATAATACACCATCCTTTAAAATTACTATGGGTGAAACTAAAAACTCAAAACAGGCCAGTATTATACCAGAGTTCCAATAAATGTCAAGGGAGTGGGTACAAAATCCCGAAATTTTCTTGAAAAAACTCGGGGTTTAATCATTTTGCGCATTTTAAAACACGCAAAGAACAAATCTCCGAACTCCCCGGGATCTAACCAGTTCTCAGTCGTGGTGGCAGTGACAGCAGTCGCAGCCGCCTTCATCCTCATCATCGTCCATTCCCTCATCGAGAAATTCCACGATGCGATCGAACAAATCGTCATCCTCAATGGCGTGAAACACATATTCGTCACCAACCTGTTCACATTCCATGAGTAAATCTTCATCTTCGTCCTGATCTTCGTCGCAAGACTGAAGGCGGGCGTAGTCTTTTCCCTCGAACTCGAAAACTTCGAGAACTTCAAAAGTCAGCTCTTCGCCAGTGTCGGTGACAGTATTAATAATGATCGGCTCGTAATCGTCATGCTCACAGCCGCAGTCACAATGGTCGTGGTGGTCCATTTTCTTCTCCATGGTTAAATTTGATTGAAACTCAACTCCTTTATTCTAAACCAAATTCAAAATTTTTGCAGGGGGACCTACCCAATTTTGGCAAAAAATCTCCCGCATTTTAAAAACATCTCAACAAAAGCAAACTTCACTCATTTTCACCATTTTCCAAAATCGGAATACTTCCAGTAACCAGAACTGCCGGAACAATCGGAACAATGCGTCTTTTCTAAGGGATTTTGGATTTTTTTTTCTTAAAAGCCGTTCTTACAAAGGTCAGAATGCATGGAATTTCACAAGGATTCCATTTAATCCGTTTTAAGGAATAATTTCGGAACTGACGTTTATACACCTTTTAGAGCGAGCAGGTTTGCGATGGAATGCAACCAAAGTTTTATTGAAGTACTTATGTCCCGGAAATCAGCGGCACTTATTCGCCGATGTGCCTGGACTCTATTCTTTATGGGGGTTACTCTCTCTGCGCCGGTCTGTTTCGGCCAGAGATTTGTTCAGCCGTCCTATACACCCTCGTCCGCAGACGCTTATTTCTCTGGAGACTCGAATCGGGTTTTCCCAAATCCATTCCAGAGAGAGTTTACTCCGTTTAAAGCTGAGCCAGGAGAATCGAGGCCGGTCCCGGACCGCGAAGTCCGGCAGAAAACCCGGGCGGAACGCAGAGAAAGATTCCTGAAACGTTTCAGCGGCTCCCAAAATGAAGAAAAGGACACAAAAGAACGTTTAACATCCACTTCGACGGTCACGTACCCGAATTCCGCTCCTGCGGGCAGCAATGTCTCTCCGCGCGGAAACTCCGGCGTTTCACCCGCACCGTTTTTATGGGATATGGAAGAACGTTCCACATCGGGAGAAATCACCAAAGCGTTGCCGTTTAATGACCCGGAAGATGTTGAAGAGGAAGAAAGCGATCTGCTTCTGGAGGACGTAGCAGTTCCAGCCCCGCAAAAACTCCCGACAAAGGATTCCACGCAAACGTTGCCCAGGTCCATTCTGGAAGACACACCCTCTGCCTCGCAGAAGGCTCCAGCGAAACCCCGTAAAATTCAGCCGAAACCGGCCGTCGAAACGGAAGAGCCAGCCCTTTTGGACCTGGATTCCGATGAATTCACCGAGGAAGATGCCCAGCTTCAAACCAGACGTAAATCCCCTCGGGCTCTCAGAAGACTCGGAACGAAGCAGAACACAAAACCTGAAATCATTGAGGCTCCCGAAAGTGACGAGGATTCCGATGAGGAGATCGACCTGATTCTGGAACCGATTCCCCAAACCTCCCATTTCCGCAGAGAACGATCCGGTCTGAAAACGGCTGGGATCCATCAGGATTTCAGTGTTCAAACCGTGGCGTTTTTCCCGACAGAAAATGGATCGCAAAACACGGTTCAGTACCCTGTTAGCAAAAAACCAAACCACCAGGGGACATTCTCTGGCTGGCCCGGTTTTTCCAGGTCGGAGAAACAGAAGAAAGCCGCCTCAGAGACCAAACATTCCGATCGCACGGAACCTGCGGTGTATCACGAGCCAATAGCTCCCGCCGCACCTGCGGTGTACCCCGAGTCGATAGTTCCTTCAAACCCGCCCAAAGCAGTTCCTTCCCGTTCCGCTGACACTAGAGAGGAGGCGATCATACTCCCGGAACATATCGAGCAGGTCCCCGAAGAAACACTTTTGATTCCGAATGATTCCGTGGCTACCCGCGGTCGGCGAAGACAAAACACGACATCATGGAATTCCAGCCCCTCAGTCCCCATTGCCGAAACGAGGGAGCAACTCCCGGAGCAAACGCAGTGGAATCCTGTCTCTACTGCAAATCCACCCGCGACCGAACCGTCGTCTGTGCCGACTTACGATCCTCAATTCCCGGAACGTGGTGTGCCGACGACCCGGCTGGAAATGTCCCTGCCGATCCGTCAGGTATTCAAAGACTTTGGTATTCGGAAGCCCCTAGAAAAAAGCACCCTGCCGTGGTATGCAGAATACATCCGTGACCTGGACGTGAATGAGGAGCACCTTTTCAATTCCCTGCGCGTTCTGGGTAACTCGAAACTTTCCCAAAGCCAGTGCCAGTTCACCCTGATGGAAGCGAGCATCATCGCCAGTCAGCCGAAAACGGCCGAGGAAGCGAACCGTCTTCTCAATATTTACGACAATATCGAGTATGGCATCCTTCAGAAAACACGGAAGGTGGACGCCCGAACCGACCTGAATAACAAGCAGAAAGAAGAACTGAAGGCCGAAATCATTTTGGACTTCATGCACCAGAAGGTTTTTGTGAAGTACGTTCTGGAAGGCACGACCATTAATAATTTGCTCGAACATGGGTATTATAACTGCGTGACCGCTTCTCTGCTTTTCTGTTCGCTCGCTGAAAAAGCGGGCCTGAACGTAACTGCGGTCGAGCTGCCCGGGCACGCCATGTGTTGGGTTTACCTCTCGGACGGCGAGCGGCTCCAGGTCGAGACGACCTGCGGTAACTGGTTCAAATACCGGAACGACCCGGAAACCCAGCAGAAAGTCATCTGTAAACTGATCCGTGACGCATCACCGCAGCTCAAAGACCAGTCGGACAAAATGCTTCTGCTCCAGGTCCCGCAGCCGATTTCGGACAAACGCCTCATCGCCAAGATTTACTACAATCGCGGTGTGGACCTTTTGAGTTCCGCCGACTACGCGGGGGCACTGGAAGCGAATGCGATCGCATACTGTCTCGACCTTCAGAGTGAGACAACTTTCGGAAACCTGCTGGCCACGATGAATAACTGGGCAATCGCGCTCTGTCGTGAGGGCAAATATGAGGAGGCAACCGCACTGCTCCGTGAGGGACTTCGCCACCAGCCGAACTACCCGCCGTTCAAGAACAATCACACACACGTTTATCATCACTGGGTCGATTCTCTCTACCGGAACGGCCAGATGAACGAGGCGCTCCATGTGGCAGCCATCGCCGCCGCAGAACAGCCGGATGTGGATCATTTCAAACGGCTTCAGGAGCAGATCCAACAGAACATCGCAATCGCAAACCAACAGCAGACTACCACTCGGTGAACAGGACTGAATCATCCGAAACGGTTAGCGTCGTTAAAAAATCCACCCTACCCCTTGTAAAAGAAAAAAAATCGGGTACAATACAGACATCAGTGACGATGTAACCCACACCGTCATTCCAGGTGCTCTCGTAGCTCAGGTGGATAGAGCGGCGGTTTCCTAAACCGCAGGTCACAGGTTCGAATCCTGCCGGGGGTATATTGGCAGGTGAATTTCGGTTCACCTGCCTTTTTTTTATTTCCCGAGGTTTCCTCTCAAGTGCCCTAAAATACGACTTCTAAACGCACTTTCGATTCTTTTTATGTTTTTTTATTTTCCTTTGTTTCCTCTTATTACCTGCCCCGTTTTTGACCCGCGGTTCGACCGTGGGGGTACGAGGCGAATCTGAAATCTTCATCGGTAATTTGTACGTAATGGTTTAGGCTCGTCTGCGGTGAATGGCCCATCCAATAACAAACCGTATGCAGCGGGAAGCCCTCATTTTGCAATTCAGTGGCCCGGGTTGACCGCAAATTCATAAAGAATTTGGGCCACGGTTTCAGACCCGCGTGGCTCATAATTACCCCAAATTCCTTGCGAATCTGCGCCCCGCAACGGTCGGAACCGTCGATTTCGGGGAACAGTTGCTCTTGCTCTTCCGGCATCTCCGCCAGAAATTTTTGCAAAATCGGCTGGATTTCAGGCCAAATCGGAATCGCGCGAACGTGAAACAGCCCGTGTTCCTGATTAAATTTACTGGTCAATTTCGGGGAATTGATGATAATTTTTCCCGTTTCCCAGTCAATACCCGAACGCCGAATCTGGGAGAGTTCCGACGGAATCCGAAGCCCTCCCCAACGCCCCAGGGCGAAAATGAGTTTTGCCCGAGTATTGGGACAGGCCGCCAGGACGGTTTGCGCCTCCTGCGGTTTGACGTAATAAAAACGGCTCCGGTCCGTTTCCGAACATCCGCGCAAATGTGAAAACGGGTTTTCCTGAATCCATCCCAATTTTACCGCATAGCCAAACAACGCTTGAATCGTTTTGATCCTGCGGCCCCAGGTCGCTGGGGAATATGTGCTTTGCATAAATTCGAGAAGCCGGTCAGCATCCTCTTTTTTAATGGTATTGACCAGACGTTCACCAGCCTTTTTAAGGGCTCCCTCATTCGCCTTGAAATTCCCGACCGGCTGATTTGCGAGGTAACGCAAAAGCATATTTGCCGAGACCTGCCGGTTTCGTGTTGTATGCTCTTTCGGCGTGGTTTTCAATGCGCGAGGAACAAACCTTTTCACCAGTTCGGCAATCGTCCCGCACGGCTCGCGAAACTCTACCAAATCCATCGAAGCGATTTTTTGGTAAAGTTCAGGGTCTTTTTGAAAAACATCTTCAACCCACTGTTTTGTCTGACGTGGGAGAAAACCAAGCCCTGAATCCGCTTTGAGTTCCTCCAGATGTTCCGCGACAGCCTTCGCCGTTTGACGATTGCGGAAATTGTGGCGGAGTTTGAACCTTTTGCCGTGGACGACGATTTGAATGTAATAGGTTTTGTTTGGGTAATCTCTGGTTATTGAAGCCATTTTATTAATCCTTTCTGATTATAACAGATTTATGGGACAGGGACAAGCCCCAACCCCCCCGAAAAAAAATAAAATCTGAAAATTTCAGGAATCTTTCTCAATCCCGAAAACATATTTTCTGGATTGAAGCCACTCGGCAACCTTTTCAGGCTCAAAACGCACTTTGCGCCCGAACTGAATACAGGGGAGGCCCCCTTTCTTGCAGTAGGAACGAATCGTTTTCACACAACAGCCGGTCCACTCGGCAACGTCTTCGTAAGTCATCAGCCGCGACGTTTGAACAGCTGCAGGAACGTTCAAATTTTGGTTTTCTCCCATTGGGTTTCCTTTCAAAAAAGTGACGTGAAATGAATCTTGAATGAATTACCCAATAGTATAACATAAAAATTATTTTTGTCAATAATAACTAAAAAAATCAAAAAATTATCATAACTTGTACAAAATTTGTTTCGATATATGAAATTTTCACCTATATTTTTGACCAATACAATTTGTTTTTGTTTTTAATAATTAAATATTGAATAAAAACACTGCTCAACATTATCGGACGTTGTTACAAGTTTTTCAAAAACATTCAATTAACGCCAAAATCGGACGTCAAAAAAATGTAAAAATTTTAGGAAATTTCCCAACCGCCCCCCTCAAAAGCCCAGAACTCCGGGAATCCCAACGGGGCCAAGCCCTCTTGAATTTCTTCCAGCGTGGTATAATCCGGTTTTTTCGACTTCGTGAACCCTCGAACCACCTGATTAAAGGTCTGTTTCTCAATTACTTTGCAAAGGGTCTGCTCCGCCTTTTGGGAGACGACCTCGGAATAGTATTTCACCAGCTGCGCCGCGTCGAAAACCTT
>JAFTCU010000261.1 GCA_017454585.1 Thermoguttaceae bacterium | reverse complement strand
CAGCGAGAGCGGAACGCCCATTTTCAGCATGACCTCAAAGACCATATCCAGCGCGTTACGGTCGGGCTTTATCCGGTGAATCATCTCCCGCATACGCGCATGGAGAATTTCAAGCTGTTCGTCCCTGTCGCCCTCAATCGGCGCGGAATCCCATGTTTTCAGGTTGGACGCGTCCAGTTTGAACACACGGAAACCCACGTCGGGCGGCGGCGTTTCAGCCTCGCCGATTTTCAACTGACTGTTTCGCCGTTCCGCTTCGCCCAGAATTTTCGCTCCGGCGCGGCGGATGCGCTCTTTGCCGATTTCGCAGATGTTTTTATAGCCGGCCTTGAACGCCTCACTCTTTTCGTCGGTCACTTCGGGAAGCTGGACCATGAAAAACTTCCGGTGCCCGCCGTCCTCTGCATTTAATTGCATTACCGCGTGGGCAGTTGTCCCGCTACCGCTGAAAAAGTCGAGGACTATATCATCATTACTAAATTGGAGCATTTCCATAGCGCGATGAATTAAATATGTTGGTTTTGAGTAATCGAAAAAAGACGTATTCCCAAATACCTCTTTTATTTCATTAGTTCCGTTTTGATAGTTAATTTCAGGCTCTTCCCAAATTGATTTAGCTTTTGTTCTTCGACCGCCTTCACGTTCATAGTAGTCTTTTTGAAAGATATCCCAAACAGACTCATCATTGCGTTTTACTTTTTTAGCAATTAAGTATTTTGACATTTCTTGGATTTTTTCTTTACTCCATCTCCAAGTTCCATCTTCCTTTGTTGAGGGTTGTACTGGCACTGCTTTTTCGCAATATTCAGTGCTTCTTGTTATAGAAACATTCCCATTTTCAGGGTTAATATATATTGGAAAATATAAATTTGGTCTTTCGCTTCTTCTCCAAAATCCACCCCTCATCCTTAATCCAAGCAAGCGATATTTCCCTAATTTATCTTCATATTTATATTCATTACTCATATCTTCTGTTAAAGCGTGACCAATAATATTCACAGATTGACGATTTTTGCAATATATCACCAAATATTCATGTAAACTTGCTAATTCTTCTGTTGACATAGAACCACGTGGATTACTTTTGACTACAATAACACCAATTTGATTATGTTCATCAAATACTTCATTAGAGATATTAGTCAAATTTTGTATTTCATGCTCATCAATACTTATAAAAATCACCCCATCATCGGAAAGGAGATTCCTCGCGAGCATAAGGCGGGAATAAATCATCGAACACCAATCCGAGTGAAAGCGGCCGTTGCTGTCGGTGTTGCGGAAAAGACGGTTTCCCTTGTCGTCCACCGCGCCAATCTCTTCGTCGTACTCCTCGCCGCTCATCGCGAAATCGTCCCGGTAAATGAAATCGTTGCCCGTGTTGTACGGCGGGTCGATGTAGATCATCTTCACCTTGCCGAGATAGCTTTCCTGCAACAGTTTCAGAACTTCGAGATTATCCCCCTCAATGTAGAGGTTTTCGGTTGTGTCCCAGTTGACGCTTTCCTCCGGGCAGGGGCGGAGCGTCTTGCGGATGGGCTTGGTCGCCTCGACGATCGCGGCCTTCTTGCCGACCCAGGTGAACTCATACGCCTCGTCGCCTTCCACCACGTCGCCGGACAACATCTGCCGGAGCAGGTCAAAATTGACGGCCTTTTTCAGCTTGCCGTTCCCGTCCTTCGATTCGGTGATACAGTTCGGGAACAGCGCGGCGATCTTCTCCACGTTCCCCGCCGTCTGGTCCGGCGTTTCCATGCGCATTTTATCCATCTTGAATTTTCTCCTTATTTTTGAAGCATGGCTTCGACCAACTTATAAATTAGGGTAGCCCAATTGATTAGTTTTATCATCGAATCTGTTGTTTCTACTGTATTGTTAATCTTTGTAACGATCTTTTTGAAAAGAGACTCTGCTTCCCTCTTTTCCTTGGCTTTGGCAATCGTCAATATCTCAAAAATCAACTTCAGTATTTCATCCTGCTTTTCATTTGATTTGCTGATTAAATCGACAAGAATAAACAGATTTGCTGTATTGATATTGATAGACTGGAGTATTTCCAAACACTTCTTTTGGTACTCCTCGGTCTTTTCAAAATGCTCTTGAATTGGAAATGGCTTGATTTCAGGCACTTTGAAATCTGTAATTAAGTGTGGTCTTAAAGACAGACGACTATTTTTATTGTTTTCCAATAATTTTTCAGTTTTGCTCTTCAGATCATTCGATTCTAAATCGTCCATTATAAATTCTCCAGTTCTTCTTTTAAACTCTTTAATTCCGTATTCAGCCGCACCTGTTTGTTCAGCTGCTTTTCATTATGTATTTTGGCCTGCAATGCAGCGATCCGCTTTTGCAGTTCCTTTCTGCGGGCGTCACGCTCCACGGACTCTTTCAGGGATTCAGCGCTCTCAGACCGAAGGGCGTCACCCGCGATCTGCCTCACGAAGTTTTCATAGACTGTATCGGTATTCAGGCCGTCCATCTTCAGAGGAAGTTCCTGCTCAGGGTGCCAGTCGGTGTGATAGTACGTCCCGACCTTGAAGGCGCCGTTTCCCGAGGCGGCGGATTCTTTGTACGCGGTCCAGGCCTGGAATTTGCCCTCGTATTCCAGCAGAAACAGAATGTGGTAGGGAATTTCCCTGTCGATCAGCTTCAGGACGGATTCATCCAGCAGAGGGGCCGTGAGATGGATCTCAATGACCTCGATCTCCGTCACGGTTCCCCCCGCGGCCAGATTTGTGGTCGAAGCCGCGATTTTGTTACGCCAGTAAACCGCCTTGATCTGGTCGATGAAGGTGCGCTTCAGCGCCGCCGTCACCGACAGGTTTTCATAAAATTTCTGTTTGGGGATCCGTCGGTTGAATTCGGTAGTCTTTGGCAAACCCAGCATTGGCAGCGCCTCCTTACTTCACCACGAGGAAACAAATCAACTCGAAATCGTCCAACCCGCTGATTTGGGACAACAGCGCGGAGGTTCCGCCAGCGGAGAACAGGCTATCAATGTCGCTTTCTTCCTTCACGTTGATGATGGAATCGATCGCGTCATTCAGGAGGGCCGAGACGGCTTGCATGTTCCTTCCGTCGTCGGTCTCGCGGTTGAACTTTTCGCACAGGGCCGAAATCGGCTGCACTTTTCCCCGGCACAGCAGGCGGATCGTGTCCAGGATCTTTTTCGGGTTCAGGTAATCGCAAACTATTTCACCCCCCGCGCCGATATAGACCATGTAGAACGGGTGGATCCGGTTCTGGTTGTCGATGTTCACGCTGTTGTTGATGTTCCGCAGGACGAAAACCACCCCTTCCGGCGTGTCGTCCGTGCCCGAAACCACCGCGTGCAGGCCCTTGGGCTTGTTTTCAAAATTGTCGTGGTCCTTGAGGTACTCCAGCAGGTCGAGGCGGAATTCGTTCAACCCCAGGTCCATGATGGAAATACCCGTGGTCATGTCCTCAATGTCCACGACCTCTTCCTGCAGGCGTTTAAGCTGCTGCTTGCGGTACTCGAGGTCGCCTTTTTCGTCCGGGCTGATCGGGTTGTCGTCGCCGGTCGCGCTCATGACGGTGATTTTCATTCGGGTCTCGACCCGGGATTTCAGCTTGATATAATCGTCGAGCGTCATGTCCGGCCAAAAATTGACCAGCTGGATGAACTCGTTCTGGCTGCCAATGCGGTCAATT
>JAFTCU010000260.1 GCA_017454585.1 Thermoguttaceae bacterium | reverse complement strand
GAATTTACGGTGGCAGTTATGCCACCGTTACGGGGACGACGCTTCCAGCGTCGTCAGAAGAAATAATACGTTGTTGATTTTCCAGAGACGACGCTGGAAGCGTCGTCCCCGCAGGGGTTGGATTTTTAAACGACGCTGGAAGCGTCGTCCCCGTATGGGCTTCTTTAGTTAACCGTCACAAAAATTCCTTCACCCGTTTCGAGCGGGAAAATGTAAAGGCCATTCGCGTCCTGCTCGACTTCTTCGGGCTCGCCGCGGCGGTAGCACGTGACCTTTTTCCCGTTGAGCTTCATCTTCACGACCGTCGTTTTCGCGGCCTCAAGCTCCGTCATGTTCACCAGTGTGAACGCGGTTCTTGCGCTTTCTTCTTTCCTGGCGAAGCACCCGATCAGAAGCGGATCCGGGCACTGGATCTCCTGAATGGTCGGGAAGTCTTTCAACTCGCCGCTCATTTTCAGGTACGGCACTTCATCTGACGCGTTGTGTGTGAACGCGCCGAGGTTTTTGTACTGGCAGTAAACGTCCGAAACCTTGCGGATCTCACGGAAAACTGTCCGGGCGTCGTACCACGCTGGGGTCTTTTCGTTCTTGATGTTCACAAGGGACGGAAAGTCCGGATTATACGCGCCGTAAACCCAGCACAGGATCCCGCGGCAGCCGAAACTCAGCATCGACCAGCACTGCCAGCGGAATTCCGACGCGTTTGGCGTCCGTTTGGAGGGGATCCACCCGAAAGTTTGGATGCAGCACCAGAATTCCTTGTTTCGTTCCCGAGCCACGGACGCGATGATATTAATGGACTCGATGTACTCGGGGTACGTGCTGCGCGTCCCGTCCTTGCGCCAGTTCAGCGGGTAAATGTCCGTGCAAATGTAATCCGTCGGGACTTGGTCGCAGTACTTCTCGCAGTACTTCCGGTAAAGGTCCGGGTCAGAATCGTAGTACTCGATCGCGGCCGCGCCAGCGCCAAACTTGAGCTGGGCGGCGTTCGCGTACATCGGGAGCAGATTAATGAAGGGGACTTTCCCGGTGGCATCGGCGTATGCTTTGGCCGCTTTCCCCCACTTTTCGTAATAGTCGGTTCCCGGTTCGTCGGTCAGGTAGTGCCCGCAGAAGGAGGGGTGGTCGAAGTACTCATCCCCAGCAGTTTCGGGCTTGGCCCACGCGCCGTCGTTGATGTAAACTTCCACGCCGAGACGGTTGCACTCCTGCAGGAGGTTCAGGCGGTTCGGACTTGAAGATTCACCTCCCGTGGCGATGAGCAGGTCAAGGCCGCAGTCCGCGAAATCCTGAACGAAATGCTTTTCCATCTTCTGACCGCGCATTAATCCCCAGCCACCGAGACGGATCCGCTCGCGGGTGAAATACTCCTTCGGGAACGGGCTGGAAACATCGCAGCCGAAACGCTTTTTCAGTTCCTCCGGAAGTGGGACGGAGTTCCTGTAAGGAAATTTCCCCGGGTTTTCCAGCGTGTATTTTCCGGGCTTTTCGGCCAGATAAAACGCGAAACCGCGATGATTCACGTGGCACGGAACCGGTTGGCCGTCGCGGCAGACGGTCAGCGGCCACTGGCCTTCGATCAACGCAGAACGTTCAAGAAGAAAATCCTCCTTTTTCCAACCGTCAGAAAGAGTTCCGCCGGGAATCACGCAGACGAAACGGTCGCCGCGCAAAACGGTCTCCATCGAGTAATCCGGCTGGTCGTTGGCAGCACTCAGGAACTTTTCCGCTTCCTCAGCCGTGGCGAAGAAACCAAGGCGGGAAATCTCGATCTCGGAGTCCAGATCGCTGGGATTGGTCGGGTCCAGCCGGAAGGATGTTACGGTTCCTTTCCAGTTTTCGTGCTTGCAGGTGCGCAGGTCGAGCGTCACGTGCCGCCACTGGCCGTCGCCGATGATGGGGAACGGCGAGTAGCTCCGGTCGGAGAGGTGTTTGAGCGTGTCGGTAGTAAAAAAGATCCCGCCGGTTTTCTGGTTGGTTTTCATGCGGTAGCGCATCGCGAAAAAGGGCTTTTCCTCGGCGGGGAACGCATCGTCTGCGTTCATCCGGATCGCGACGGTCAGGTCGGTTCCCGTGGGTTGGATTTGGGTGAGGCCCAGATTCCGCTGGAGGTCGCCTTGACTGACGATCAACGAGTCGGCGTCAGGCCCCTGGTTCAGGATCCATTGTGTACCGGCCTGAACGTTGGCCGCGAGCAAAAAGCAGAAGCAAAAAACAAAAAAGAAACGTGGGTACATGAAAAATCCTTTCTGAGTGGGAGGGAAATGGGTGGTCAGAATCCTTTTTCCTTAATTCTAAAAGATTCGGGAAAAAAGTCAAGGGGCCGTTTGAGGAATCCGGACTTTTTGCCCTCGCTGGATTTTTTTCATTTCTGCGGAAAAAAGAGATTTTTTTGCGGAAAAGCACTCTTGCAATTCTGCCGAAATGTGCTAAAATTAACGGAAATCATCGGGCAGTGCGCCTGCTCATCTTCTTTTTCCTGTTTTACAGAAGGTTCATCCAAATGTTAAACTACAAAGTTAAAATCGGACTCGTACCGGAGCGCCGTTTTCTTCCCGGTCCGCGTCGGACGGAGCTTTTCAGCCAGGACGTCGCGTTTCAGAACAAACAAAAAGCCGTCCGTTTTCTGAAGGAAAAATTCGCCTCGGACGACGTGGAATTCGTCGATCTGGAATGGCTCAATGACG
>JAFTCU010000259.1 GCA_017454585.1 Thermoguttaceae bacterium | reverse complement strand
TTTCGTTTGACCAAAAGGGCTGGGCAATATCGTCGCGAGCAGTGTGAAATACGATTACATCCACGGATTCAATCCAGGATGAAATTTCTTTCTGGACACCGTAGGCATTTTCGCCCATAAATGTTTTATGATGGCTCGTGGTTTTTTTCAGAGCAAGACGATACAGGTCATTGGAATGTACTTTGTAATCCGAAACTTTTCTAATACGAATGTTTCCAAAAGTCCCTTCCTGTTTATCTGCATCGTAATGGAATTCGATTTCTTCAAGGGGTACATAGAAGTATCGGTCAGGATCTCCTTTAAGAAGCGAGGATTCCATAACCTGTTTTTTCACCCTCTCCGTGTACTCCTTTGTCGTTTCAAATTCGTCCTTTGGCTTGATCAAGTCACTAAAGAACGAATAGGTCTTTGAAATATCGATCGTTTCCGACTCAAAAGTGTCCGGGAGTTTCTCTGCAAGGAGAAATGAAACCGAGAAAAACGAAATACAAAAAATGAAGATCCGGTACATAGTAATTACCTCCTTTGGAAAAAAGGTTTGAAATTAACCAAATTTAAATCTGCTGAAGGCTTTCCCCTCGTATTACTGGAAATATTCCCCAGTTTCTATCTCATAATGTAACAAGGGGGGGCACATTCCAACCATCTAAAAGATTGAAAAAGTGATGGGCCTATTTTCTTTGACGAATAAATAATTAATAATTTCAAAAAAATCAAGTTTTTTACTTGCCATTATTTGTAAAGTGTGGTATTGATATTGTGAAGGGAGTTAAAATTGGTAAAATCCACAAAACTGGTAAACTTTGTTGAGCAGGAGGCTCATTATGCTTGTTCTATCCCGGAAACTTGAGGAGAGTTTCGTCATCAATGGGGATATCGAAGAGATCGTTACCGCGATCCAGGGAAACAAAGTGTCTTTAGGAATTGCGGCGCCGGCCGAGACCAGTTTTTCATAAAAAGCGCGTTTATTTTGCCAAATGCTTTTCAACCAAAGACGGGTTTGAACCGAAACCTCACTTGGGGAGCGGCGAGTAATTCCTCGAGTTTGTATTTGGCAAATCCCGCCTCTTTTCGGGTTTGGAAATCATAAAAGCGCTTGCGTTTATGATTGATTACGATCTCAATTCCAAAGGAATTCCATTTTTTATATTAAAATATGGAAGCCATTTTAATCTTTCTAATATAGCAAAATTTTCTATGGATGGCAATCCCCCCGGACTGAAATTTCAACAAAATTCTGAAACTTTTTCCGTTTTCCGATTTCGGGCAATCCATTCCTGAACATCTTCCAACAGAAAACAGACTTTCCGACCGACCTGCCCCCAAGGAAGGCCCTGATGGGTACGCAAATTGTCAACGTGCCGAAGCGAGCAGTGAAACATTTTCGTCAAGTCCTCACGCGTCAGTAGCTGCGGCGTTTTTTGTTCTGCGTAATTTTGCCCTAAATCTTGAGAGTTTTCCTGATTTATTTTTTACAAATCCTTTCTTAATTTGAATCATTTCCGCCCAAAATGCACCGTGCAAATTGGGGAGAAAAAAGCCAACCCTCTTATATCAGCAAAATTTTCAAATTCCCCTCTATAAATCTCTGATTTTGAATGTTCTGGAACGCAAAAAAAGCCCTACGAATCTGTAGGGCTGCTGTATAGATAAAACGGCAAAAAAATAATTAAAAATCGGCCAAACCAATACAAATTTTGCAAAAATCGGGAAAGTTGTCTTCCAGGCCCCTCATTGAGGCCCTTTTTTATCCCCCCAAAAAGGGGACAGATCATTTCCCGAAATCCGGCCCTTGCGAGCCGGGAAAATTCATCCGTCGGGCAGACTTTTTTGCCGCCAGCCGATGATAGATTCCTCATCGACTTTTTCTATTATAAAGGATTCTTCCTCCCGCGTCAAATCCCCTCGACACAAAAAAGGAAAAATCTCAAAAGACTGAAATTTTGAAAGAGGCCAGTCGGCCTATCGGTCGAAAATTGCCTCAACAACTAAACTCAAAATGAGAACCACTCCTGAAATGAGCCAATGGTAAGGGTTGAAAATATCGAAAGGCAGTCCTGGCTTTTCTATTATAGAGAACAACCTTGAGGCGGCTTCCCAGTTTGCAAAACAGGAGCAGCAGGTAAATAAACAGGTGATCGAATTCATTGAGATACTCTTTTGTTTCGGCAGAGACGACGCAGGATGCGTCGTCCCCGCAAGTGTTTCTATTTTCCCCAGGCGTCCACTGCGGCACCGGCGCCTGCCGAGGCGGCTTTATCGCCCAGGAAGTACCCGCCAATTCCGCCGCAGATACCGCCGACCGCTCCACCGATAGCTGTTCCAACAAGAGGAACCACACTTCCGATGGCCGCACCAGCCGCTGCGCCAGTCTCGGCACCAACCACCGCGCCAGTCATTCCGCCAGCCCATCCGGCGCCGTTCTGGACGTGGGATTTGACCCGTTCGTGGTTGGAAATCTGGCCGTTCTGATACATTTGTTCAGTCTGGTAGGCTTTATAACCACGGTACCCAACATCCGCCGCGACAGCCACGACCGCCGCGCCTTCGGCAACAGTACGAATCACCTGACCGGTCTGAGAAGCGGCCTCGCCTGTTTTGGAGGCGGTTTGGACCGCGGATTTTGCCGCTCCGTAGCCTGAAGTGGTGTGGGGCGTCGAGGACGTGTATTTCGGTACGCTCAGATCGGTGCTGTAGCTCGTGTGAGGCGTCGAGGAAGCGTATTTCGGCACAGTGTAACCGCGCAGGGATTCCAGGGCGCTTTTTGCGAGGTTTTCGGCTTCCCACGTGCACTTGCTCATGCTTTCCCACACTGTTCGGGTCGGTTTCCCGAGAACGTGTTCTGTACGGATCACGTGGACGCTGAGCTTCCCTTCAGAAGCGGCGTTCAGGACCGACCGTGCGGCCGCTTTTTCGACTTCCGTAGCGGTGTGATTTCCCAGAGTTTTCTCGGCGGCTTTGACGGCCCATTCCGGAGTATCCTGGCGATAGCCGTAGCCCCAATCCACGGTGCTGGAACCGCCCTTTGCCTCGACGACGTGGATCCGCCCGTCAGCGCTCTTCCAGACTTGATCGAATCCTTGTCTGTGGGCAGAAGTTTTGTACTCTTTCCCCAGTATCTTTGACCAGCCTTTTTCGCGGCAAACCCGATCGGCGCCGTCTTCACCGATTTGCTCAACGATGTCCAGCCTTCCCTGCATTTTCGCCTTCATCCATTGTTCGTGAAGGTTTTCGCCTTCCCACTCCTGGAAACATTCCGCAGTTTCCGCCACGTACTGGGCCAGAGCAGATTTCGCATTCCAGCAGCTGAACAGAGCCACGACAAACACAACAAACAAAGCAACCAGGTTTTTCATAGTTTTTTCTCCAAAAAGGTTGAATGAAAGGTGAATCTACTTTTTTAGACGAGCAGACAAAGAAATATCCCAAAAAAACTTAAAAAATTAATTTGCCACCGTCTAAAAAGTGTGGTATTAATATAGTGAAGGACGTTAAAATTGGTAAAATTGATAAACTTGTTAAGTTTTATCAGGCAGGAGGCTTAAATGCTTGTTCTATCGCGAAAACTGGATGAAAGTTTCATCATTGACGGTAACATTGAAGTCATTGTCACCGCAATCCAGGGGAATAAAGTCTCTTTAGGAATCTCAGCTCCCGAGGAAGTGAAAATTTTCCGAAAGGAACTTTGCTTGGGTCACGACGAGAAAATGCAGCCGAAAATCAAGTCCAGCTCCAATGCTTCAATGATCAAAAGGAACTGGGACATTTTGAGCGGTGTGCAGACACTGCGTTAAAGGGGGAATCATGATGAGAAAATCACTGATTCTCTTGACGGTCGTTTTGGCTTTTCTGCGTCCGGCCTGGGCAGACTCTCCTGAGGAGAAAACTGCCCCGGAGAAACCGGGTTGGGAACTCGTTTTTGAGGATTGCTTTGACGGCGAGACGGTTTTGAGTCCTGAAAAATGGATCGACGCCTACCGTCCGGGACGCGGGGAGTATTACGCGATCAAATTGGGCAAAAAGAACGACTACGATGGTCGGAAAGCGAATTATGTGATCGAGGACGGAATCCTCAAAATCCGGGTCGATCGTGAGCTTCCGAAACGGAAAGACGTTCTGGCGCCGTGCGTCTCGTCAATTCAAACTTCACGTTGGACATACAATCCGGACACGGAGAAGTTTGGGACACGGGACACGTTCACGACGAAATACGGATGGTTTGAGATTCGCTGCCGGATGCCGAAAGGAAGCGGCTTGCACAGTGCGTTCTGGCTCGTGCAGAAGGGCGCGTATCAACAGGAAATTTCGCCAGAGGGTAAGCGTGGGAAATTTGGCGACGGAGTTGTGGAAATAGATATTTTCGAGATGCTGGGCGCAAAAGTAGATGAGCGTGTAAACTACTTTAACGTTCACTTCACGGAAAATGGCCATTACAAATACCGCTTTGACTTTGACTGCTCACAGGAATTCCATACGTGGGGAATGAACTGGGAGGAAGGAAGACTGACGTGGTATTTGGACGGCGAGAAGATCCGCACCTACGAGGGACCCACCCCGCAAAATGAAATGCTCATTCTGTTAGGTCTTTATCAGAATAGTGGCTGGACCGGGCCAATGGATCCCGAAATGCCGTACCCGCGGGATTTCGAGATCGACTGGATCCGGGTGTGGAAGAAGAAGTGAATTGAATGGAATCAGAAAGGCGTTCAGGAAGAATCCGGGAAGAAATCATTTTTAATGGCTTCTTCCCGGATGTTTTTTTAAACTCTTGAATTTAACGTAAAACTCACTCGCCCTGTTCGAGTACGATCGGAACACGGAATTTCTTTCCATCCTGAAGGATCACCAGGTTTACCGTGTCGCCCGGCTTGAACGATTCGACGACGGTCAGAAGGTCATCCGGCGTTTCGACTTTTTCGTCGTTGATCCCGATGATGATCTGGGCCGAGGCTTTATCCAGCGTACGGTATTCGTAGATATAAGCCCCCTGACGGCGCTGCTTCGTAATGACGCGCGGACTGTTCAAACCTGCTTTTTCGGCCGGTCCACCCGCCTGCACCCGCGTGATGAGAAGGCCCGAGTCGGTTTTCATGACCTGCTCAATGCCGAGGTTGGGGCGCACCACTTTACCGTTCTGGATGAGCTGTGGAAGCAGACGTGTGATCGTGTTCACAGGAATCGCGAAACCCACACCCGCGCTGTCACCAGACCGGCTCGCGATCGCCGTGTTCATCCCGATCACTTCACCGTAGGAATCGAGCAGGGGACCACCGGAGTTTCCCGGGTTGATGGCGGCGTCGATTTGGATCACCTGCTTGATCATACGGTTCTGACTCTGACTCGGAAGCGAACGGTTCAGACTCGAAATGATGCCCGTCGAGAGCGTAAGCTCCAACCCGAACGGGTTTCCGATGGCGTAAACGCGCTGGCCGACTTTCAGCCTGGCGGAGTCACCAAACGTGACCGGGAAAAGCTCGTCTTCCGGCGCTTTGATTTTCAGAACGGCCATATCGTTATTCGGATCGACCCCAATAAGCTGCGCGGAATAAGAGTTTCCATTGAAAAGGGTCACATCGACCTGCGTGGCTCCGTTAATGACGTGGAAATTGGTCAGAATGTGGCCGTTTTTGTCAAGGACGGAGCCGCTTCCCTGACCCTGAGCGATGACTTCCTGCATGAAAAAGCCATTTTGCCGGCTTCGCGTGTCGATGTTCACCACGCTTCTGCTTGCGTTTTCGTAAAGACGAATATTGGCTTTTTCTTCCGGTGTAAGGCCCGCGATATAATTCTCGTCCGTGACGGCTGTACGAGCGAGCGACTCGGACAGAAACGGTGTGTCGTAGCTAAGCCAGTCGAGGCAGAAAATCGTCGTTAAGACCGTGGCGAAGATGATGAAAAGGAGCGAAATGGAAGATTTGGTCATGATGTTAGTCCTTCGGAAAATTATGGGGACGACACTTCCAGTGTCGTTAAATGATTCGATTAATAACGACGCCGGAAGCGTCGTCCCCTTAGGATAGATAAGGGAACGAGCGTTTTAGAATCTTTTACCCAACGTTCGGGCCCGGTCTGCGCTTCCTGTTCGGGGAATCGGGCATTCCAGGCAGAGGCTTGGAATTACCGCCGTTCGGTGCTGCGTCGCCCGGATTCTTTGAGCCTTCTTTATGGGATTTGTCCCGAATGTCGAAGCAGTAGAGCGTCCCGCCTTCACGCAGATACAGGTATCCGTTTGCGACGACCGGCGTAACGGCCAGACCCGGACGCATTTGCGGGATCTGCTCGGCGGTAACACGGCCGCGGATGATACACTTGTCACGTGAGGCTTCCAGAAGGACCAGCTCGCCCATCGATGTACGCAGATAAATCAAACCTTCCGCGTACGTCATGGAGCCCATGCACTTCGGAACTTCCGGCGGGGCCACTTTTTTCTTTTTCTTCATTTTTCCGGCGGGCGCGATCGGGCCTGGTCCCTGCATTCCCATCGGAGGCATAATGATCTGAGCCATCAACGGACTGTTGACTGCCACGGATTCCGGAACCGGATCCAGGCTGGACGTTTTACGAGAACTTCTCGATTTGGATTCGTCGATCTCTTCCTCGAACGCCTCAGCAAAAAGGGATTTGTCGGTCCAGAGGACCTTGCCCGTTTTATAGTCGAAGCAGAAAAGGCCGTACTCATCGTTGCAGGCGTACACGCAGTCGTTGACCTTCAGCATTTCCCCGGCCGGGATTTTGAGTTTTTCATCAAACCAGACTTCGGTGGTTTTAAAAGCGTCGCCTTCTTTCTGAACCCAAATACAAGAGGTTCCAGCGGCACTGGAGGTCAAAAGCGTCTGACCGAACCAGATCGGAGCGACCGGGTTGTAGCCGCTTGCATGCGCAGAACCTTCATAACGCCAGCGGACCTGACCCTTTCCGCGGACTTTCACGCCGAAAAGGCCGTCGGCGGAGAAGGAAACGTACTGGTGTTCACGTCCGAAAGAGGCTTTCATCATGGAAGTGTACCCGGCGCACATTCCGGCGTTGGCGATCCAGGCGTTGGCGCCCCAGTGACGATCCACCGCGACCATGGAAGCGGCAGGACCACCCGGACAGACGATCGCCCATTTACCATCGATGTAAGGGGATTCGCAGTAGCCGCCCTGAGGCAGAACTCCGCCCATGGTCGTGACCATGTTACGGGTCCAGATAGGAGCGAGGTTTCCGGCCATCATCGCGACCAGGTTTCCACCAGAGCTTACCGCGTAAATGCGATCTTTGTAAAAGGTCGGAGTGGAACGCTGCACGGGGAATTTGCTCTTTCCGCCGCCCGCTTTGCCGATCGGGGTGGCACGAATGGTTTTGCCCGTTTCGTTATCGATCAGGAAGACGCACTCTGCGCCGCCCTTGGTCCCGACGGTGTAAACGAGATTTCCAACGACCGCCACGCCATTCATTGTCTGGCCGATCGTGGTGTTTTTCCAGCAGGGACTCGCGAACGTGTTTTCGTCCCAGGTTCTTAAAAGGCCGATCTCGGAGGAAAGCCCGTTGCGGTTGGCTCCGCGCCAGCACGGCCAGTCAGCCGCCTGAACGCCGCAGGCCGTGTAAACGAATACGACAAATAAAAAAGTGGAGACGAAGCCCCGAAGAGTTGGTTGATTCACAATTTGCTCCTTTTAAAAAGAGGGCCATAAAAGTCATTTTTTCTATTTTACTATTTCTTCCCAAGAAAATCCAGTGTACCCCCCCGAAAAAAGTCAAAAATTTTCAGATTTTTTTGAAGAAAAAGGAAACTTTCTCCTTTGCGCCCCCGATTGATTTTTTTTCAAAAAGGATTACAATATATTAAATAGGCAGAAACCCCTCTCAAATTAGTAGAGATTCCCAAATTCATTCCAGGATTTGTTGAAGTGGCATATTTTAAGAAAGGATAAAAAATGTCTGCAATCGAAAATGTCATCTCTTCCGCAATTGTTCGTTCGTTCACCGATAAGCTGTTAAATCACCTGGAAGTTGACGTCGCGATGGTCGGCGCTGGTCCTTCCGCACTGGTCGCGGCCTTCTATCTGGCCAAAGCAGGCAAAAAAGTCGCCGTTTTCGAGCGCAAACTCGCTCCGGGCGGCGGAACGTGGGGAGGCGGAATGCTTTTCAATGAAGTCGTCGTTCAGTCCGACGCCACGGCCATTCTCGACGATCTGGGAATTACTTACCGCGAAATCGAAACGGCTCCGGGGTACTTTACGCTGGATTCGGTGGAAATGGCCTCGGCCCTGATTTACAGCGCGGTCCACGCGGGTGCCAAAATTTTCAATGCGATGAGCGTCGAGGACATCATTTTCAAGGGCGAAAAAGTCGGTGGTCTGGTCGTGAACTGGACGCCGGTCGAACGTCTTGGAATGCACGTGGACCCGCTGACGGTCGTGGCGAAAGCGGTCCTCGACGGGACGGGTCACCCGAGCGAGATCATGAATCTGGCCGTCAACAAAGCGCAGATCAAGCTCGACACGCCGACGGGCAAGATCCTCGGCGAGCGTCCGATGTGGGTCGATTCTGGTGAAGCCTCGACCATCGAAAACACGAAGGAGTACTTCCCCGGCCTGTTCGCCTGTGGCATGAGCGCGAATAACTGCATGGGCGGCTACCGCATGGGCCCGATTTTCGGCGGGATGCTTATGAGCGGCAAGAAAGTCGCGGGTCTGATTCAGGCCAGTCTTGAGAAATAAACGTTAATTTGTAATTATGGGGACGACGTTTCCAGCGTCGTCTCTGTCTAATAAGATCCCCACCCTTTTTCTCTCCCAAACCAGCTATGAAAACACACCTTTCTTTTTTCATCTTGCTTTTTCTCGCGGTTTCTTTCACCCAGGCGGCGAACTGGGGCGTGGAAGGAACGCCGGCGGTCGTAAATCCTGCGCTGCGGTCTCCCGCGCAAAAGTTCATTTCCCTCTCGGGCGAGTGGGACTTTTTGCCGGGCGTGCCCCGCTTCCGTCTCTCGAAGGGTGACGGCGTCTGGGGGAGTCATTTCTCATTTGAAGGAAGCCGGAAAATCCACGTTCCGGGCGCGTGGGAGGCGCAGGGCGTCGGTGAGCCGGGTCCCGCAAAAACCTGGTTCTGTAATTGGGACTGCGCCGAGAACGACCTGCGGAACGTCTTCATGGGGTCGGCCGTTTACCAGAAAGTCTTCACGATTCCCAAAGAATGGGCCGGGAAGCAGATTTTCCTGAAAATCGGCGGCGTGCGGACCGACGCTTACCTCTGGGTGAACGCCCAGCGCGCCGGGTACGTGAATAATTACTGCGAGACGGTGAAATTCAACATCACGCCCTTCCTGAAGCCGGGGGAGGAAAACGAGCTTTGCGCGATGGTCCGAAACGACCTTCCCAGCCGCAAAGGGCTTTTGGCGGTTTTGCACGCGTTCGGTGGGTTTTACCGGGACGTGGAGCTGGAGGCCGTCGGGCCGGAATTCCTCGATGACGTGTACGTCCGTGGTGACTTCCAAAACCGCGCAGCCGTCGTGAATTTCCGAGTCGTGAATGAGAACGCGGAGAAACTCACCGTTTCGGCCGAGATCCGGACGATGGAACGCGATGCGGCCGGAAAACTCGTTCCCGGGCCGGTCGTGGCTCGCGGGGAACAGACCATTCAGGGTTCAGTGGAGGGGGCTTTTTCCGTCCCGCTGCCCGACTGCCGGTTTTGGAGTCCCGAAACGCCCAACCTCTACGCCGCTTTCGTGACGCTCCAGGGCACCGACGGAGCCGTGCTTCACGGCTGGGCTGAGCGTTTCGGCGTGCGTGAGCTGAAAGTGGTCGGGAAGCAGTTTTTCCTGAACGGAAAGCCGTACTTTTTGCGCGGCTCGGGCGATCACCACTACGATTTCATCAATCTCGTCGAGCCGCCGGACCGCGAACGCTTCCTTCAGCATTTGATGCTTGCGCGGGCGGCCGGGTTCAATTATATGCGGCACCACACGCACTGCCCGCTCCCCGAATATTTTGAGGCGGCGGACGAGGCGGGGATCCTGCTCCAGCCGGAACTTCCGTACTACCACGATGTCCAGACCGAGGGCGCGGAGTTTGACCCGCTGCGGGACCTTCAGGAATCGTGGCGGACGAATCGGCGCTACGTCTCATTCGCGGTTTACTCGATGGGAAATGAAGGCCACTTGGGCACCCCGCTCGACCGCGAAATTTACGAGTGGGTGAAGCGGAACGACCCGGACAG
>JAFTCU010000258.1 GCA_017454585.1 Thermoguttaceae bacterium | reverse complement strand
TTCATTTTACAGGAAATTTTCTTTTTGTCAAGCCCTTTTCGGCGCGTTTTCAGGTAAATTTTCGAGAAAAAACCGGGTTTCTTCCGCCGCTTTGCTGCCGCTTCGGACCGCGCTTTCCATCGTGGCGGGGAGGCCCGTCGAGGTCCAGTCGCCAGCCAGAAAAACCGTCGGGAAAGGCGTCAGGACCGTCGGCCGCGCGTGCTCCATCCACGCATTGCACGAAAAAACCGCCGCAGGGACCCGGGTGACGCGGAACCGGTTGAAAGTCGCCTCGGGGAAAAGCATTTGAAGCTCCGCGTGAACGATCTGCTCAATCGCCCCGGAACTGGTCGAGACGCAGCGGTCTGAGTCGCTCAAAAGGGCCTGGAATCCGTGCTCCTCCCGCAGGAACGGGACTTTGAAAAGCCACTGGATCGTTTCGGAGGGAAAGACCAGATTTTCCTGGGGGAAAAGGTCCCGATCCGCGAAAAAGTGTACCGACGCGATCGTCCGCGGCTCGAAAACGTCCGGCGTGAACGTCTTTTGCGTCACGAGCTCCGGCAGAATCTTCCCCGCCCGATGCCACGGAACCGCCAGAATCGCCGCGTCGAACGAAAACTCCGTCTGCGCGTCCGTTTCCGACGTGGAAAGAACCAGCCGATCCGCGAAAAGCCGCTTGACCGAAGTCTGACGGTGGATCAGGATCCCGCGTTTTTCGAGCGTGGGCGTCAGCGCCGAGTCAAAAATCTCTCGCAGCGGGACCTTGGGGACCCACATTTGCCAGGCGTCGCGGGGGCCGCAGAAAATCTGACGGAAAACGGACTGCGCGATCTGGGCCGAAACGCTTTCCATCTGGTCGCTGAAGGCCGAAAGAATGACCGGGCCGAAATAAAGCTCCGCGACGCGGTGAGGGCAGAAAAGTTCTTCGAGCCATTCCCGGAATGAAGTCCCGGGGGGCGCCGAGCCGTGCCGGATCTGGCGCAGAATGCCGAGCAGCTCAAAGCGTTCCACGGGCGTGAGGAATTTCAGCCCCCAAAGCGACGGCAGAAGATGAAACGGTTTCGGAAGGACCCGAGAGTTTCTCAGCGGGTAAAACGCGAGTTTGCCGGACTTTTTCCCGGTCTGGCGCACACAGAACGTCATTTCCGGCTGGAGTTTCCAGAAGCGCAGAAGGTCCGTTTTCAGGAGGAATTGAAGCATTTCCGTGCAGCAGTTCATCGTGACGTGCTGCGCAGAGTCCAGCAGAAGTTTTTCGTCCGGGAACCAGTTCGAAGACGCGCGGCCGCCGAGATGCGCCAACGACTCGAAAAGATGGATTTCGGGCGGATCTTCCATTTCGCTCAGACGAATCGCGGCCGAAAGACCGGAAAGGCCAGCGCCGATGATCGCGACTTTTCGGGGGACTAGGGGCATGACTCACCGTAGAAAAATGGAAAGGATCCGGCAATAAAAAGGGTTAAAAGGATACGGGAGGGACAAAATGCGTGATCTTGTGGGGATGACGTTTCCAGCGTCGCCTCAAAAATCAACATCTACGGGGATGACGCTTCCAGCGTCATCTTTTAACGCCTTCCTCTTTGAGGAGGTTGGCACGAAGGACGGGGGGAGTTAATTGGAACTTTCACGAAACTCCCCCAGTCTCGCTTGCGCTCACCAGCCCCCTCAAAGAGGGTGCCTTTAAAAACGACGCTGGAAGCATCGTCCCCGCTTACAACGACGCTGGAAGCATCGTCCCCGTAAATTGACTAATACGCCGTCCTGGCCGCGGGTTTTTTATTCTTTTTATTCTTGCTTGCCTTTTTCTCGGCCTGGGCTTTTGCCGCCTCGGCTTTGGCTCTTTCTTCTTCCGGATCGACTTTCTTGATGACTTTCGGGCGGTATTTGTGGTCCCGCTTGGTTACGGCAGAAGCCTTTTCGATCTGGTCCGGCTCGGCCATCGGGTCGGGATTGGCCGGGTCCATGATTTGCAGCTTCGTCAGGACGTCCATCCCTTCAACGACGCGGCCGAACACGACGTACTTCCCGTCGAGGTCCTTGATCGGCGAGAACGAGATGAAGAAGATGGAACCGGCAGAATTCGGCTCTCCGCGCATCATGCTGATAGTCCCGCGGTAGTGGTTTCGGGAGTTCGTCGCGTCAAACTCGTCACGGATCGACCAGCCCGGGCCACCGTCGGGATTTTCGAGGGACCGTCCAGCGAAGGCGCCTACCCCCGGAATGACCTCCTCGAAGAACATTCCGTCGTAGAAGCCTTTTTCGACGAGGTACACGAAGTTCGCGACTGTGTTCGGCGTCTGATCCTCATAAAGCTCCAGGACGATCTTCCCCTTGGTCGTTTCGAGCGTCACGCGGGGCAGATCCTTCTTTTCGGAGTCCTGCTGACGGAAAACGGATTCTTTCGCCCAACTGGTGCGGTAGTACGAAAGGTCCTTTTTGAATCCGGCACAGCGTTCCGAGAGGACTTTGTTCTGTTCCGCCAGTTCGAGGTAACGCGCCGCCTGCTCAAAATCGTTGAGCATAAACGCGATTTCGCCCGCGGCATCGTACAAATCGGGCAGAATGTCCGGAATTTTCAGTGAGATGAGCCCCTGCATGATGGCGTTGGCGCGCTCGTACTCACCGACGGTCATGCGCGTTTCGAGGACCTGAATGATGAAATTCAGGAACTCACCATCTTCGCGGGACGGCTCCTCAAGCCACGCCTTTTCGGCCAGATCGAAGAGTTTGGGGTGGATCTTCGAAACGACTTTGGAGATTTTTTCGAGTTTTTCACCGATTTCCTCTTTTTCCTCTTCGGTCGTTTTGATTCCGAGGTACTTGCGCTGGAGTTCAGCCGCTTCACGTAGTGCGCTCTTAAGGTCGGCCTGAGCCTGGCGGTACTTCGCCATTGCAGGTTTCATGCCGGCTTCCACGCCCGCAGCCGGAGATGGCGCCGATTTTTTCTCCGCAGTCTGAGCTGCAACAAAACTGACAGCTGAAATGCCCAGCACGAAAACCGCCGCGAAAAACATTCTGGAAAATCGTTTCATGGGAAACCTTTCTCGGGTAGAAAAATCCTAAGGAAATACTTTATCTTTAATATAAAAAATCTTTCAGGAAATGCAACCCGTGGGCCCCGCTTTTTTTCAAAATTTTTGAGATTTTTTACATAAAATCGAAATAATCGGCGGGTTCGTTTTTTTTGATTTAATTATTGTTCCAGTTGCAAAGTGAATTTTGTAGAATTTTTGTTTTTTTGTTTTTTTCCCGTCGATTGAGAAAAATGATATGCATAAATATATTGAATCAAGGAGGAAAGTATTCCATGAAATCAGATCCAGCAAACTGTCTTGAACGTGAGGCCAATTCCAAACTCATGAGCGGGATGGATATGTACCTTTCGGATATTCATGACAAAGAACTGCTTTCAGCGGAAGAGGAACGCGCGCTGGCTGAAAGAATTGCCGCCGGAGACGAGGATGCGCGAAATGAACTGGTTCAGGCGAATTTGCGTCTGGTGGTGAATATCGCCCGTTCGTACGCGAACAAGGGCTGGCACATTGAGGATTTGGTCGAGGAAGGTAATCTCGGCCTGATCCGCGCTGCTACGAACTACCGCGTGAACGAAGGAACACGCTTTTCTACCTATGCGAGCTACTGGATCAATCAGGCGATTCATCGTGCGATGATCAATTCCTCGAAACTGATCCGGCTTCCAGCGTACATGGTGGAGATCATCAGCAAATGGCGCCGGGCGGCGGTTTTGCTCGAGGAAGAACTGCATCGCGTTCCTTTTTCTGAAGAAATCGCACGACGTATTGGTTTGCCTCGCAAGCGGCTGACGCTGACTCTCAAGGCCCTCAATGCTTATAAAGTGGCACCGGGGCCGGAATTGGCTGACGGATTGGGCCTCGATGGAACGGTCGTGGATGAACGGGAGCGGACACCCGAGGATATTTTCATCGAGAGAAATACCATCGAAAAAATTCAGGAAGAACTGGGAAAACTCACGGAGCGCGAAGCGATGGTTTTGAGACTCCGTTACGGATTGGTCGATGGCCAGGCCTATACCCTGCGCGAGGTGGGCCGCAAGCTGAAGATTACACGTGAACGTGTGCGCCAGATTTCTATCGACGCGATTGCGAAACTTGGAAACAAGTTTGAGTAGTCCATCAAAAAAGCGGGCGTTTCCGTCCGCTTGTTTTTTCTCATTGAAAAATCTCAAGTCAAACTGAAACGCGGTCTTACTGGCCGCGCTTCAGTATAAAAACTTTATTCTTTGGCCTTTTTCACGAGTTCTTCAAACTCTTTCCTCTGGTCCGACTCACCCACGGCGGGGTGGATCATTTCCAGAACTTTGTCGAAATTGGCCGTTCCGGTGTACGCGCTTTCACGCAGGAGCATCGCGAAGAGTGCCGTTCCAGACGCCCACTGGAAGTTTTGGCTCATCGGCTGCTCTTTGAACTCGACAGGGAACGTTTTGAGCGTGCTTTCATTCTCGTTCGGCTGCTTCCAGCGCAGTTTCACGAAGAACCATTCCGGAGAGTCGTTCACCGGTTTCGCTTCTTCTTTTTTCGGCTCAGGTTCTTCCGGCTTGGGAGCGTAACGGGACTCATCGACCTGTTCGACCTGCGGGATCTCAGCCCCGGCCGGAACCAGTTCATAGAGTGCGACCACACTATGCCCGGCGCCGAGGTCACCCGAGTCTTTCCGGTCATCGTGGAAGTCTTTCGCTTCCAGGTGGCGCGTTTCGTAGCCGATGAGCCGGTACGCCGCGACTTTGGCCGGGTTGAAATCGATTTGAAGTTTGACGTCTTTCGCAATCGTGATCATCGAGCCGCTCAGACCGTCGCAGAGCATTTTCTTTGCTTCGGCCCGGGAATCAATGTAGCCGTACACGCCATTTCCGTGGGAGGCGAGGGATTTCATGCGATCGTCCTGGAAATTCCCCATTCCGAAACCGAGCACCGTGAGGAAAACGCCGCTTTTCGCTTCCGACTCGATGAGGTTCTGCAGCTCCGAAATGTCGGTCATTCCCACGTTGAAGTCGCCGTCGGTGCAGAGGATCACGCGATTTTCCGCTTCTTTGTCGAAATTCTTGCGGGCGAGCTCATACGCTCTCTGGATCCCTTCACCGCCATTGGTTCCGCCGTAGGCGCGGAGTTCCAGAATGGCTTTCTCGATTTTCCCTTTTTCGGTTCCGGGAGTCGGTTCCAGTTTAATATCGGTTCCGTTCGCGTAGGTCACGATGGAAACGTGGTCTTCCGGCTTCAACTGGTCGAGGAGTTTCATCATTCCGTCCTTGACCAGCGGCAGTTTGTTCCAGTCGCTCATCGAGCCGGAAACGTCGAGGAGGAACACGAGGTTCAGCTTCGGGCGTTTTTCGGCGGGAATTTCCCGGCCTTTGAGGGCGACCATCGCCATGTAAAGGCCCTCACGCCACGGGTGCTTCTGAATTTCGACCGTCGTTTCAAACGGGCAGTCGGAATCCTCAGCGGGGCCTTTCAGGTCGTACTTGAAGTAGTTGATGTACTCCTCGACCCGGACCGATTCCTTCGGTGGTTTGCGCCCCTGTTCGGTCAGGAACTGACGCATGAGCGTGTAGGATGCCGTGTCTACATCGACCCCGAACGTGGAGAAAGGCTCTTCTTCCGGTTTCTGGAATTTCTGTTCTTCCATCATGGAGAAGGAATTCCGGTTCTGAGGCGGAGTGATAAACCGTTCTGGTTCAGGCACCGGCACCGGTCTGGGCAACGGGACCGGAGGAATATAAGATTCGGGAGCCGGCTTGCCCTTCATACGAGGTGCCCATAAATCTGCTGTGTCGGCAGGCATGGCAGCACCAGGAGCCACGGCATTTTTCTGTAAGACTTTTCGCGGTACTTCGACGAGTTTACTGAAGCCATTTTTGGCCGCTTCCTTGGTTGCGTTCCAGAAACCTGGTTTTTCTTCGGGCTCAGCCCATTCTTCAGCATATACCAAATCGTCATCTTCGCCATCGACGATTGCAACCGAGGCTTCAGGTACCGTTGTTGCTTCAACTGCACGAGTTTCTTCCCGGATTTCCGCTTTTGGAGCTTCTGCGGGCAAAGCCGGAGCGGGTGTGGCACTAGATGCGGGCGCTTCTAAATCAATCAAATCAGTGTTTTCTTTTTTGCTGAAAACTCCCTTGACTTTATCCACGCCATCTTTGACGGCTTCGATGGTAGAACCAACGATCCCAGGGCTTTTGAGCCTTGTTTTCTCGGCCAAAAGAAATTCTTCTTTATCCACCTGAATCTCTCGATTGGGGACTTTCTGATACTCGTAATACATTGCCGGTTCTCCAGGCTCGATCTTTGCCACAGTCGAATAATACGCATTTGGCCAGAACAGCACACCCGCCGTAACGATCAGTAACAGCGAGCAAACGCACACCACGGTTCGGGTCATCCTGGACCAGTGTTTTTTCACAGGCTTTTCAGGAATTGGAAGAACCTTCACATTTGAGTACTCTTTATTTTCAGGAATCGGCTCGTTAGCCAAAGTCTCGGTCAAAAAGTCGCCCATACGGCGGATCTCTTCGACTTCCGAGCGGAGTTCCGGATCGTTTTTCATCTGTTCTTCGAGCTGGGTGCTCTGTTCGGGAGTCGCTTCTCCCAGCGCGAAAGCAGTCACAATTTCATAATTATCTTTCCAGTTTTTCATTTTTAAGGTTCCTTTATTCGTTCATCATTTCACGAAGTTTCTGAATCGCTTCCGCGAGCAGCCGACTTACTGTGGATCTGGATTCGCCCATCACGATCGCCATTTCGTCATAAGTGAGCTGCTCCTGGAATTTTAGCCGCACCGCTTCACGATGCAGCTCCGATAGTTTATCGAGTTTTTGCATCAGCATTTCTTCAGCTTCTTTCTTCTCAGCCGCGGCAACTGCCTGTTCCGGGATGGAATCCTGTACCGTGGCAGCGAGGTGTTTAAAAATGTCCTTTCGTTTTTTCTGGCGGCGCAGGAAGTCGTAAATCATATTCCGGGCCGTTCGATAGAGCCATGCGCGCTCATTTTCGATCTGTTTGTGTTTGGTCTCCACTTCTTCCCAGAGCCGCAGAAATGTTTCCTGCGTGAACTCTTCCGCCAGGGCGTAGTTGTGAACCAGACGCGTAGCATACAAACGCAGCCTGACATACGTTTCATCTTCCGCCGCTTTTTTCAGGTTTTCTTTTTGTTTTTCAGTCATGTTCTCTCATACCGGTCATAAGGAATTTTGACTTCTATCTATTAGGACGAACAAGAAAAAAAATATTTCACAAAAAAAGAAAAAATTTGGGATTTTTTTTGGTTTTCAGTTTTCGGTTGTCCGTTTTCATCGTTCAGTCTCCATAGAATATAGTTAATAACCAGAATCCAAGATCCCTAATTTCGGCGAAACCGAAACACTGAAACTGATAATTGACAGCTAACCCAACGTCACCCGACGACCGGTGCGGCCACACGAACAAGGTTCGGAATGGCACACGACCGTCGTTCCCGTGCGGAAGCGTAAGAGAGTCTGCGCCTCCCGCGTCAAATCTGTCACGACCAACTCGCCGGGCTGCCCCTCCGGAACGGGTTCAAGCGTTTCCGGATCCAAAATCTCGAACAGGAAAGCGTCTTCCTGAAGGTGCAGCCCATTGCGCAGAAAACATTCATTGGCCATTCCTGCCCCGAAAAACGCCGGATGGGACCAGTTCAGCCAGATTTTTAACTGCCAGCGTTCCTGCAGCTCGTTGCGACGTTTCAAAATATCATCCCCAATTAAAATATGAGCGTAGTCAAGGGAAAGGGATTGGCAGCCGGCGGCCGAAAAAATATCCGCAAGGCTCTCGAGATCCGCGCAGATCCCGTTCACGTTCAGCGAGTTCAGGAAATCCGCCGGTGCGCTCAGGAATTCCTCGTTCATTCCACCTTGCGGAATCGCGGCGGCGCCGATACATTCGACACCCGCCTGATAAGCGAAACCGGCCCCGGCACGATTAAATTTTCGTGAGATCTGAACAAAATGATTGCTCCGTGTACCCGTTCCGTACATTAGACGGGCGGCCAGATCCGCCTGGGTTTGCAGATCCCGGCGTGTGAAGGCAGTCAGAAGGCCGTTTTTCTGCGAGTACAAGCGGGCAATTTCGTGACGCGCGACCGTCCACAAGCCAGAAGAAAACTGAGCTAAAAGGTCCGCCTCCGTCGTCAGCGGGAGGCGGCGAACATCATCGGGGGAGTTAAAATCCTTATCCGCAAGCGGGTTTTTCGCGAAATAATCACGGTAAAAAGCCAAACCTTTCGCACGCTCTACAGCCCGGCGCAGACGCAGCGTTTGCAGCTCACGCAGTTCGGAAAGGGGAAGCGTTTCCATTTGATTCCAGTATAGATTTTCAAACGGAAGTTTATCGAAAAGTTCAGCCATAAAAAATCGTCCCCGTAAGTTGACAAATTAGCCGATCTGATATAAATCGACACTTCCGAAAACGTTTACGCCTTTTTCGTGGAGAAGGTCCACCGCGGCGTCCGGGTCGTTGAAACGGAAAACGAGGATCGCCTTGTCTCTGACGTGGGACGTGAATGCGTACATATACTCGACGTTGATCTTTGCGGCTTCGAGAAGGCTTAAAATGTAAGCCAAACCGCCGGGCTGATCGGGAATTTCGGTCGCGACAACGTCCACAGTTTTCACCATACAGCCGGCCTCCTGAAGGAGTTTCATGGCGGGTTCCCAGTCTTTGACGATGATGCGGAGCATGCCAAACTGAGCCGTATCGGCCAGAGAAAGTGTCAAAATGTCGATGTTCGCGTCACCGAGAATCTTGCAAACTGTACTCAAATGGCCCGGCTCGTTCTGCAAATAGACGGAAAGCTGCTTGATTTTCATGATTTACCTCGTTTTGTCGGAAAGGAAAGCGAGAAAAAAATAATATTCAATAATAATTATAGCCCTTTTCGTAGAATTACGCAAGGAGAGGGAGGGGGGGTTTCGGGAATTTTTCAGAAAAATGTTTCTGGCGCTGTCCCTCGTGGCAGATTTTTGAAATAATTGTCCCAATCCTCAAAATCCCATCAAAAAATCTCCGAAAACAAAAAAATGTCAAAATTTTGAAAATTTTTTTGATAATCACTTGCAAAAGATGAAAGCCCGTGTAAAAAATTGCGTATATGAAATAACGTTTTACCAGTTCAATACATTGGGAGTAAAAACATGATTATAAGTGTAAACCGCCTGAGTTTATCCACCTTTCGCTTATTAACACGCGGTACGAGTTTACTTTTGCTCTTTTCCGTGGTATTTTCCTGTGTTGACCGAGTGTCGGGTACGGATTATACGCTGACAACGCGCGTAAAACCGACCGAAGCGGTGTTTGACGGCAAGACATACACTCAGCTGACTTCCGATGACAAACTGATCGTTACGGCCAATGCCGCGCAGATTTATTTGACCGGAGCCAGCGCGACGCTTGACTGCAACGTGGACGTTAGCGGCCAGTCCTTTGGGAGCGAAAAAACCGGCAAGATCCGTATGCAAATGTCGTCTGCCCAGGTTGCCAATTTCAACGGGACGGTCAACCTGGTTGGGGATACGTACATTGGTTCCCACGGCTGGCAAAGCAATCAGGGGACATTAT
>JAFTCU010000257.1 GCA_017454585.1 Thermoguttaceae bacterium | reverse complement strand
TCTTCCCCACGCCTTCTTACGAAACAAATCAACCTTCACTTTTTGGAGACTGACCCATGCGAAAAAGCATCTTCTGGCTTGCCGCTCTGGCCGTTCTGGCGAGTTACGCTTCCGTTTCTGCGCAGTACCAGCCGACCACGGAAAAGGGCATCGCGCAGCTTGAGGCGGACTACCTCTTCCAGTGCGATAATGAGCCGACGTTTGAAAAAGCCAGGCAGGAAATCGTTTACGCCCGTGCCGTGGCCGACCGTCTGAGCAAGATGGACGGCGCGCCGGATCTCGCGCCTCAGCTGAAGGCTCTGGCCGAAGTTGAGCAAAAGTACGCCGACGTGCAGGAAACCCCGGAATCGGCCAGGGAATTTTACCTCGCCGTGCGCCGCGCGAAGCGTGAGATCGTGATGCGGAACCCGCTTTTGAACTTCAACGAGATCCTGGTGATCGATAATCCGTACCCGCACGGGAAACCGGGCGACGCGACGGACGAATGGGGCCACGAGGCGCGTCACCGCAACGGTTACATGGCGACCGATGGCGGAAAACTGCTCGTCGTGGGCCTGAACCCGGGCGAGATCAAGCGCGTGCTGCTCGATGACGGCGGCTCTTTCTGGCGTCCGGACGTTTCCTTCGACGCGAAAAAGATCATTTTCACGCACCGCCTGCCGGGCGAAAAGTCGTTCCACCTCTTCGAGATGAACGCGGACGGAACGGACGTGAAACAGTTGACGGTCGGCGACTACGACGACCTGGACCCGATCTACACGCCGCAGGGCAAAATCATTTTCTGCACCACGCGCCAGCATTCGTACGTGCGCTGCATGCCGATGACGCACTCATTTGCCGTGGCCCGCTGTGACGCGGATGGGAAGAATATTTACGTCATTTCCGCGAACGGTGAGCCGGAATATTTGCCGAGTATGATGCAGGACGGGCGCGTCATTTTCACCCGCTGGGAATACACGGACAAAGCGCTCTGGCGCGTGCAGTCTCTCTGGACGATCAATCCGGACGGCACGAACCCGCAGACTTTCTGGGGGAACCAGTCCACGTGGCCGGACGTGCTGACCGAAGCGCGTCAAATCCCCGGAAGCAAGAAAGTCGTGTTCACGGCCGTCGGTCACCATGCGTGGTTTGACGGAACGATCGGCTACATCAACCCGGACGAAGGACTGAACTACCCGGACGGTCTGGAACTGATCACGCGCGAGTGCAACTGGGCCGAAGCGAGCTGGCCGGTGGACCGTGGAGGTCCGAATGACCCGCCGCCGAGTTACGACTACCACAAAGCGGGCGACTACTTCGCCTACAAATCCCCGTACCCGCTCTCGGAGGAGTACATGCTGGTCTCCGCACGTGACGCGACCGGCCGCAATGAAGGCGCGTGGCACTCGTGGGTGCGCCGCGGCGGTTTGTACAGCGGTGACGATTTTGGGTGGTTCTTCAACCTCTACTTCCAGGACGTTTACGGGAACAAAGAACTGGTCTATGAAGGCGACTATAACGCAGACTACGCCTCGCCGCTTCGTCCTCGTCAGGTTCCGGTCGAAAAGCCAGACCTGGTTCACTGGCCGAAGATCGGCACGGGCGAAAAACCCGAAGAGGGCGTTCTGTACTCGAACAACGTGTTCGAAGGCGCAGATCCGATCCTGAAGAAAAACGGGAAATTCATCCGCGTGATCCAGATGGACCCGAAGACCTACACGACCTGGAACAAAACGGTCCAGCACGACGGGCCGGCGATTTCCGTCTTCCAGGCGGACGGCGTGAAACGGATCCTCGGCACGGTCCCGATCGAAGACGACGGATCGGTGAACTTCAAACTCCCGCCGGGGCAGGCCGTTTTCTTCGAAATGCTGGACGAAAAGGGCCAGGCGATCCACGTGATGCGTTCGTTCACGTACGTGATGCCGGGCGAGAATCGCGGGTGCTTCGGCTGCCACGAGTCCAACATGAACACGCGCGGCAACATGCAGATGGGCGGCGGCCAAATGGGTTCCGCACTGCGCAAACCGCCGGTCGATCTCACCCCGACCCCGTGGGGCACGGAAAGCATCAGCTACGCCCGATTCGTTCAGCCGGTTTTGGACAAAAACTGCGCCAAATGCCACAAAAACCCGGAATCGGAAGCGTACAAGAAGCTGAACATGACGTGCCGCCCGTCCTCCAAAGGCTGGTGGGCGAACGTTTACTCGCGTCCGGGCGATCAGTCCCCGTTCTGCGAGCCGTACCTGACGCTGGTTTCCGGCGACTGCCCGTGGGGCCGTGACAAGGTGAAGAACGAAAAGGGCGTTCCGGTCAACCTCGCCGGTGTTTTCGTCGTGGAAGGCTACGACCAGAACGACCCGGCCAACCTGAAGACGCTCCCGCCGTACACCGCTTGGTCTCCGACCAGTACGCTGATCCGCAATGCGACGAGCGGCGAGCATCACGGCGTGAAAGTCAGTGAGGAAGACGCCCAGCGCCTGATCGCGTGGGTCGATTGCAACGGTCCGTACCTCGGCGACGAGGAAGTCCGCGCGATGTATGACCCGTCCTCGGTCGCGTTGACGACGGTCCCGCCGATCCGTCCGCGCATTCACTCGGCTCCGGTGATCAACCGCTTCGACATTCGGCAGGATGGCGACTCGGAAAAAGTCTCCGGCCCGCTGTTCATCACGCCGGAAGCGGCCGAGATCGAACGCAAGGCGGCAGCCGAACGCGCCGCGGCGGCTGAGAAGCAGAAATGACATCTTTTTTTAACTGATCCGCGGTCAGCGTTTCGGTTTCCCCTGGTCCAGATCATCAGTGAGAAGCCGAAGCGCTGGCTCCTTCCAATTCCTTGAAAAAATGCGCACGATTCTTTTTCTTTTAACGGTTTTCTTCCCGCTCGCCCTTCACGCTGGGAACACCCTCTTTCCTTTTCCGGTTGATGGTTCCGGCCTGCGTTTTCTCTGGACTCCGCCGGGAGGCTTTACCCCTGCGGGAGACGCCGGTCAGATGCGCGTCGCCGGGGACGTTTTCGTCGATGGGACCGGCAAAACGCTCCGTTTCTGGGGCGTGAACCTTCCGTTTGACTCGAACTTCCCGCAGAAAGCCGACGCGGCACGGTTCGCCTTGCGTCTGCGCTCGTTCGGGATCAACGTCGTGCGCCTTCATTTCGTCGATACGAAAATCTGGGGGAAGTACGAGAAACTCGGCCACCGCAAGATGGACGAGGAAAAACTCGACCGGCTCGACTGGTTTATTTACCAGATGAAACTGGTGGGGATCTACGTCAATATTAACCTCCACGTCGGCCGGACGCTCGACTCCCGGGACGGTAATTTCCCGGAGGTGGAAAAACTCCCCAACATGCAGAAGGGGGTCGATAATTACGTACCGGAAATGATCGAGCTTCAGAAGGAATACGCGCGGGACCTTCTGACTCACGTGAACCCTTACACGAAAAAGGCGTACACGGAGGACCCATGCGTCGCGTTCGTGGAAATTAATAATGAAAACTCGATCGTCTGCGAGTGGAACTGCGGCCATTTGGAGGAACTGCCCGATTTTTACGCGAAAATGCTTTGGGAGCGCTGGAACTCCTGGCTTGCCGAGCGGTACAAAACGACTGAGGAGCTTTCCAAGGCGTGGGGAGCGCTGGACGTTCCGCTCGGTGAGGAAATGATCCCCGACGGCGGTTTCACCAGCGCGGAAACGTTCCGGAACTCGCCGTGGAATCTTGAAAAAGATGCCGAAGTCGAGGCTCAGGCGTGGGTCGATGAATCGACACAGACGCTTAAAATCGACGTGAAAAAGGCCAGCACGAAGAACTGGAACCCCCAGTTTTACCTGACGAAAGCCACGATCGAAGAAGGCGTCCCGTACACGATTTCGTTCCGGATACGCTCGTCCAAACCGAAGAAAGCGTCGTTCTACTTCATGGAGCACCACGCCGACTACCGGAACGTCCGACGGACGATCCAGCTCGAAAAAGACTGGCAGACGGTCCAAATGACGATCCTGCCGACGTTCAGCGACTCCAACGTCCGGCTGGGTTTTGCCCAACTGGACGGCGAGGTGGAAATTGACGATTTCTCGGTCCGCCGCGGCGGGAGAATTGGTCCTGGAAAAGACGAGCTGGAACACGGTCCCATGAGTTTGGTCTCTGCGCGGAAGGAAGACGTCACGCCGCGGCAAAAGCGGGACTTCCACGACTTCCTGATGGACCTCGACGATGCGTACTGGCGGGAAATGTACGCGTTCCTGAAAGACGAACTGAAAGTTCAGGCGCCGATTGCCGGGACCCAGCTGCGCTACGCCTCGACGTACGCTCAGGCACAGATGGACTACTGCGACATTCACTCGTACTGGTGCCACCCGTACTGGCCGGGGAATCGGTGGGATCAGAACGATTGGATCGTCGATAATAAACCGTACGTGAACTCCTTCATGAACGGTGGAAACCTCGCGGAGCTGGCGTTCTGCCGCGTCGTGGGAAAACCGTTCACGCTCAGCGAGTACAATCACCCGTGGCCGAATTTCTACTCGGCGGAGGGTTTTCCGATGGCCGCCGCGGTGGGGGCGTTCCAGAACTGGAGCGCGGTTTATGCTTACGCATGGAGCCATCGCGAGGACCATCAGGACGGTCTGAGCTACTTCGACCAGACCCAGAACGTCTGCCAGCTCGTGCATCTGCCGGCGTGTGTGAATCTTTTTGTACGCGGCGATTTACGGAGCGTGGAGTCGCTCAACGACGTGCCGCGAGTGATCAAGCAGATGACGCGCGAGGAGGAGTACGCCCACGCGGCCGAGCGGATGAATGCGTACCACCGTTGGTTCGGCTGGCTCGGGCACGAAAATTCCGATGTGATCAAGGTCTTTTGCGGCGTTCAGCTCACGGACCTTACCGGGACGACGCTTCCAGCGTCGTTAATACGGAAGGACGGCGGCTCGCCGTCCGTGGCCAGCCCTGCCGCAAATTTCCGGCCCACGGAGACGAAAACCCCTCAATCCTCAGTCGGTTCAGAAAAAATCGTTTCCGTTAAATCCCCAACGGACGAAATCGAGTGGAACGGTGAAGACCCGGAACGCTGCTGGTTCCGCGCCGACACACCGCGGACGAAACTCTTTACGGGCTTCCTCGCGCCGTCTGATGGCGAATCCACCCAAACCCGGATCGATTTCCGCGGCGGAACGGCATTGGAGATTTCGCCGACTTTGCTCGACTGGGCGACCGTTTCCCTCACGCAGACCGACGAGACGCACTGGCTCCTGGCCGCCACGGGCTTCATGGCGAATACGGACGGGACGTTCAGCGAGTACGGGACCGACGCCGACCAAACGCAAGCCCCGGCCGAATTAAAGGGAAAGCGTTTGACCAGTCCGCGCCGTGGTCAAATGCCGCGTCTTTGTGAGGGGGTGAAACTCACGCTTACGTTCCCGGTTCCGTCCAAAAGTACGGTCACGGCTTGGGCATTGGACGGAGACGCGAAGCGAAAAGAGCCGGTCCCGGTGAAACGGGTCTCCGATTCAGTGGTCAAAATCGACTGCCGGAGCCAGACGCTTTGGTACGAAATCGAAGTGAAGGGACCGTAGAATTCCATGTTTCAGAATCTTCCCTTTTTTTTCGTTTCATCCCTGATTTTGTGCCTGATCCCCGGGGTCGATATGGTGTTCATCCTGACGAAAACCTTCACGACCCGCCGGGTTTGGGGGCCGATCATGGGAGCGATCGGGATCACTGTGGGGCTGGTCATCCACTCGTGCATCGTGGCTTTCGGGTTGGGCTGGTTCATCGTTCACTCGCCGCTTGCGTTCCGGGTGGTCCGTTGCCTCGGCGGTCTGTATCTGCTCTGGCTTGGCGTGGGGCTTCTGCGTTCGAAGGCTTCGGCCGTGGAAATTCATGAAGGGACAGTTTCGGACGAAACGCTCACCGCCTGCTTTTTTCAGGGGCTTGGAGTGAACCTTCTGAACCCGAAAGTGGTCCTTTTTTTCCTCTCCTACTTGCCCCAGTTCATGAACGAGGCTTTCACGCCCGCGTGGCTTCCACTTCTGATTCTGGGCGGGCTTTTTTGCGTGATCGGAACGTTCTGGAACCTTTTCCTGATTTTTGGCGGAACGTTCCTCAAACGGACGTTCCTCCAGAACGAGTCGCGCCTTGGTTGGGTGAATCTCGCGGCGGGGGTCCTTTTTGTTTTCCTGGCCGTCTCGATTTTGCTGGAGCCCCTCTTGACGTGAGCGGGGAATGGAGTAAAATAAAGGAAAGCGTTGGTCCGAAACTCTGGACCCGAGAGTAAAATTGAAGCAAAATTTCAAACCAGGAGTTTTTTTATGCCCACCACCCGCCGTCATTTTCTGAAATGCGCGTCCGCAGCACTCGCGGCCCCGCTGGTCATTTCCCGCTCCATTTTCGCTCAGGCCGGTAAAGTTGGCGCAAACGACCGGATCGGCGTCGCCGGGATCGGAGTCGGGCGTCAGGGGAGCTACGTCTTCCGGAGCGCGTACAGTCAGCCGATGGCGCAGCCGGTGGCGGCGTGCGACGTTTTCCTCCCGCGTGCCCAAAAAATCGCCAAAGACGCCGGGCTGGACGAGTCGCAGGCCACGCAGGAATTTCGGCGGATCCTCGACCGGAAGGATGTGGACGCGATCGTCACCGCCACGCCGGAACATTGGCGCGCGTTGATTTGCGTGAACGCGGCCCTGGCCGGGAAGCACATTTACGCCGAGAAACCGATGTCGCTGACCGTCACCGAGGGGCGCCTGATGGTCCGCGCGGCCCGAAAAACCGGGATTGTGTTCCAGGTCGGCTCGATGCAGCGCAGCATGCGCGCCAACCGGATCGGCTGCCAGTACATTCTGGACGGTGGTTTGGGTGAAATTCAGGAAGTGATCGCGGCAAATTACGAGTCGCCGTGGTACTGCGCGCTTCCGGCCCAGCCGGTCCCGGAGGGGTTGGACTGGGAAACGTGGTGCGGCCCGACGGAGCCCGTTCCGTTCCATCCCGATCTTTTCGCGCCGCGGGCGAATCCCGGCTGGCTCTCCTTCCGGCCGTACTCCGGAGGGGAAATGACCGGTTGGGGAACGCACGGGCTTGACCAGATCCAGGTCGCGTTGGGAATGCAGGAAACCGGCCCGACGGAAATTCTGGTGGAGGGGGACGCTTTGAGCCTTCCGACCTACGAAAAGCCGGAATCGTCCCAGCGTGGGAACCGGATTTGCTCCCAGCCTCGTTTGGCCTACCGTTACGCCAACGGGATCACGGTCTGGCTCGGGAAAAATCAGGACGGAAAGGAGATCGAGGGGAATCGCGGCGGTGCGATTTTCGTCGGAAAAGACGCGAAGATGGAAATTTTCCGCGCCCGGATCCAGACCAACCCGCAAGAAATCGCCGAGAAGCTGATGAAGGAATCTCCGCTCCAGGAAATGAGCCACACGAGGACCTGGCTCGAGTGCATCCAGAGCGGTGAGCGGCCGATCGACGACTGCGAGTTTGGCCACCGGACCGCGTCTCTGTGCCATATTTTGAATATTGCGCGACTCGTGGGGCACTCCCTGAAATGGGACCCCGAAGCCGAACGTTTTGTTGACTGTGAAGAGGCCAACGCGATGTTGAGCCGTCCGTACCGAGAAGGCTACGTACTCCCGGAGGTTTGAAATGGGTAAAATCGGAATCGGTCTGAATCTGGAAGCCGTGCGCACGAGCCACAAAAGTTTCGAGTGGGGCGTGAAATTCGCGGCAGAACTGGGCTACGAGTACATCGAGCCGATGGTCCACTGGGGGCGTGAGCTGCTTTCCGAGGCCCGCTACTTCCACAGCGTTTCGATGCTGGACGATCCGTTCCGGATCCGGGACGCGGTCGAGGCGGCGGGGCTGAAGCTCTCGGCCCTTTCAAGTCACTCGCAGCTTTCCAAGCCGGAAATTGCGGTGGAGTACCTGAAACAGGCGGCGCGTTTTGCGAAAGAATGCGGTGCGCCGATCATCAACACGCACGAGGGCCGCAAGCAAACGTGGACCACCGAGGAAGAAGATTTTGTCCTGATCAAATATTCCATCATGGAGGCGGTCAAAGTGGCGGAGCCCCGCGGGATCAAGATCGGGCTGGAAACGCATCAGACTTACTCGCTCGTCCCGGACAAATACGAGAAAATCCTGAATCTGGTCAAATCGCCGGCGGTCGGGGCCAACTTCGACACGGGGAACGCCTACCTGGGCGGCCTCGACCCGATCGAGCAGATCCGCCGTTTTGCGCCCTACATCATTCACCTTCACGCCAAGGACATTTCGTTCGAGCAGTCCGAAGCCGAACGCGGAAAAGTCATGGGAACCGCCGTCGGCTGCGCCTGCGGTGACGGCGTGATCGACTGGGCTGAGGTCGTCGCTTTGCTCAGGCCGCTCCCGCAGGATCTGGTGCTGAGCGTCGAGTGTGGGACGTTGGATCAGGCCGCGCGGAGCATCGAGCACTTGAGAAAAATCATCGGCTGAATTGGAAACGAAAGGGGTTTTTGTGGCTCAATTACGTTTTTTCGTCGTTTTATTTCTGCTTTTGACCACAGTCCAGGCACAAGACGTGACCCGTTTCGGGGCGAAAATCACCAAGTCGGAATTGGCTGAAACCGCCACGCCGACGCTTGGGCTTCCGGAAGGTTGGAAACTGGTCGAAGGCGATGCTTTTACGGGCCTGAATCGCCGTGAATACTACTTCACCATTGAGGCGGAGGGGAAAGATCGACCTGCGCCGATGGTTTCAGTTTCGTGGCCGAATGTGCAAATTGCGAAAGTTTACGGTGTGACGCAGGCTCAGATTTCTGGCTCGGACGCGACTTTCCGGATGAACGCAGGCAGAACGCCGACCCATTTTTCCGGCACTTTGCCGCATTTCGGCGCGGTAGAGGTCTGCGTCTTCCATAATGTGCCAGGCGTGCAGGCGGGACCGTACCGTGGTTTGCCCTACCCGGAGCGTCAGATCCAGGCGCACTTGAATTTCATGTTCGCCTCGCTGGAAATGATGCGCGAAATGGGGTTCACCGACTCGGCAGACGCGGTGAAAGGCCAGATTAATATTTACGGTTTCGAGACCAATTTCCCCAACGGTCATGTGGACTTTCCGCCCCATTTTCACATCATGGTGATGTGGAACGGCTGGCGTGACAATCGCGTGTGCCACTTCATTCTGGACGAAAATGGCAAGATCCTCCGAAACGACCATTTCGTCGTGAAGAATAATCAGCGCGATGATAAAGAATCGGTTACGATGAAGCTCGGTTCCTCGATCCCGATGGAAGACGAAACCGGGAAAGTCCGTTTTGCGCTTCGGATGCTTGAGGACGGCTCGGGCCTTGAAATGACGGTTCCCGGCCAGGAGAAACAGGCGAAAATTCAGTCTGACGACCCCATCAAGTCCGTGAGTGTTTATGTCCGTGAAAACTCTCAGGCTGAATGGAAAAAGATCGATGAGATCAGCGTGAACGACGATTCCATCAACGGCGTTTTGACGGTCACGCACGAAAAGAAAACGGACGTTTGGAACTACGACCCGAACACGGGAGCACTTCGTTAAATCAGGAATTGCTCTGGCGTGTAATGCTGATACAAGAAAGTCATCGCACTTTCTGGCCTGATCCTCGAATTCCTCATTCCTGATTCCTCATTCCTGATTTTTTTATGTTTACATTTTCCCGCATACATACGAATTCCGACTGGCTTCTGCCGCTTCTGATTTTTGCGGCTTTGGTCTGGGTTGTCGTGCGTATTTACAGACGGGACTCTGTAGAGCTTCGGCCGTTCTGGCGGGTTTTGCTCCCGATTTTGCGCGTGGGGGTTTTGCTCGTTCTGCTCTGGATTTACCTCCAGCCGCAGTGGGTGACGGAACGCGAGCGGAAGGTGAACTCGTGTTTTCTCGTTTTTTGCGACACTTCGCTCAGCATGACGCTCCCGGAGACCAACTCGCCCGACTCGCCCAGCCGGTCCGAGACTTTGACCAAATTTTGGGAAGAAACCCCGTTGGTACAGGAACTCGCCAAACGTCACGATTTGATTTTCTTCGGGCTGGATTCGGAAGCCCGGGTCGTTTGGACTTGCGGCAAAACACGTGATGGTATCGTTTCAGGGTCGGAAAACGAAAAAGAAAACACCGAAAAAAAAACTGATCAGGAGGCTCAGGAATCATTCACGTCAGCACTGAAAAAAATGCGCGACTGCCGCGGAACTCAGTCCCGTCAGGCGGATGGGATTCGTGAGTGGCTCCAGAGTCACGCGGATATTCCTATTTCCGGTCTGATCCTCTGTTCGGACGGCGTTCAGAATGCTGGCTCTGGCCCCGAAACACTCATCGAAGCGGCAAAGGAGCGTGGGATACCCATCTTTACGCTCGGTTTTGGTTCGACCGTTCCGGTGGTGAACTACCGAATTGCAGAGCTGGAAGCTCCGACCCGCGTGCAGCCAAGTGATCCGTTCATGATCCGCGGCACTGTGGAAGCGACTGGTTTGGGGGATGAAAACCGCGAATCCACGATCAAGTGTGAAATTTGGAGCGTCGAACAGAAAAAAAGTGTTCAGTCTGAAGGAACTGCCTCGGAAGGTAAACCCGAGGATGGAAAAATGCTCTTTTCCACCACTCTTCCACTTTCCCGTTCCGAGCTTACGCCCTTTGAGTTCCGCATGGAGCCTCAGCCCGTTGGAAAGCATCTTTACCAGGTTCGTATTCAGGGGGAAGAAGAAGAACAGAACCTCGACGATAATCAGCGTGAAGTCGAAGTGGACGTCATGGAACGCCGGACCCGCTTGCTCATTTTCGCTGGCGGTCCGATGCGTGAGTACCAATTCCTTGCCACGGCACTTCGACGGGATAAAACCATTGAAACGGATGTTCTGCTCCAGAGCGCACTGCCTCCTTCCGGCTCGGTCCCTGCGAATCCGGAGGAGGAAAAGGCCTGGAAGGCTCGGATCCAGCAGGATGCTGACCGGGTTTTGCTTCGTTTTCCCGTGACGCGTGAGGAACTTTTCGCGTATGATGGGATCATCTCTGTGGACGCGAATTGGAAAGTTCTTTCGCCCGATCAGGCGAGTTGGGTGGAAGAGTGGACGGCCCGTCACGGAGGCGGGATCCTCTTCATCGCCGGACCGGTGTACATGAGCGCGGTCGGAAGCTGGCTCGACGCGCCTGAACTGGCAAATATTCGGACGCTTTGCCCGGTCGAATTTTATGACCGAACCTCAACACTCCGGCAAAACACTTACTCGGCGGATGAAATCTGGCCGCTGGACTGGACCCGTTCGGGACGTGAAGCAAGTTACTTGCAACTCGACGATCAGCAGAGTACCAGTCAGAAGATTTGGGACGCTTTCCCGGGCGTGTACGGCCATTTCCCCACGAAGAAACTCCGCGCGGGCGCCACGTCACTTGCGGCTTTTTCTGCGCCTCAGACCCGTATGGGTGGTTCTGCGCCGATTCTTCTGGCGACCCAGTTCTACGGCGCTGGCCGAACGTTTTACATCGGGACGGGGGAATTCTGGCGGTTACGTGCCCAAAATCCCGAGTATTTTACACGGTTTTACACGCAAATCGTGCGGTACATTACCCAGGGCCGAATGATCCAGCAGTCGCAGCGAGGCAGACTGATGCTCGAGCAGGATCGGTACTTCCCCGGGGATCCCATTGAGTTGCGTGCCCAGCTTTTCGACCCTGCGCTTCAGCCTCTGGACCCGGCCAAAGTACCGGAACTCACGGCCGAGCTTTTCCTTCCAAACGGGAAAATTCAACAGGTACGGCTCACTGTGGACCGTGAAATGCAAGGACTTTATACCGGACGCTTTTCGGTGCTCACGGAAGGACGGTTTCGGGTCGAACTCACAATCCCGGACTCGGAGGAAGTTTTGGTCCAGCGAGGGGAAATCGTGCTTTCCGATTTGGAACGTGACCGGACAGAACGTGACGCGCGATTCCTGACGGAACTGGCCCAACAGACGGGCGGCGAGGCCTTCGGCTCAGTGGAAGACTCGGGTTTGCAAACATTTCCGGCTAAACTCCCGGACCGCACGCGAACGTTGATTGAATTCGCCTCGGCTGTACCGGTCATTCCATCGGAGTGGCTTCTTGGAACGCTGGTCTTTTTACTCTCGCTGGAATGGTTGCTGCGCCGACTCCTGAAACTGGCTTGATCTTTTGGGGACGACGCTTCCAGCGTCGTTTCAAAATCCAAAATCTGCGGGGACGACGCTTCCAGCGTCGTCTCTGGAAAACCTACAAAGTATTTCTTCTGACGACGCTGGAAGCGTCGTCCCCGTAATGGAAAATCGCCGGAAATTTAAAAAAACTTTTCGGGGGGGCTTGCGTTATTTTGGAAATCCGTTATAATTACGATAAAATTGAAATCGGACCGGGGTCGTAATGGTATGGCTCTTTGGGAAGATTGGTTCTTTTTATCACGCTAGGAGACTTTATAGTGGCTATTCGCGTTGGTATTAATGGTTTCGGTCGTATTGGCCGTTTGGTTTTCCGCGTTATGGCAGCTCAGCCTGAGAAGTACGATGTCGTTGCGATCAACGACCTCACCAGCAACGCCATGCTGGCGACTCTTCTGAAGTACGACTCCGTCCATGGTCGTTTCGATGGTACGGTTGAAGCCAATGACGAAGGTCTGGTCGTCAATGGCAAACTGATCAAGGTTTTCGAAGAACGTGATCCGGGCAACCTTCCGTGGGGCGACCTGAACGTTGACGTCGTTCTGGAATCCACCGGTCTGTTCACCAAGCGCGCCGCTGACGGCAAAGCTGGTTTCGACTCTCACAAAGGCTGCAAGAAAGTCGTCATTTCTGCGCCGGCCACCGATCCTGAC
>JAFTCU010000256.1 GCA_017454585.1 Thermoguttaceae bacterium | reverse complement strand
TATTCTGGTGATGGACGAGCCGACGAATGACCTGGATCTGGAAACGCTCGATCTACTCGAAGAAAAGCTGGCCCAGTACCCCGGCACGCTGCTGCTGGTGAATCACGACCGGGAATTCGTGAATAACGTGGTGACTTCGACGCTCGTTTTTGAAGGGGCCGGCCGGGTCCGGGAATTCGTCGGCGGCTACGACGACTGGTACGCGCAAAGCCGTCAGGAGGAAAAGGCCGAGGCGGAGCGTCAGGCGGTCAAAAACCAGAAAAAAGCGGCGCCGCCGAAACCCGCTCCCGCACCCAAAGCGGAGCCGCAGGGAAAGCGTCTGACCTACAAAGAAAAGCTGGAGCTGGAAAAACTCCCCGGCCAGATCGAAGAGCTGGAAGCCCGTCAGGAGGAGATCAATGCGAAACTCTCCGAGCCGGATTTCTTCCAGAAAAACGAAGCGGAATTCATCCGTCTGACCCGCGAAGCGGAAAAAGTCCAGCGCGAGCTGGAAAGTCTGTACTCGCGCTGGGATGAGTTGGAGTAAATTGAAGAACGGCCTGCGAAAATGGGTCCAGTCCAGAGTTCACGTCCAGCACGCTGCAACGTCCAGCGACTATAGGCCCCGCGGATTAGGCGAATGAGGCGGATTAAGGCGGATTGGATTTTAAAAAAGAAAAATTCCAAATCGTCCGGGTAAACTCCAACCCCGTTCCACTTCAGGGCTTTCATTTAAACACGGATTTCCGCGGATTTAAGGGATTAAAAGGATTTTTTCAGGAAAGATTTCCTCCTTTTTTCTTTAAAAATCCGTGGGAATCTTTCTAATCCGTGAAAATCCGTGTTTAAATTAAGGTTTGAACCAGGTTCGGCTCACCCTCTGGAAAAGGGCTTGAACTCCCTTCTAAAAATCCAATCCGCCTTAATCAGCCCCATCCGTCTCATCCGCGGGGCCTATTGCGGCCTTGGACGTTTTCGGAGGGGTTCGGAGTCGCGTACGCGGGGTTTCCGTGACGACCGCCCTCCGAATTGAATCAAAATGTTTAGAATCTCAGCATCTCACGCATTTCCTCAAATCTCCGGTCGATGTCTGCGCGGGTCGAGCGTTTCAGAGCGTCGAAGCTGAAGTCTTCGATCGTGAAACTGGCCGTCACGGTCGCGTAGATCATCGCTTTTTTGATCGTCTCAAAATCGCAGTTTTCCTGGGAGGCCAAGTAGCCCATAAACGCGCCGGCAAAGCAGTCGCCCGCGCCAGTCGGCTCGATGACCTTCCGGGACGGGTACGCCGGGAAAACGCAGACTTTCCCCTCTTTGTTCTGGAAAAGGCTTCCATGCGCCCCTTTCTTGATGATGACGAAATTCGGCCCCATCTCCAGAATCGCGTCGGCACACTCAAAAAGGTCCGTCTTGCCCGCCAGAAGCTGGGCTTCCGAATCGTTCAGGATTAGACCATCGACCTTTTTCAGAACTTTGTCCAGTTCCGCGCGGGAGCCATTAATATAGTAGTCCATCGTGTCGGCCACGATCAGCTTCGGATCGATCGCGGACTCAATGACTTCCATCTGCGATTCCGGTGAATTGTTAGCCAGGAAAATGTACGGGCATTTTCTTGCCGCTTCGGTCAGGTTCGGATGAAACTCGACGCAGCAGTTCGGGCAGAACGAAAGGGTGGACCGGTTATTCATGTCGGCCTCGTAAACCGCTTCCCACGAAGTGGTTTTCTCGCCCGGCACGATCTGAAGATTTTCGATGTTAATATTATGGTCCTGAAGCATTTTGGAATCTTCGTCCTTCCAGTCCAAACCGCCGACCCGGCCGGAAGCAAAGACTTTCGTGTAAAAGGACGCGCCGTAAGAGGCGTGGGAGCCGGTGCCGCCGAGAACGTTTACGCGCCGGGCGGTCTGCGTGTTGATCGTATCGAACGCAAACGAGCCAACGATGAGCAAATCAGCCATGAGTTTTCCCTCAATCTGAAAATGAAAAAGTCTGGAAAATAAAAAAACCTTGCGCGTATTTTAACTGAAAATGACTAAAAGTCAATCGGGGGGCGGGTAAAATTTAAAGGCCCCCTCTTTGTGGGGGCTGGCTCGCGCAAGCGCGACTGGGGGAGTCAAGGAACCCACCGATCGACTCCCCCCGGCACTTCGTGCCCCCCCTCAAAGAGGCAGGCTGGTTGACTTCATCAAATAAAGCGTGTAGAGCTGCAAAATCGAAAACCCGTTAAAGATCGCATGGGCGGTGAATCCCGGCAGGAGGCGCCGCGTCCGCCAATACAAGATCCCAAACACGAGGGCGATCGGGATCAGAGCGATAAAATCAGGCGCGCAGTAATTCTTGAGCGGAGCCGCCAGAGCCGCCTGGAGCAAGTACGTAACTTCCGCTGCCGCACCAAAACCAAGCGCTCCGAGGCATAAATCCTTCTTCCAGAACCGAAAATCCAGCCCGATTTCCCGCCAGTTCAGGCCAAGCGGTCCTTTCAGGAGCCAAATACTGAACACCAGGATCAAGATCGACGTGATGGCCAGCGTGCCGAACTGTATTCCAAGCTCGTGTTCCGAGGGGTAAGCAGGTGTGGCCGCCCGAAAATGAATAAACGAAAACATGATCGCGACCAGGATCACGCTGCGCCAGCCATTCCCGCGTTTTCTCCGGAAGATCTCCCGCTCCCGGGCGTCAAACCAGCCCTGAATGATGAGCCGAAAAATGAATTCTTCGAAAAACGGCGCCACCAGCGCAATGTACGCCGCCATGAACAAAAACTTGAGCGGCGAGGGATTCTTTTCGAGAAAAACCAGCGCAGAGTGCTCTGTCTGCGAGTCGTTTTCCTGTACCACTACGGCTTTTTTGGCCGGTTCTCCGCCTGATTTCCCGGTCGGATTTTCCTGCGTAAGGAACATCATGACCGCCAGCGCGAAAGACGGGATCGCCACGAACGCCCCGAGGATCAACAAGCATGTGTCCCCCCGCCACCGCGCACGATGTAGCGGATTCTGCTTTGGTAAAAGTCCTTTCCCTTCCGCGAGTCGAACACAAAGGAACGTCCACGTGACCAAAAACGCAATGAACGGAATCAGGACCAGGACTAACTCTGGTTTCTGCATTTTATTTTCTTTTCTTGAAAAAATTGGGGAAACGCTCCCGTGTAAGGGCTTGATTTTTTTATTCCTCTTCTTATAATACAGTATTAATCGTTTTTGTCAAGAAGGACCCGCGAATTACTTCGTCACTCATTCCTTAAAAGGAGGTTTTCATGCTGAATTTCCAATACTGCAATCCGGTCAACGTCGTTTTTGGAAAAGGCCAAATCGCGAAGCTGGCCGAACTGGTCCCGGCAGACGCCAAGGTCATGATGACTTACGGCGGCGGCTCCATCAAGCGCAATGGCGTGTACGAGCAGGTCATGGCCGCGCTGGCGGGCCGAAACGTCATTGAGTTTGGCGGGATCGAGCCGAACCCGAAGTACGAAACCTGCATGAAGGCGGTCGATATTTG
>JAFTCU010000255.1 GCA_017454585.1 Thermoguttaceae bacterium | reverse complement strand
GTCCATCAGTCCGTCGGCGTTCCAGTCCACCATGACCGGCGTGGTGCGCCACTGCGTCAGGAGTTTCTTCCCTTCCGGCTCCATCCAGCCCCACGCCAGACGCGGCTGCGGGCCGTCCCACTCCACTTCCACGTCCTGCGGAGCGGCAAATTTCGGCCCGGTTTTCGTCCCGACGTTTTTGAACCAGGCGGGTTTCCCCCAGATGTGGCTCCACATAATATCGAGCAGACCGTCGCCGTCCCAGTCCGCCACGGTGAGCGTCGTGTAGCCCCATTTCTCCTCGATCGGGCCCTGGATCGAGCCGTTCGGATGCGCGTTGATGTGCGCCGTTTTCCCGTCGGCCTTCACGTAAACCGGTTTGGCCCATTTCGGGAATTCCTCGCCCGGTTTCGAGAGGTTTTCGAAGAACATGATGTAGCCGGCGGAGGTCCCGCAGACCAAATCAAGCGCCCCGTCGCCGTTCAGGTCCGCGCACGACGGGGTCACCAGCGCGCCGGCCTTCAGCTCGTACGCTTCCTGCTGGAAGTAAAGCGGAGCCTTGAAAAGCGGAACGTTTACTTCTTTCACTTTCTGGTTCACGTCGTCGGGGAGCGCCTTTTTATAGAACTTTCCCGTGTTTTCGAGCAGCGCGACGCGGCCATCTTCGTCCCCGCACAAAATGTCGGTCTTCCCATCTTTGGTCCAGTCGAACAAAACCGGCGTCATCATCGCCAGATCCATGCGCAGGATCTCGCCGTTTTCGTCCTCGAGCAGGACTCCGGGGGCGTATTCCGGCTTCTGGCGGGTCCCGACGTTTTCGAAGTACGTGAATTTATCGCGGAACTCGCCGCAGAGGAGGTCCAAGTCGCCGTCGCCGTCCAGGTCCTCGAAACTCGGCGAGGGCCAGCCGTAAGTGAGGGCCGTGTTCCCGTTCACGTCGGCCAGAAGGACGGGGGTTTCGTATTTCGGTTCCTCATTCGTCCCGGAATTGCGGACGATGTACACCGCGCCGAGTGTCGGCTGATTCTTCCAGACGCCGTTTTCGTCCCAGGCATCGTCCCAGCCGTAGGGTTTCCAGTCGTCGATCCCGATCGCGAGGTCCAGAACGCCGTCGCCGTCAAAATCGACGTACTTCCACATATTGCCGCGGACGCCGTTCGAGTGGACGTTTTGCGGAAGCGGAAGTGGCACCGGAGCGTTCAGGCCCGTCTTTCCGAAATCGGGAAACTCGGCGTTCATGCAAAGGACCCGGGTTTTCCCATCGACGAAACTCGCCTGGACGTTAATACTCCCCTGGCTCAGCTTCTCCCCCGGCCTGAAAACCGGCATGAACGGGTTCGGGATCGGCTCGCTCTCTGCCGGTCGGACGCCCAGACCGGTTTTTCCTTCGGGGATCCCGGGATTCACGAACCGAAACGTTCCATTGTACGGACCGCACTCGCACGAAAGGACGAGGTCCACGTTTCCATCGCCGTCGCAATCCATCGGGACGGGCCAGACCCAAAGGCCGACCGCCAGATCATCGATCAGGCCCGGATTATTGTAGAGCATTCGGATCGCGCGGGCCTCGATCGGTTTCGGGGGGTTCCACTGGATCGGCGAGTCGGAGAAAAGGAGCTGGGTTCCGGTCCAGCCGTTCTGGGGGATCGAAATGGTTTCGCCCTTTTTCAGACCGCGGGAGTAGGCCTTCATCGACGTTTTTCCCCCGTCGGTGTAGTAGTAGGCGTTTTCGCTGCGCAAAACCCACGGAAGGGGGAGTTCGAAGTGATTCCCGGAAGCCAGGACGGCAAAAACCGTGAAGTCGGCTTTGGCGGTCACTTCGACCGTCCCCGCCACACCGCCGCCAAATTTGGTGAAGTAAACGCCCTGGAGTTCCTTCGGAACGTTTTGCCAGACGTAAACCCGGTTCGAGTACGCCAGCTCGCCGTTCCCGAGGACGCCTTTTTCGCAGTTTTGGCCGCGGATCAGGAGGAGGTCGTTTTCGTAGGTGAAATCACCCGCCGGTGCAGAGGCGCAAAGAAGGCTGAACGTCAAAAAAAGGAGGAAGGAGGGGAGGAGCTTTTGCATTTGGATGGTTCCTTGAAAAAATTTGGGGGAGGGGGAGAAGATTCGGAGGACCGGTGAAGATTCGGAGGGCCGAAAGATCCGGAGGGCCGGCGTCCCGCCGGTCAAGTTAAAAGCATTACGCCTTTCCACGTTACAATTTATTAACTTGACCGGCGGGACGCCGGCCCTCCGAATCTGGGGGGTCACTTGGTTAGCGGCGGCAGAATTTTCCTTGCGGCAGAGGGTTCCAGATTGTAGATCGTGAAGCCTTTTCCGCCGAGTTTCTTTGCGGATTTCACCTGATCCAGCGTTCCGTCGGCCGTCAGTTTGTACTCGCCGATCCCGAAGTAAAGCGGAAAATCCGGGCGGACGAGCGCCTGCTGACTCCGCGTCATGTTTTCAAACGTTTCGGTCTTCTGCGTGTAGTTCATCGGGCAGAGGAAGTCCACGAAGCCCTCGTTCGCCCACTTCACCCAGTCCTGGCCGTACACTTCCTTGCAGTGCGGGTAAGTGTTGAAGACCGCCGCGGAGATCTTCACGTTCGGGTGGCGGACTTTCATCTCGTCGTGGACGGTCTTCACGATGTGCGTGATCAGGCCCGCGCGCCAGGCGGAATATTCAGACCAAAGTTTTCCGTCCTGCATTACGTCTTCCGGCCAGTTTTCTACTTTCCGCCCGAGTGACTTTTCAAACCGCTCGCGGCAGCAGTCGCAGAAGCAGCCATTCACGCCGTCGTACCGGATGTAATCGAAATGCACGCCGTC
>JAFTCU010000254.1 GCA_017454585.1 Thermoguttaceae bacterium | reverse complement strand
TGGAAAACCTTCTGCTGGACGATTACTTCAAGGCGGAAGTGACCAACGCGCAGGAATCGTGGCGCAGCGTCGTGAAAACGGCGGTCGAGTTCGGGATCCCCTGCCCGGCGATCTCCGGCGCGCTTTCCTACTACGACGGCTACCGCAGCGAGCGGCTTCCGGCCAATCTGATCCAGGCCCAGCGTGACTACTTCGGCGCGCACACGTTCAAGCGCATCGACGAAGCGGAAGACCAGGCGTTCCACGCCGAGTGGCTCCAGCTTCGCAAGCAGCCGTGAGTGAATCGGTTATAGGGGACGATGCTTTCTGCATCGTCTCCTGACTCCCAACCTTTAACTTTTTCTGATGATGCCTTGATACGTCGTCTCTTTATTTTTAAACGATGCTGGTGGTGTCGTCTCCTTGATCTTTTGCCCCTTGTGTTTTTCATCACTAAGTGAAAACTGCAAAGGAAGTCTGCGGTTTCTGTATTGCCATACCCAAAATAATGAACGAAGAACTGACTTTTGCTGAAAACTCCGGCGAGAATGCTCAAGAGCTGGAACCAGTTTTGACCGCGATTCGGGAACGAGATGCCGGTCGGGTGCGCGATTTCATACACTCGGGAGGGAATGCTCGGGCCAGAACTCCGGAGGGGTGGACACTCCTTCAGACGGCCTCGGCAGAGGGTGCGTTGGAAGTTGTTCAGGTTCTTTTGGAGCATGGAGCAGAGTCGGACCTGGAAAACCTCTGTGTCTTTTTCGCGGCCCAGTCGGGAAATACCGCGCTGGTGCGGTCTCTGCTCGAAGCGTTTCACCTCTCGCCGGGGATCCTGGACCCGGACGGGAACACGCTCCTCCATCACGCGGCGGAGAGCGGGTCGGCGGAACTCGTCGCGTTTCTTCTGGAAGCCGGGCTCGACCCTCGGGCGCAGGGGGCCGCGAGGCTGACCGCTCTGGAACGGGCCGCATGGCAGGGAGATCTGGAAATCGTGCGTCTGCTGGTCGAGGCGGGGGCCGACGTCAACTCCGAAGGGGGCCGCTGGAGCGCGCCGCTTGCCGAGGCGAGAAAGCCGCTTTGCGAGGCGGTTTACCTGTACGGCCCGCCCCTGTACGCCGCCGCGAGCCGGGGACATTTGCCGGTCGTGCGGTACCTCGTCAGCCAGGGCGCCGACCCCAACGGCCAGGACTGCAACGGACGAACGGCCCTCCATGCCGCCTCGCGTGCAGAAAACCCCGACTGCATGCAGTTTCTGCTCAGCCTCGGCGCGGAATGATACGGGGACGACGCTTCCAGCGTCGTCTCTAATTACGAATTAAGAATTTTGAATTATGAATTAAACGACGTTGGAAGCGTCGTCCCCGTATTTATGATTGGCGAGCGGTGGCAGTTATGCCACCGAAAATTCCGGGGCAAGAGTCCGAGCATTGACGACCGTTTAAACGCAATGAACCAAAGGAAGGGAAACCTGATACATCATGAACGAAATTTTAAAAACCCGCATATTCCCGGGACTTTTTAACGTCGGTGTACTGGTCTGGAGAGGCGCACTGCTTTTCTTCCCATTCGCTCTTTTTGCGTACGTGGGAATTATAGTCTTTGCCTGGTGGTTGGGAGAATCTGTCAGCGGCCTGGAAGGTCGTTTTCTTTGGGGGTCGGGAGAGTTTCTTTGCGACTTGGCAGGCCGTTCCCTTTGGGTGGTGATGCTGATATGCGCCGGGATCGCTTTCGTCGTCCCGTTTGTCCTCGCGCCCTATACCCAAAAAGAAAAATTTGCCCTTCTTTTGATTCTTTTTAATTATTACTGGCTTTGGTTGACCGGGTTCTCGCCCAAGAAACGAAAAGAGTGTTTCAACGCCTGGCGGGAGGCCCCCACGCGGGTGACATTTGGCTGGATGGATGGGCTGTGCATGTTCTTCTCGGCACTGGCGATCGGCGTCATCGCGTGGTTTACCCCGCCGGACCTTTTCATCGACGACCTGAACGACTTCGCATTTCCTATGGTGTGGCTGACGGTTGGTTTCGTCCAATTCCCTTTTTTGTGTTTCATCGGCTTTCGTTCGGGCGAGACGCTTCAGGCCGCCTGTGAACAGCGGATCTACCCGTTTGTATTGCTTCACGGAGTTTTCAATTCCCTGCTCACTCAGTGCGTTATGCTGGTGTTTGGCCTGTCGGCGGTGCACTCCGTTTTGCAATTCCTCGGACTCGTGGTCCTTGTTTTACTGTACGGCATTTATTTTTTGCCTGGTTCCGCGACGTCGATGGTTCTTTTTATGATATTGGCAGGAATCGTGAAACTGGCGTCCATGATCGTCAGGAAGTTTTCGAGACGCTGATCCCTTCGGAATCGAACCAATAGGAGAAACTCATGAATCTGAAATATTGTTTACTCCTGGTCTTAACCCTGGTCCCCGGCGCTGTGCTTCAGGCGGCGGAGCCTCCGAAGGAGGTCCTGGAGGCCGTCGAAACGCTACGCCGACCGGAGGCGGTGCCGGATTCGGCGTCGCTGGAC